>JANXXH010000121.1 GCA_025350705.1 Gallionella sp.
TTCATCCTTGGCCCCAACCGGCCCGATGCGGCTAAAAATTCCCCTTATGAGTGCGGCTTCGAGGCGTTTGAAGATGCCCGCATGAAGTTCGACGTGCGCTACTACCTGGTGGCCATTTTGGTTATCTTGTTCGATCTGGAAACGGCCTTCCTGTTCCCCTGGGCGGTCACGCTCAAGGAAACCGGTTTTATGGGTTTCCTGATTGGTCTGGAGTTTGTGGCAGTGCTGACCCTCGGTTTTGTCTATATGTGGAAAAAGGGCGCCCTCGATTGGGAGTAATCAGATGATTGAAGGTGTACTCAAAGAAGGTTTTGTCACCACGAGTTACGACTCGGTGATGAATTGGGCCAAGACCGGATCAATCTGGCCCATGACATTTGGCCTGGCCTGCTGTGCTGTCGAAATGATGCACTCGGCCACGGCGCGCTATGACATCAGCCGCTTCGGCGCCGAGGTGTTTCGTGCCAGCCCGCGCCAGTCCGATCTGATGATCGTGGCCGGCACCCTGACCAACAAGATGGCACCGGCCTTTCGCAAGGTCTATGACCAGATGTCCGAGCCGCGCTGGGTCATCAGCATGGGCTCCTGTGCCAATGGCGGTGGTTACTACCACTACAGCTACTCGGTGGTGCGCGGCTGCGACCGCATCGTGCCGGTGGATGTGTATGTGCCGGGCTGTCCGCCGACTGCCGAAGCGTTGCTGTTCGGCATCATCCAGCTGCAGAACAAGATCAAACGAACCAATACCATTGCGCGCTAGGAAGATGAACTATGGTTGCTGATTTGAGTACCTTGCGTGCTAATTTAACGGGATTGTTTGGCGATAAGCTGGTCTGCGTGGAAGAAAAGCTGGGAGAGTTGACCATCATAGTCAAGGCTGCCGACATGCTGGATGTGCTGACGCGTCTGCGCGATGTTCCGAAGTTCCGCTTCGAGCAGATGGTAGACCTGTGCGGTGTGGATTATTCCGCCTACGGCAGCGATGTTTCGGAGGGCGGCGCTTATTTCGCATCGGACTTCGCACCTATCGACACTGCCGCGTACCCACATCGTTTTGCAGTGGTCTATCACCTGCTTTCGGTGACGCATAACGTTCGCCTGCGTGTGCGCGTGTTTGCCAATGAGGATGATTTTCCGGTGCTGCCTTCGGTGGCCGAAATATGGCCTTGCGCCAACTGGTACGAGCGCGAGGCATTCGATCTGTTCGGCATCGTGTTTACCGGGCATCCCGATCTGCGCCGCATCCTGACCGACTATGGTTTTGTCGGCAATCCGTTCCGCAAAGACTTCCCGCTGTCCGGCCATGTGGAAATGCGTTACGACCCCGCCCAGCAGCGTGTGATCTATCAGCCTGTCTCTATCGAGCCGCGCGAAGTGACGCCACGCATCGTGCGCGAAGAAAATTACGCCAGTAAAACTGGAGCGTAAACATGACGGAAATAAAAAACTACACGATGAATGTTAGTTACGACCGCCCTGCGGGCTTAACTTGCTTGCGCAAGTTAGTCTGCACTGAAATGCACGGTGAACGTGCATTGCAACACGTGTTGAGATAGGCAAGGCTATGGCGGAAATAAAAAACTACACAATGAACTTCGGCCCCCAGCACCCGTCTGCGCACGGCGTATTGCGTCTGGTGCTGGAGCTGGACGGCGAAGTCATCGAGCGTGCCGATCCGCATATCGGTCTGTTGCATCGCGCCACCGAGAAACTCGCCGAGCACAAGACTTTCCTGCAAGCATTGCCCTATATGGATCGCCTCGACTATGTCTCGATGATGAGCAACGAGCATGCTTATGTGCTGGCGGTCGAGAAGCTGGCCGGAATCGAAGTGCCGTTGCGTGCGCAGTACATACGCGTGATGTTCGACGAGATCACCCGCGTGCTGAATCACCTGCTGTGGCTAGGTGCGCACGGGCTGGACATCGGCGCGATGACAATGTTCCTGTATTGCTTCCGCGAGCGAGAGGATCTGATGGATGCCTACGAGGCGGTGTCCGGTGCGCGCATGCACGCATCCTACTATCGTCCGGGCGGCGTGTATCGGGATCTGCCGGATACCATGCCGCAATATCAGGCGTCCAAAATCCACAATGCCGCAGCCGTAAAGTTGATGAATGAAAATCGCCAGGGTTCGGTGCTGGATTTCCTCGAAGATTTTACCAGCCGCTTCCCCAAGTGCGTGGATGAATACGAAACTCTGTTGACCGACAACCGCATCTGGAAACAGCGCACCGTTAATATCGGTATCGTCACGCCGGAACGCGCGCTGGCGCTGGGTTTCACCGGGCCGATGCTGCGCGGCTCGGGAGTGGAATGGGATCTGCGCAAGAAGCAGCCCTATGAAGTCTATGACCGTTTGAGCTTTGATATTCCGGTCGGAAAGACCGGCGATTCTTATGACCGTTATCTGGTGCGCGTCGAAGAGATGAGGCAAAGCAATCGCATCATCCAGCAGTGCATCACCTGGTTGCGCGACCATCCCGGACCGGTGATGACAGACAATTCCAAATTTGCGCCACCCAAGCGCGAGGCCATGAAGCAGAATATGGAGGAGCTGATCCATCACTTCAAGCTGTTCACCGAAGGTATGCATGTGCCCGCCGGCGAAGCTTACGCTGCGGTGGAGCATCCCAAGGGAGAGTTCGGCATTTACCTGATCTCCGATGGCGCGAACAAACCTTACCGCATGAAGATACGCGCGCCGGGCTTTGCGCATATGGCGGCGCTGGACGAGATGTCGCGCGGCCACATGATTGCCGACGTGGTGACTATCATCGGTACTCAAGATATTGTTTTTGGCGAGGTTGACCGTTGATGTTATCAGAACAAATACAAGTCAAGATCAACCGTGAGTTGAAGAAGTATCCGGCAGACCAGAAGCAATCTGCTGTGATGGCGGCTTTGCGTTTTGTGCAGGACGAAAAGGGCTGGATATCCGACGATGACATGGCTGAAATCGCGACTTATCTTGGTATGGCGCCGATGGCTGTCTACGAGGTTGCGACTTTTTACCATATGTACAACCTCAAGCCGATGGGCAAGCACACCATCACGGTGTGCACCAATCTGTCCTGCACGCTGTGTGGCGCGGGCGATACCGTGGCTTATCTGAATGCCAAGTTGGGCATCGGTTTTAACGAAGTGACCGCAGACGGGAAATTCGGTCTGCGCGAGGGCGAATGCATGGGGGCGTGTATTGATGCGCCATTGTTCACCATCAGCAATAAAAAATTGTGCGGTCGTCTGACACCGGAAAAGATCGATGAAATCTTGGCGGAGTTGAGCAAGTCATGAGCGGCGCTGAAAAAATTATGAGCGGCCCTGTCATTTTTACCACGCGGGATTTCGACCAGCCATGGACGCTGGAAAACTATCTCAAGGTCGGCGGTTATCAGGCGCTGCGCAAGGTGCTGACCGAGAAGATGACGCCGGACGAGATCATTGCCGAGGTCAAGGCGTCTGCGCTGCGCGGGCGTGGCGGCGCGGGGTTCCCGACCGGACTGAAGTGGAGTTTCATGCCGCGTCAATACGAGGGCGACAAATACATCGTCTGCAACTCCGATGAGGGTGAGCCGGGCACTTGCAAGGACTGGGACATCCTGCGTTACAACCCGCATGCGCTGATCGAGGGCATGGCGATCGCGGCTTATGCGATGGGCGTCAAGACCGGCTACAACTATGTGCACGGCGAAATCTTCGAGGCTTACGAGCGCATGGAAGAAGCCTGCGACGAGGCGCGCGCCGCCGGTTATCTGGGCAATAAAATATTGGGCTCGGACTTTTGTTTCGACTTGCACAACCATATGGGCTATGGCGCATACATCTGTGGCGAAGAAACCGCGCTGCTGGAATCCATCGAGGGCAAGAAAGGCCAGCCGCGCTTCAAGCCGCCGTTCCCGGCCAGCTTTGGTTTGTATGGCAAACCAACCACGATCAATAATACCGAAACTTTTGCCAGCATTCCCTACATCATCAATCACGGCGGGCAAAAATTCCTGGAACTGGGCAAGCCCAACAACGGCGGCACCAAGCTGTTTTCCGTGTCAGGTCATGTGAATAATCCGGGTAACTTCGAAGTGCCTATGGGTACGCCATTCCAGAAGCTGCTGGAAATGGCCGGGGGCATGCGCGGCGGTCGCAAGCTCAAGGCCTGCATCCCCGGCGGATCGTCGATGCCGGTGTTGCCCGGCGAGGTCATGATGGACCTGACCATGGACTACGATTCCATCGCCAAGGCCGGCTCGATGCTGGGCACCGGCGCGGTGATCATCATGGACGACACCACCTGCATGGTGCGCGCACTGGAACGCTTGTCATATTTTTATTACGAGGAATCCTGCGGCCAATGCACGCCGTGCCGCGAAGGCACCGGCTGGCTGTATCGCATCGTGCATCGCATCGAGCATGGCGAAGGCCGCAAGGAAGATCTGGATCTGCTGTTGAGCGTGGGTGAGAACATCGCCGGGCGTACCATTTGCGCATTGGGCGAGGCTGCGGTGTGGCCGGTGCAGGGCATGCTCAGGCATTTCCGCAGTGAATTCGAATATCACATCGAACACAAGCGCTGCTTGGTGTGAAGCAAAAGGATAGAGCGAGCAATGATCAACATTGAAATAGATGGCAAGTTAGTCGAGACCGAGCGCGGTTCGACCGTGATGGATGCGGCGCACCATGCGGGTGTTTACATTCCGCATTTCTGCTATCACAAAAAATTATCCATCGCGGCCAATTGCCGCATGTGCCTGGTCGAGATCGAAAAGGCGCCCAAGCCGATGCCTGCCTGTGCGACTCCGGCAGCGGAGGGCATGAAGGTGCGCACGCATTCCGAGATGGCGGTCAAGGCGCAGCAAGGAGTAATGGAATTCCTGTTGATCAACCATCCGCTCGATTGCCCGATCTGCGACCAGGGCGGAGAGTGCCAGTTGCAGGATCTGGCGGTGGGTTATGGCGGCGGAGCTTCGCGTTACAAGGAAGAAAAACGCATCGTGATGCACAAGGACATCGGTGCGCTGGTCTCGACCGAAGAGATGAGCCGATGCATCCAATGTACCCGCTGTGTACGTTTCGGCCAGGAGATCGCCGGAGTGATGGAATTGGGCATGGCGTTCCGTGGCGAGCATGCCGAGATCATGAGTTTCGTGAACAGCTCGGTGGATTCCGAATTGTCCGGCAACATGATAGACCTGTGTCCGGTCGGCGCGCTGACCAGCAAGCCGTTCCGCTACACCGCGCGCAGCTGGGAGTTGTCGCGTCGTCGTTCGGTCAGTCCGCACGATGGTTTAGGCGCAAATCTGGCGGTGCAGGTGAAGGACAATAAGGTGATGCGCGTCGTGCCTATCGAGAACGAGGGCATCAACGAATGCTGGATCTCCGACAAAGACCGTTTTAGCTACGAAGGACTGAATTCCCCAGAACGCTTGACCAAACCGATGCTCAAGCAGGACGGCAAGTGGATCGAAGTCGATTGGCAGGCCGCGCTGGAATATGTGGCGAACGGTTTGCGCCAGGTTGCCGGCAGTGCCGGAGCCGAGCAGATCGCCGCGCTCGCGACGCCGAACAGTACGGCGGAAGAACTGTACCTGTTGCAGAAGCTGATGCGCGGCATCGGCAGCGGCAACGTGGATTTCCGTTTGCGCCAGTCCGACTTCAGCGCGGACGGCAAGCAGGCGGGTGCAACGTGGCTGGGTATGCCGGTGGCCGAAATTAATACGCGCGACCGCTTCCTGATCGTCGGCAGCTTCCTGCGCAAGGATCATCCGCTGCTCGCTGCGCGCATACGCCAGGCCGTGAAGAAAGGCGCGCAGGTCAACATCATCCATTCGAGCGACGACGATCTGCTGATGCCTCTGGCGAACAAAGCCATCGTTGCGCCTGATGCCTTGGTTGATGCGCTCTCCAGGGTGGCGAACGATATCGCCGCGAAACGGAACGAAGGCATCGCAGGTAGCCTGGCGAGCGGCGAGCGTGTCGTCGTGTTGCTGGGAAATTTCGCGCAACAGCATCCGCAGGCAGCGCAATTGCATATACTGGCACAACAGATCGCCGCTGCGGCGAACGGAAAATTCGGTTTCCTCGGCGAGGCGGCAAACAGCGTCGGTGCGCATCTGGCGGGAGCGGTTCCGTTTGGCAACAGTAAACAGGGCATGAATGCCGCACAGATGCTGGCTTCCCCGCGCAAGGCTTATGTGTTGCTGAATGTTGAGCCGGAACTGGATATGCACGATCCGCAGCGCGCGATCAGTGTGATGCAAGCCGCCGATATGGTGGTGGCAATGTCGGCCTACAAACACCGCGCAACCGAATATGCCGATGTGCTGCTGCCGATCGCGCCATTCACCGAAACATCGGGCACCTTCGTCAACACCGAGGGCAGCGTGCAAAGTTTCAGGGGCGCGGTCAAACCCTTGGGTGAAGCGCGTCCGGCCTGGAAAGTATTGCGCGTGCTGGGCAATCTGCTGAATGTTTCCGGATTCGATTACGACTCCAGCGAAGCGGTGCGCGACGAAGTGCTGCCCGGAACCAATGTGTCGGATAAATTGAACAATCATATTTCCGGAGTTGCTTTGCAAGCGACAACTGGCAGCAATCAGGGGCTGCAACGCGTCAGTGATGTGCCGATCTACTTCGCCGATGCGATCGTGCGCCGTGCGAGTGCATTGCAGAAGACCCGCGATGCGGCGACGCCTTGTGTGGCGATGCATAGCGGCGAGTTGAATAAACTGGGCGTGAAATCCGGCGATACCGTCAAGGTCAGCCAGGGCAGCGCGAGCGTGCGCCTGACCGTGCAGGCTAATGATCGTATGCCGATGCAAACCGCGCGCGTCGCTGCCGGTCATCCGGCGACAGCGGCGCTGGGGGCGATGTTTGGAACAATTGCAGTGGAGCGGGCATGATGGAATTGCTGCAATCGCTGGAACACTTCGGCCTGGACCTGCTCGGCCCGGTCTGGTTGCCTCTCTGGACTGTTGTGAAAATCCTGCTCATCGTCGTGCCTATCATGCTCACGGTCGCTTACCTCACGCTGGCAGAACGCAAGGTCATCGGCTATATGCAGATCCGTATCGGCCCGAATCGCGTTGGTCCATACGGCTTGTTGCAACCGATCGCCGACGGCGTGAAATTGCTGCTCAAGGAAATCATCATTCCGACCGGCTCAAGCAAATTCCTGTTCATCATCGCACCTATCATGGCACTGGCTCCCGCGCTGGCGGCCTGGGCAGTCATGCCGTTCAGCGACGGGATGGCGTTGGCCGATGTCAATGCCGGGCTGTTGTATATTCTCACGATGACATCGCTGGGCATATACGGCATCATCATCGCTGGTTGGGCATCCAATTCGAAATACGCATTCCTTGGCGCAGTGCGCTCTGCGGCGCAGATCGTGTCGTATGAGATCGCGATGGGATTCGCGCTGGTATGCGTGCTGATGGTATCGCAAAGCATGAATCTGAGCGACATCGTACATGGTCAGCAAGGTCGCTTCGGCTTGTTTAACTGGTATTTCATCCCGCTGTTCCCGATGTTCCTGGTGTATCTGATCTCCGGCGTGGCCGAGACCAATCGCGCGCCGTTCGACATGGCGGAAGGCGAGTCCGAGATAGTCGCGGGTTTCCACGTCGAATACTCCGGCATGGCGTTCGCGCTGTTCTTCCTGGCCGAATACGCCAACATGATCCTGATCGCCTTCCTGACTTCGGTCATGTTCCTGGGCGGTTGGTTGTCGCCATTGCCGTTCTTGCCGGACAGCATCGTTTGGCTGTTGGGCAAGGCAGCTTTTATATTGTTTCTGTTCCTGTGGTTCCGCGCGACGTTCCCGCGTTACCGTTATGACCAACTCATGCGCCTCGGCTGGAAGGTGTTTATTCCGCTCACCATCATTTGGGTCGTGGTGATCGCCGTGTGGATGCAGACCTCGCTCTGGGTTTGGTAAAGGGCGAAGGAGACGAATATGCGAATGATCAAAAATTTCTTCAAGACCTTCCTGCTCTTCGAATTGCTGAAGGGCATGGCACTGACCGGGCGATATTTCTTCGCGCGCAAGATCACCGTGCAGTTCCCCGAAGAGAAGACTCCGCAGGGTTTTCGCTTCCGCGGCCTGCACGCGCAGCGCCGTTATGCCAATGGCGAAGAGCGTTGCATCGGTTGCAAGCTGTGCGAAGCGGTGTGTCCGGCACTGGCGATCAAGATCGAAGTGGCCGAACGGGAAGACGGCACAAGGCGCACCACGCAATATGACATCGACCTGACCAAGTGCATCTTCTGCGGCTTCTGCGAAGAGTCCTGTCCGGTGGACGCGATCGTCGAAACGCGCGTGTTCGAGTATCACGGCGAAAAGCGCGGCGACTTGTATTACACCAAGGATATGTTGCTGGCGATAGGCGACAAATATGAAGCGCAGATCGCCAAGGACAGGGCGGCGGATGCGAAGTACCGTTAGGCCGAGAAACTAAAGGCAGGATAGAGGGCAAGTTAATGGATTTTATAAGCAGCAACTTTGAAGCCATCGTGTTTTACGCGTTCGCTGCGTTGATCGTGTTCGCGGCTTTGCGCGTGATCACCGCGCGCAATCCGGTGCATGCGGTGTTGTTCCTGGTGCTGGCGTTCATCAGCTCTGCCGGTATCTGGTTGCTGCTCGAGGCGGAGTTTCTTGCGATCACGCTGGTGCTGGTGTACGTCGGCGCGGTGATGGTGTTGTTCCTGTTCGTCGTGATGATGCTGGACATCGATCTGGTGCAATTGCGCGAAGGTTTCTGGCGCTGGTTCCCGTTCGGGGTAGTGTTGGCGGCGATTATGGTTTTCGAGATGGTCTGGGTGCTGGGCAACC
>JANXXH010000002.1 GCA_025350705.1 Gallionella sp.
CACCTGTGCCAATGTCTGTAGTCCTTGGGTATGTAAAGTCACGATCATGCCTCCATGATCCCAACTTCCGCCCCGCCAGGCTCATCTCACAGTGGAAACACACCCCTTCGTTCAGGCTCATTTGTCATTGGACAAGGCTCCATCTCCTTCTTTCTTGCCATAACGGGTATAATGCGCGCCACCCTGCGCCCAACCAATCGGCACAGCGGTTTCTTTCTTACCCCCAAGATCTTTTCGATCTCTTATTTCGTCTGTCTAGATTGGTGCAGCTCTTGTGAGCAGCAGGCCGTCGCAGGAGCCCCACTTTGCCCAACACCGCTTTGCAAAATACTGAAATCACTTTCGCCAGCTTGAATCTGGCACAACCCCTGATGCGCGCGATCGCCGATGCGGGCTACACCAAACCCACCCCGGTTCAGGCACAGGCGATCCCGATGGTGTTGGCCGGCGGCGATCTGCTGGCGGGCGCGCAAACCGGCACCGGCAAGACCGCAGGCTTTACGCTGCCGATTCTGCACCTGCTCACCGCAAAACCCATAGCCAATCAACGTCCCGGCCGTCCGCGCTGTTTGATCTTGGTTCCGACGCGCGAACTCGCCGCACAGGTTGAAGAATCGGTGCAGACTTATGGCAAGTATCTGCCTCTGAAATCGATGGTGATGTTTGGCGGCGTGAATATCAATCCGCAGATGAAAGCCTTGCGCGGACAAGTGGACATCCTGGTGGCGACTCCCGGCCGTCTGCTCGATCACGTCGGACAAAAAACACTGGATCTTTCAGGCGTCGAAATCCTGGTGCTGGACGAAGCCGACCGCATGCTGGACATGGGCTTCATCCGCGACATCAAGAAGATCCTCGTGCTGCTGCCCAAGCAACGCCAGAATCTATTGTTCTCTGCGACCTTCTCCGACGAGATCAAAACTCTTTCCGACGGACTGTTACACAACCCCGGTTATGTCGAAGTGGCTCGCCGCAACTCCACGGTAGAACTGATATCGCAAAGCATCCATCATGTGCCACAAAAGCTGAAGAGCTACCTGCTCGCGCACCTGATCAAGCACAACGACTGGAAGCAGGTGCTGGTATTCACCCGCACCAAACACGGCGCGAACCGGCTGACCGAAAAACTGATCGCAGACGGCATACCCGCCGCCGCGATACACGGCAACAAGAGTCAGCCAGCACGCACCAAGGCTTTGGCGCAATTCAAGGACGGCACAATGCCGGTGTTGGTTGCCACCGACATCGCCGCGCGCGGTCTGGACATCGACCAACTGCCGCATGTGGTGAATTTTGAATTGCCGAATGTGCCGGAAGATTACGTGCACCGCATCGGACGCACCGGACGCGCAGGCAGCAGCGGTGCGGCGATCTCGCTGGTGGACAAGGAAGAACAACCGTTTCTCAGGGACATCGAGCGCTTGATCAAGCGCGAGATTCCAGTGGTCACAGTAGACAGCTTTGTGCCACCCGCCAATCTTCCCGCTGAAGCTCCGCGCCCGCCACGGCAGGCGCACGGGCAAAGACGCAATAGCGGGCAACGCACCGCAGGTGCAGGCAATCGCAATCGGCCTCCGCGTGAAGGTCAAACGCGCGATGGCCAAAGTCAAAGACAAAAACCACGCAACCCGCAACAACTCCCCCGCAATCCTCAACAGCGCGAGCAACCAAGAAACAGCACGCATGCTACCAAGCCGCGCCCACCGCAAAAGACCGCCGATCAACAGCACCTCTCTGAAGCGGCGCGTCATCAGGCCATGCCGCAACCGGCCTTGTTCTCGCCGAAGCCGAGTGTGCGCCGACCGCGTTAATGCCAGCCAAGTGCTGAAAAACTTTGTAATCTCTGATTAACTCCGGGTTTTGATGTTTTGTCATTCCGGCCTTCGCCGGTGCAACAAATAATTGAGTATGGTTGCAAGAAGTCACTTTGTGATACCGACGGTCAATCATTCACTCCAATGGGCGGTCAAAAATGCACAATCGCGATTACTACCGTGCACTAGAATGTTTAGAGCGCTGCCCATACCTCTTTCACACTAATGTGCTGATCTGCCAGCAACTGAAAGGTTCCGCTGTTCCGATATTCATCACCCATCGCTAGTTATTCAGTTACATTGCTTCTGGTATAGTTCAGCTACCGGGCAGTGGTGATCAGGCAAGCTCTTTTTTCGCCACTCACGCTGGGCATAACAACGAAACTGCCTTGGGCTTATCGACAGGTCGCGTTTTGGATAATCAAGGGGAAAAATGATGGCTGCGCCAACGTTTGATGCAACAAGATTTCTCCGGTCTGTTTCACTCACTATCGCGTTGTATCTTTCGGTCATCGTGATTCCATTGGTGACGATGGTTAATCCTGCGAACGCTTCGGGCACGGTG
>JANXXH010000012.1 GCA_025350705.1 Gallionella sp.
CAGTATATCTGCCGCTGACCGGGCGGTTACTTCCAGCACAAAAAATTCCAGCAATCTTAACTGCTGCTTTCTTAATAACTTACAGTGTGTTATCTTCATTCGACTAGCTTAACATCCAAGCTAATCTACTTCAGCCCCTAATAAATTCCTTCCGGCACTTTCGCCCACAAAGCCAAGTGCAGAGAAAATGTGGCTGGGGAGAATTTTATACAGATACCCGATTGAGAATATACGTGGGTTTGTGTCGGCGTGGAATCGCAGCCCGGCATCTGTAGATGATAGCCCACGCATCGGGCCATTGATGCTTCCCTTTTATATTGCGGCAATCAAGCGCACCCAAGAGGACTGGAGTGACTGGCACTTTAATGAATTGATGAGAGCCATAGCGGCGCACCAAAACAGAAAGAGCAGGGCGACTGTTCGCGCCCTTATCGAAAAGCTGCTCATGCAGCCGCTGAATTTGAGCAGACGAAAGGAAGTCATATCCAGCGCCAAAAAGTTCGGCGATGCCGGTGCCGGGAAACTGGAGGGTAAATATTTTGATGCACTCCTGAATGATTATTTTATTCGCCCAATAGCCAATAGAACAAACAACAACGACGCTGTTGATATTACCTTCCATCAACCAAAATATCTTCGCAAGCTCAGGAATTATTACCTGAAGCATACAATGACATTTGACGTTGAAGAATTTTTTCTTGGTCGAGTCAAGCAATACAGCGGCTGGCCTGGCTATGACATCATGGCCCCAGCGGTTGAACAAGGCCGGAAACGCAACGAATATCGGCAGGGGTTGCTCAGGAAGTGCATGGAAATGCGGCCGCTCAGTGATGACAAGTTGCTGCCGATCTTGCAGGCACGTCTGGAAACCGATGCTCAAGCAAAATTCCAGAGTGATCCTTCTCGAAATAGATGGGGTAGCTGTATTGATGCTTCGCTCTACTGGATTAATGGAGATGAAGCGACAATTAAAGCAAGAGCTGCTTTGATGCTGGCTGCTGCCGAAAAAAACAAAAAGTTTAGCCGAATTGTTCTAGAAGTTTTGAACTACAAATTTGAGAAGAATTTCAATAGCCTAAAAAAATGGGAAAGCTGGTGGTCGATTTACACGCGTCCGGCAGCGAGTCCTTTTGGCTATAAGCAATATCGCATAAGCTATGACGTGAAGTTAGATGGCACATACACGGCACTGGTTGAAACAGTAATGAGCGTTGAAACAGAGTTTGGTATTCAAATTGCCCAACATTATCTGTTGGCGTCGGGCGAAGGTATAAAAAACGGCAAAAAAGAAGTAGATATCCTGACTGCGTACACGTTGAAGGAAAATGGAAAGAAAATAGAGGCGATCCGGTTAAACCCTCAAGATGAGAAGTTGCCGGGTGCTGGCGGCATCATGCAGATGCCAGCCGATGACCAGGCAAAGATGGTTGCATTTCAGGATGTGGCCGTTGGGGATGATTTGATATTTTCATATAAGGTCATTCGCAAGGTGGCCGTTTCACCAGGCAATGTTTCATTAACCCAGATACTATCCGAAGGCGAGTCTGTTGTAAGCCTGAGTGCTCCCGCCACTATGAATCTGCGGATTGAAGCCGCCGGGATCAAGGCTGTTAAAGCCACTGAAATAGGCGGCGTTAAAAATTGGGTATGGAAATATCAGGGCAAGAAGGCTGGAGATTTGCAAACCCGCAAGCCAGTGCCATTTAAAGGATTTCCAATAATTCATATTTCATCCTTTAAGGATCAAGCCGCAGAGACGGCTGCCTCGATGCCGAAATCGCCTTTACTGAAGGATCAGGCTACAGAGACGACTCCCTCGATACCGAAACAGCTCACGCCGGAAGAACGTTTTGCTGAATGGAGAAAAGATGCTGGATACGGTAAGGCCGATGCTCAATTTCAAGTCGGCTACGCATACGATGTCGGGATAGGCGTGACTAAGGACGCGGCGAAAGCAATTGAGTGGTTTGAGAAATCTGCTGCGCAGGGATATTCAAGGGCGCAACTGATGCTTGGTCAAGATTATTTTTTCGGCAAATGGGGAAAGAGGGAAATTGCCAAAGGAGCCGAGTGGTATCAGAAAGCAGTTTCGCAAGCCGGTGTGCAGGGTGATCCAGCTGTGGAAACCAGGATAGGTCTTGAGTTTGAAAAGGGCAAAGAGGTTCCCAAGGACGCAGTCAAGGCGGTCGAGTGGTATCAGAGAGCCGCTGCACAAGGATATGGCCTCGCTCAATTTTATCTCAGCCTGATGTACGAGAATGGCAATGGAGTTGCCAAGGATGCGGCAAAAGCGGAAGAATGGTTTCAGAAGGCCGCAGCTCATGGTAGGGATGATGGTATTGATGGTTTGAATACATATCCGTACTTGAGCCTAGATCCGGCCAAATCCATGGAGTGGTTTAAAAGAGACGCCGAACGTGGTAATGCCAATGCGCAAGTACAAGTTGGCTTCGCATATGATTTCGGGATAGGCGTGACTAAGGACTCGGCGAAGGCATTTGAGTGGTATCAGAAAGCCGTTTCGCAAGCCGGTGTAAAGTTTGATCCAGCTGTGGAAACCAGGATAGGCCTTGAGTTTGAAAAGGGCAAAGAGGTTCCCAGGGATGCAGTCAAGGCGGTCGAGTGGTATCAGAGAGCCGCTGCACAAGGATATGGCCTCGCGCAATTTTATCTCAGCTTGATGTACGAGAAGGGCAATGGAGTTGCCAAGGATGCGGCAAAAGCGGAAGAGTGGTTTCAGAAGGCTGCAGCTTATGGTTGGGAGAAAGACAAAGACGGCTTGAATAAATTCACTACCCTGAGTCCTGATCGTGACAAATCCGTGGAGTGGTTCAAGAGAGGCGCCGAACGTGGCAATGCCGATGCGCAATACCGGCTGGGCGAAATATATGGAAGCTGGATGCATGAGATTTATGGCTATGGCAACGGGGTGGATAACGATAATGACAAGGCTTTCGAGTGGTATCGGAAAGCTGCCGAGCAAGGCCATGTCAAGGCGCAATACAGCATGGGCGAGATGTATAGGCATGGCAATGGAGTCGCTGCGGATGCGGACAAGGCTGTAGAGTGGTTTCAAAAATCGGCTGCGCATGCGGATGCCCAGATGCAAAAACACATAAAGGAAACTATCGAGGAGATGTATGAACAGGGGGAAGTGTCAACACGAAATGGCGCGGCTTCTCAGCGGCTATCGCCTGATTCTGATATACGCTTGATCACCGCAACAAGCATAGGGCCGGTCAAGCTCGGCATGAGGCTTCACGAGGCAAAGAATGCGCTGCCTGCTACAGCGAAGTTCGCACGGACGGAAAACGCAGAAGGACTGGCTCTTATTTCGGTAGAGATTGGCAACGAGGATTTAATGATTTTGTATGCAGGGGAAGAACACTTTGATTCTCCGATCGATTGGTCAAGGCGAATAGAAAATATAGAAACGTTCGACCCTGAATGCCATACCGCAGAAGGTGTTCATCCATACTCTCTGGTGCGGGATATTGAAAAAGTTTACGGGAAGACCAAGCGAATCATGGTGAGTGAAATTGAATCGCGGGAATATATAGATTTTGAAAAACAGCCCAAGCATTTTTTGATCAGGTCTGACTATATCGGCATATTCCCAACTGATAATTCGAGGATTACAACGAAATTCAAACCTGAAGGAGCAATACTGTCGATTGCAATTTCATCCAACTAAAGATCATTTTGTAACAATTACCTTATTGCAACAATTCCTGCGCAGCGACAACACCGCTTCCTTTCAGCTTGATGCCAAATGCTTTCATGCCCATTTCGCAGCCGCTGATCGCAGCCAATAAGGTAAGTGCATTGCAGTCGCCCATGTGGCCGATTCTGAAGACGCGCCCCTTCACTTTGCCCAGCCCTGTGCCCAGCGAAAGGTTGTAACGTTCCAGTATCAGCTTGCGCAATGCATCCGCATCGACACCTTCCGGTGTCACCACTGCGGTCACCACGGGTGAATAGCAGGCCGGATCCTGACATTGAGTTTCCAGTCCCCATGCGGCAACGGCTGCGCGGCATGCCGAGGCCAAACGTTGATGTCGGGCAAAGACATTATCGAGACCTTCATTCATCAGCATGTCTATCGCCTCGTGCAGTCCGTAAAGCAGATTGACTGAAGGCGTGGTCGGCCAGTAACCGGTTTTATTCGCTTCCATGATGTCATCCCATGCC
Source organism: Gallionella sp. (assembly GCA_025350705.1). Classification (GTDB taxonomy): domain Bacteria; phylum Pseudomonadota; class Gammaproteobacteria; order Burkholderiales; family Gallionellaceae; genus Gallionella. The sequence continues at coordinate 4,192 of JANXXH010000012.1, forward strand.
AAAAATGCCTTGGCGGATTTTGCGGTTTTACTCGCTTCGATCGCCTTGGCAGATAGGGCATTAAAGCCCAAGCCTGGAGGGAGCATCATGCCCTTTTGCGAGCCGCTGATCGAAACATCGATACCCCAGTCGTCATGGCGATACTCGGCGGAAGCCAGGCCCGAGACCGTATCCACCATCAGCAATGCCGGATGTTTGGCTGCATCGATCGCTTTGCGTACCGCAGCCATATCGGAAATCACGCCGGTCGCCGTCTCGTTATGTACCACGCAGACCGCTTTGATCTGGTGACCGGTGTCAGCCTTGAGGCGCGCTTCGATCTTTGCGGCATCCACGCCGTAACGCCATTCCTTTGCGCCGGACAAACCCATGAACTCCACTTTGAAACCCAAGCGCACAGCCAGATTTTTCCACAAGACTGCAAATTGGCCGGTCTCATACATCAGCACCTGGTCTCCGGGTGACAGCGTATTTACAAGTGCCGCTTCCCATGCCCCGGTGCCGGATGCCGAGTAAATGATGACGGGTTGTTTGGTTTTGAAGATCTGCTTGATGTCGGAGAGCACTTTCAAGCCCAGCTGACCAAACTCCGGGCCGCGATGGTCGATCGGCGGTAAGCTGATCGCGTTCAGGATGCGTGCAGGAACCGGACTGGGTCCGGGAACATTCAGGAAGTGACGGCCGGATGGATGGAAATCAAGTTTGAGCATGTTTTTTATCTCACTATTATTTTACTGAAAGAAAAATCATTTCATGACTTCATTATTCTCGCATACAAAAAATAAAAAAGGCGGCTATCTGGCCGCCTTTTTTGTTGTTGCGTTAAATCGTCAGTCCCGTTCGCCGCTGAAAGCCATCAGCAGGTTGAGCAGGTTGATGAACAGGTTGTATATGTTCATGTACAGGCCCAGCGTCGCCATCACGTAATTGGTTTCGCCGCCGCGCACGATGTTGCTGACATCAAACAGAATGTAGGCAGAGAAGATCAGTACGGCGATTGAGGAGATGGTCAGCGACAGTGCCGGGATATGGAAGAAGGCATTGGCCAGCGAAGCGACGATCAGCAGGATCAGGCCGATGAACAGGAATTTGCCCATGAAGCTGAAATCCTTCTTGGTCACGGTCGCAACAGTGGCCAGGCTGCCGAAGATGATGCCGGTGCCGCCTGCCGCCATGCCGACCAGTTGCGCGCCGTTCTTCAGGTGCAGCGCCACTTGCAGGATAGGGCCGAGCAACACGCCCGCGACGAAGGTGAAACCCAGCAGGGCGACGATGCCCCACACGCTGTTGCGCAGTGCGGTGACGGCGAACATCAGGCCCATCATCGCGCCGAACATCACCAATATGCTGATGACTGGGTGTTGTGACATGAATGAGAAGTTGATGGACATTCCGGCGAATGCGCCGATCACAGTAGGGATCATCGTGAGCGCCAGCATCATGTAAGTGTTGCGCAACACTTTGTTCTGTTCGGTCGCGGTCGTGACGATCTGCGTTGCGGGTTGATATTCGTATTCCATGTAAAGTCTCCTAAAGGTTATGCGTTGTCAAAGACAGGTATAAGACTAGCGAATAACGGTTAAAGTTTCAATCGTGTTTGTGGCAGGGGATTGTTTGCGGATGTTGTGCCCAACGACATTGTCGCACGGCTACATGCTCTGATGCCGGATTGTACAACTATTGCTTCCGGGAGTTAATATTTTTTGCGGTCAGTGTTACGCTCGGCAAGCGATACAGGCCATGCCTTTCGCTGCTGTATCCGCCCTGTGAGCAGCAAGCCAGCCTTCACATTTTTCGCCATATTTTCTTCTAAATGCCTCCGAGTGCTTGAATAGGTACTCGATAATATGTATCTGGATGCAGGCAGTAAAATCTGCGCTGGTGTTATTGGTATATTCAGACCATATAAATTCGTCCGGTAAAATCCCGGCCCTTGCCATATCTTGTGTATAGCCAAATTCCTTATAAAACTCATCCGTGTTTTCTATCTTGTGTATAGCCTTCCCCTCCACCTCGATGCTCGCCACTTGGCGGTTGGCGATACTTGCGGAATGGTATTTAAAGTGCGGTACTGTGTTGTTGTTTTGCATATCGCCCCGGTTAGGATTTATTAAGCTGCGCGCTTTGTACGCTACTATTCGGCTTTGCGATATAGGGAAATTCCTACTCGCTCCTAAATACTATTCCAACAACCGATCAAGCTTTCGATTCGTAGAACCGGATCGCATTGCGTCCTGCATCCTTGGCTTGATACATCGCCATATCCGCCCACTTGATAATATCTTCCGGACCGGCTTCGTGATTGATAAACAGGATCACGCCGATACTCGAAGTGCAATGATGTTTGATTTTGGTTGCCGATTTGTCCGTATGCAGGATATTCAATACATAAGGTTCGGCCAGAGCGACGCGGATTTTTTCGGCGACGACCCCGGCCAGCACGGCGGACTCGGCTTCATCGGCTGACAGCTCGTTGAGCACGACGACAAACTCATCCCCGCCGAAACGAGCGACGGTGTCCATCTCACGCACGCAACCATTGATGCGGCGCGCCACTTCCTTCAATAGCAGATCACCCGCGCTGTGTCCTTGCTGATCATTGAGCGGTTTGAAATTGTCCATGTCCAGAAACATCAGCGCACCATAACGACCGCTGCGTTTGCTGGCGGCCATTGCCTGGCTCAGCCTGTCATCCAGCATGCGGCGGTTCGGCAGTTGCGTCAGCGTGTCAAAGTAAGCCAGACTTCGAATCTTCTCCTCGGCCTGTTTGCGCTCGGTGATGTCGCGGGATACGACGATGACCCGCGATGGCTGGTCATGCGTGTTTTTGATCAGTCCGCCGATCGATTCCATGTGGTGGATGCTGCCATCCGGCAGCGCAAAGCGGTACTCGGTCTGCATTCCTTGTCCGGATCGCACCGTTTCCATGAATAGCTCTTTGACGCGCTCACGGTCATCGGGATGTATCTCGGCGAAAGAGTCCGTACCCTGCAAATTTTCAGGGTCGCCAAAAAGCCGGGCGTATGACGGGCTGTTGTAGAGCCGCCGTCCTTCCAGATCGAGTATCGCGATAAAATCCTCGGTATTTTCGGCGATCATGCGAAAGAACTCTTCCTTCTCGCGCACCGATTCTTCGACGCGCTTGCGCTCGGCGTTATCAGACAACACGATGCGCACCACGGGTGGATTGTCATCCTTCAGCAGGCGCACGCTATCCAGTTGCACCGGTAGAAGCGTCCCATCGCCACGCAGTATGTCCAGCTCGCAAGCCAATTTGACATCGCGCTGCAGTACGCTCGTGAAATACTGATACCAGTGGTCGCGGTCTTCCGCAGCGATGAAGGCGGCGAAGTGGCGGCGCAGCAGTTTGCCGCGCTCTTCTCCCAGCAGCTTGGCGCCGGCAGGATTGATCTCTTCTATCAGGGCATCGCGGTTGACAGTGATATAGCCGACCGGCGCAAAGTCATAGAATTCGACGTATCGGTCGCGGGATTCCTCGATGAGGAGCTGCGTGCGCCGCAACTCATCGTTCTGCATCTCAAGCTCGATCTGGTGTACCCGAAGTTCATGGAGGATTTCCTCGACCGGACGAATCGAGGTGTCTAGATGAGGCATTTGTGCCAGTTTCTTCTCGGCCGCCTCGCGCAGCGCGCGGGCGAATTCCGCCTCGGTTTCTGCTGACGGCTTAACTTGATCGAGTAGCTTGTGACTCATGGGCACCCTATTACAATTTTTCCTGTATGGAATATCGCACCAGCTCCGCAACACTTTTCAAGCCGAGCTTTCTCATCAGGTTAAATTTGTGGGTGCTGACCGTCTTGTTGCTGATAGCGAGCTTTTGGGAGATTTCCTTGATATTTTTTCCGGCTGCGATCAGGCGAAATATCTGCCTTTCACGCTCGGACAGGAGACGCTCAATCGGATTTTGTTCTGTCAGGGCGGGTAAAAACGCGATCTTCTCGGCCATTGCCGTGCTGATGTATTTGCCTGTTTTACTGACTTTGCGTATTGCCTCCAGCAGGGTCTCCGGTTTGCAATCCTTGCAGATGTAACCGGACGCGCCCGCTTTCAACGCGCGCATCGCTACCTGCGGTTCATCATGCATGCTGAGCACCAGAATACGCAGACCGGGATGGGAACGCCGGATCTTGCTGATCAACTCGGTCCCGCACAGGCCGGGCATGATAAGGTCGAGCAACACCATATCCGCTATTGCGGTGGGCAACTTTTGCAGCAGCTCATCGCCGTTGGCAGCCTCGCCAACGATTTCGATATCCGGGTGCAAGCCCAGATATTGAACCAGGCCCGCGCGAACCAGATCGTGATCATCAGTAACCAACAGACGAATCTTCATTGTCACCGCTCCGAATTTCATCCCCAGCAGAATTTCTGGTGTTTGGTGTGCATGATACTAACGCCATTCCGCATCTAGCTGAACATTTTCCCAGTTTGAATTTTTAGTATGGCAGGCAATGCAAGCCTGATATAGCGGGTCTTGTCGCTTCCAGCTTGGTTTCCCAAGCACTCGACTAGGAAAATTCCTAGTTTTTTCCTAAATATATTTTTAGGGGAGAGTCAGATATCGTTGATTGTTATTTAACATGATTTACCCATAATACTTACAAAGTGTTTTTGATAAAGAGCGGTGAATTTAAATTGGCTATTGCCGTGCAATTTAATTTTACCAACAAGGAGAGCATCATGAAAATGGATGAGGTACGCAGCATAGCCAAGTGGCACAGTATCAAACCCGACCACCTTACAAAAGCCGAGTTGATCAAAACGATACAAATCGGGGAAGGTAATTTCGATTGCTTTGCTACTGCCTTTGACGGCGAATGCGATCAGGTCGGCTGTCTTTGGCGTGAAGACTGCTTTGCCGCAGCTAAAGAAGGAGAGTTGTCATGAACCTGGCGGAGGGACGGAATGGCAAATCTGAATTTTTAAAGATGCCCTTATCTTAAGTTGTAACAAGGGCGTAACCAGGTAGGTGTAACAAGGTAGGTGTAACAAGGCTCGCGGGAGCTTTTCCCGTTTTTTTAATAAAGGAAGAATCATGGCAACAGGCACAGTCAAATGGTTTAACGATTCAAAAGGTTTTGGTTTTATCACCCCCGATGACGGCAGCGAAGATTTGTTCGCGCATTATTCCGCGATCAATATGAACGACTTCAAGTCGCTCAAGGAAGGCCAGAAGATCAGCTTTGAAGTGGCACAAGGTGCCAAGGGTAAACAGGCTGCCAACATCCAGAGCATTAATCGGCCGGGTTGAGTGCGAACCGGCATTTCGGGAAGCTTGTTTCGCCGGGAAGGGGGTGCTGGGAGATCGAGCCATTCATCTTTCAGCATTCACTAACCACCCTGATAAATTAAATTCAACGTTTGCTTGTTGATGTTCTATGAACCATTGATTGTTTTATTCATTTAACCTAAGGAGAAATAAAATGAACAACATTACTCGTTTTAATCCATTCACCGAAATCGCACGCTTCGACCCGCTTTGGGATATGGACGATCTCATGAACAAATTCATGATGCGCCCTCTGTTGCGCGAAGGGATGGAATTGGAGCCGCAGATCAAGATGGATGTAAAGGAAGCGGATGGACAGTATCTGGTCAAGGCGGAAATCCCCGGCGTTAAAAAAGATGACATCCATGTGACCGTAGAAGGCAACCGGGTTTCCATCAGCGCCGAAGTCAAAGAGGAAAAAGAAGCTAAAGAAGGCGAGCGGGTGATCCGCTGCGAGCGCAGTTACGGCATGGCCTCGCGCAGCTTCACTTTGGCTGACGAAGTGGAGCAAAGCAAAGTCCAGGCTAAATACGACAACGGCGTGCTCGAGCTGACCTTGCCCAAGAAATCCGGATCGTCGCGCAAGGAGATTGCCATTTCATAACGCAGTCGCTGGTGCGGGAACAAGCCGGTGTCTCTGGCTTGGACTGGCGGTGAGTAGTTATCGGCACGGGCGTTGTCGGTCTGTGCAACCTAAGTTCTGGAGAGTCTCATGTCGGCGAAACAGGTTTTGTTCCATGATGCAGCCCGAGCCAAGATCATTGAAGGTGTGAATATCCTTGCGGATGCGGTCAAGGTGACGCTCGGTCCGCGGGGTCGCAATGTTATTCTGAACCGCAGCTATGGCCCGCCACTGGTGGCAAATTCCGGCGTCATCGTCGCGAAGGAGATCGAGCTCAAGGACAAGTTCGAGAACATGGGCGCGCAGATGGTGAAAGAGGTCGCCAGCAAAACTTCCGATGTGGCGGGCGACGGCACCACCACCGCCACGGTGCTGGCGCAGGCGATCGTGCGCGAAGGCATGAAATTCGTCGCCGCAGGAATGAACCCGATGGACTTGAAGCGCGGCATAGACCAGGCAGTCACCGCGACCGTCGAACAGTTGCGCAAGATTTCCAAACCGTGCACGACCAACAAGGAGATAGCGCAAGTCGGGGCCATCTCCGCCAATGCCGATACTGCTATAGGCGAGATCATCGCGCAGGCGATGGATAAGGTCGGCAACCAAGGCGTGATCACGATCGAAGACGGCAAGAGTTTGCAGAACGAACTGGAAGTCGTCGAGGGCATGCAGTTCGACCGCGGCTATCTGTCGCCTTACTTCATCAACAATCCAGACAAGCAGATCGTCGCGCTGGAAGAACCTTATATCCTGCTGCACGACAAGAAGATCGGCAATATCCGCGATCTGCTGCCGCTGCTGGAACAGATTGCCAAGGCCGGACGGCCGCTGCTGATCATCGCCGAGGATGTCGAGGGCGAGGCGCTGGCTACGCTGGTGATCAACAACCTGCGCGGCATCTTGAAGGCCGTCGCGGTGAAGGCACCGGGTTTCGGCGATCGCCGCAAGGACATGCTTGGTGACATCGCGATCCTGACCGGTGGTGCGGTTATCGCTGAAGAATTCGGCATGACACTGGAAAAAGTCACGCTGAAAAATCTCGGCCAGGCCAAACGCATCGAAGTGGGCAAGGACGACACCACGCTGATCAGCGGCGCGGGTGATCCGCAAATGATCCAGAACCGCATCAAACAGATCCGCAAACAGATCGAGGAAGCGGCCAGCAGTTACGACAAGGAAAAATTGCAGGAGCGCGCCGCCAAGCTGGCCGGAGGTGTCGCCGTGATCAAGGTCGGCGCCGCCACCGAAATGGGGATGAAAGAGAAAAAAATGCGTATCGAAGACGCGATGCATGCGACCCGTGCGGCTGTCGAAGAAGGCATTCTGCCCGGCGGCGGCGTGGCGCTGCTGCGCGCGCGAGCAGCGATCAGCGCGCTGAAAGGCGACAACAGCGAACAGGATGCCGGCATCAAGATCGTGCTGCGCGCGCTGGAAGAACCGCTGCGCCAGATCGTCATCAACGGCGGCGGCGAACCTTCGGTGGTGCTGAACAAGGTGCTGGAGGGCAAGGGCAGCTTCGGATACAACGCCGCCACAGAGGAGTACGGCGATCTGCTCGAGATGGGCATCCTCGACCCGACCAAGGTGACGCGCAGTGCGTTGCAGAATGCCGCGTCGATCGCCAGCCTGATCCTCACCACGGACGCGATGGTCGCGGAATTGCCTAAGGATGAGGAGAAGACCGAGGCGATGGGGGAGATGGGAATGTAGCGGAATGATTCATTACCAAGGAGACACATCATGAGCACTCAAACTATTACCAGAGGTTTCCGTCAAATCCAGCGCCACGACGGCCTCTTCCAGGAATACAGGCACGATGCCTATAAATTAAAGGGCAAGCTGCCTGAGCCGACTGTCTGTCCGCAATGCGGCGCGGTATTTCATGCCGGCCGCTGGCAATGGACAAAGGCACCGGCAGGCGCTCATCAGGAGACATGTTCGGCCTGCCATCGCATCCACGACCAGTATCCCGCCGGCTTCCTTACGCTGAAGGGAGAATTTTTCAAAACTCACCGCGACGAAATCTTGCGCCTGGTGCACAACCATGAAAAACACGAACGGGCAGAACATCCGCTCAAACGCATCATGGCGGTGGAAGAAGAAAAAGATGGTTCGACACTGGTGACCACGACCGATATTCATCTTGCCCGTGGCATGGGCGAGGCGTTGCATCATGCTTATCAGGGCGCGCTGAAGTTCCACTATAACCCGGAACAAAATCTGTTGCGGGTGAGCTGGACGCACTGAGTAAGTGATTCCAGGTTGAACAGATAGAGCCAGCGCACAGCCAAAATTTGCATGCAGGTTGTCGCAGAAACAAAAGATAAGACGGCAGCATCACCACATGATAGCCAGGAGCGAAAGCATGAGACAAGAACACACCGAGCCATCTGCAATATCGATCAGCGGCGGTATCAATTACCCGATGTTGAAAGAGCGACGCCGAAGGCTGGGTAGCAGGATATTTGCGGCGGAAAAGATGCTGGTGACGAGAATGCTGCAATCCATCGGCGATCCGCCCGTTCAGATCGTGCTGTGGAACCGGCAGGTAATATCGAATCACGATGGGAGAGCGGTGGCGCAGGTGCTCATTCGCGACCATGGTGCGTTATTGAAACTGGTCAGCGACCCCGAGCGTTATTTCGGCGAGTTGTATTCGGCACAGCGCATAGAGGTGCAGGGGAACTTGCTGGATTTCCTCGATGCGGCATATCGGGTCTGGCCGCAGAATCGCCAGGGTTGGTCCGGGAAAAAGTTGTTGGCTCCTTTCTACGACACACGGCGCAATGATCTCCCCGATGCGCGCCGCAACATTCATCACCACTACGACATCGGCAACGATTTTTACAAGCTTTGGCTCGATGAGCGCATGGTATACACCTGCGCATATTTTCCCAGTCCGAGCACCGGCCTCGAAGATGCGCAACTGGCCAAGCTGGATCACATATGCCGCAAGCTGTGCCTGCGTCCGGGCCAGAAAGTGGTGGAGGCAGGCTGCGGCTGGGGAGCATTGGCATTGCACATGGCCAAGCACTATGGCGTGAAAGTGACCGCCTACAACATATCCAGAGAGCAGATCACTTTCGCTCGGCAACGCGCTCACGCTGAAGGGTTGGATGGACAGGTCGAGTTCATCGAGGACGATTACCGCAACGTGCGCGGCGAGTTCGATGCGTTCGCCTCGATCGGCATGCTCGAACATGTGGGAACGGATCATTATCGTGAACTGGGTGAGATCATCAACCGCAGCCTGAAGGATAGCGGACGGGGATTGATCCATACCATCGGACTGAATTACCCGCGTCCGATGGACGCGTGGACCGAGCGCCACATCTTCCCCGGTGCCTGTCCGCCGAGCCTGGCGCAAGTAATGCAGATATTCGAGCCTTTCGATTTTTCGGTTCTGGATGTGGAAAATCTGCGGTTGCACTATGCCAAGACACTGGAGCACTGGTTGCAGCGCTATGAAAAAAATGTCGACCGCGTGACGGAAATGTTCGATCAGGAATTTGCGCGGGCTTGGCGCTTGTATCTTGCCGGATCGCACACCGCGTTCAAGATAGGGGGCATGCAACTGTTCCAGGTGAGCTTCGCGCGCGCGGGCCATAACCAGATTCCGTGGACCCGGCAATACCTCTACGAAGCACCGTACATATCCTTGGGAGGACCCGATGGAAAACTGTGACGTACTGATCGTTGGAGGAGGTCCCGCGGGATCGAGCTGTGCGTGGCAGCTACGCCGGCACGGTATGGATGTGATAGTGATGGACAAGGCAAACTTCCCGCGCGACAAGGTCTGCGCCGGATGGATCACGCCTGAGGTGGTGCAGGAACTGCAACTGGATACCGAGGCATATGCCAGGCAGCATGTGCTGCAGCCGATCACAGCCTTCCGTACCGGATTGATCGATGGCAGCGAACTGGAAACCCACTACCAGGACACGGTCAGCTTCGGCATACGCCGCTACGAGTTGGACGACTATCTGTTGCAACGCTCGGGTGCGCGTTTGCATCTGGGTCAGCCGCTGGAATCTTTGCAACGTGACGGCAAGCAATGGATCGTCAATGGCGCGATCTCGACTCCGATGGTTGTCGGTGCCGGGGGACATTTTTGTCCGGTGGCGCGTTTCATGGGGGCGAAGCTCGGGGCGGGCGAGCCGGTCATCGCAGCCAAGGAAATCGAATTCGAGATGAGTCCGGCGCAACGCGAACATTGCCAGGTGCGGGGCGATACGCCTGAACTTTACTTCTGCCAGGACATGCAGGGATACGGTTGGTGTTTCCGCAAAGGCAATCATCTGAATATCGGACTGGGCAGGGAGGACAACCATCAGCTTTCGGAACATCTCGAATATTTTTGCGACTTCCTCAAGCAACGCGACAGAATCCCGCAGGACATCCCGGACCATTTTTACGGACATGCCTATCTGCTCTATGGACATACAGTGCGCAAACAGATCGATGACGGCATGTTGCTGGTCGGCGATGCGGCCGGGCTGGCCTATCCGCAAAGCGGCGAAGGGATACGACCGGCGGTCGAGTCCGGCCTGATGGCAGCCGCCACCATCGTGGCTGCCAGAAAAGATTACCGCTGTGAGCGGTTGCTGCCTTACGCCAGTCGTCTGGCGGTGCGCTTTGGCGAAGCGGCGGCATCAGGCCGTTCCGAACCGTCATTCCTGCGGAATTTTATTGCCGGGAAATTACTGAACAACAAATGGTTTACCCGCCACGTGTTGTTGGATCGCTGGTTCCTTCACGCCAATCAGGCAGCTTTGTAGTCTGCTTGGGGCATAGGATTTGTAATGTGTAAAAATTAAATAACGGAGGCCATCATGCCTGTCAGTGAAATTTGTAACCGGGAAGTCATCATCGTGCAACGCAGCAATACCATATTCGAGGCGGCCCGGTTGATGCGTCAGCATCACGTTGGCGATGTGGTGGTCGTCGAAGATATAGCCGGGGTACGGGTTCCGGTTGGTATCGTCACCGACCGCGATCTCGTCGTGGAAATCATGGCTCCGGCAATCGATCAGATGACCATCACCGTGGGCGACATCATGGTGCCGGAGCTAGCTACAGTTATGGAAAATGCCGGCATGTTCGAAACGATCGAGTATATGCGCGCCAAGGGAGTGCGAAGCGTGCCGGTGGTGGGTGAGAACGGGGGCTGGTCGGCATTATTACCATGGACGACCTGCTGGATCTGCTGGCGGAAGAACTGCTGTCGCTCTCCAGGCTGGTGAAGCACGAGCAGCAAAAGGAAATGGTAAGCCGCCATTAGCGCGACTTGATACAAGGAGAAAATCATGTACATCCCATTGCAAATTACCATCCGCGGCATCGAACATTCAGACGCTCTGGAAACGCACATTCGTGAGAAGGCAGAAAAACTGGATGAATTCTTCGATCGCATCATGTCCTGCCGGGTCGTCGTCGAGGTGCCGCACAAACACCAGCATCAGGGCAAGCAGTTCAATGTGCGCCTCGACATCGGCGTGCCGGGTAGCGAGATCGTGGTTAACCGCGACCATGCCGAAGATGTTTATGTGGCCTTGCGCGATGCGTTTGATGCTGCCAAACGCCAGCTTGAAGACTACGCCCGCAAAATGCGCGGCGACATCAAGATGCACGTGCAAAGGCGCAAGAGCGATAGCGATAACGGAGAGAACACCGCGGTCATCGACGATCGATAAGGCGGACAGGCAATATCCTTGGAGAATTTGTCGGCTTGTACCAGCGGCAGTAATTTGATTATCAACGAATCGGGAGCGGTAATCGCTTCTTTAGGAGAGCTATCATGGACACTGAAACCAGTAACGATACAAGCAACCTCGAAGTTGAAGTACGCAACGCCGTCGAGCAGGGGCACGATGTGCAGGAAAAAGTGCGGCAACTTACCTTAAGCATAATCAGGGCGCGTTCGCTCGATATCAAGTCCGTGCGGCAGACTGCGAGTGCCGTGTTGCGCGGTGCACGGGCAGGCTTTCAGAAGGAGTTGCAGCACTCATCTGCGCAAACCGGCATTGCGCGGGAACACCTCAAACAAGCTGTCACCGGCCTGGATGTAGCGCTTGCACAATTTGCCGAAGCCGCCAAGCTCGCAGTGGAAGAAGCGGCAAGCCGGGCGCAGAAATATTCCAGCGATGACCTTACGCGGGCACGCGCAGACTTGGCAAGCCTGGAGGATATGTTTCTGGAAACCTTGCAGAACTCGGCCTCGGCTGCCAAGGACGCGGCGGGAGAAATCTTGCATGATCTGGCGGCGCATACCCGCACCCATGGTACGGCCGTCGGCGCGCAGATGAAAGAAACTCTGGCCGTTATCGCCCATCAACTTGGCGCGGCAGGACGCGCTCAAGTTGGGGCTGGCTTGCATCTCGCGAAGAATACTTCCGATCTTGTGCGCAAGATCGCTGCCGGTGTGCTCACCGGTCTGGCCGATCACGTCAAGCCCGGCTCTGGCAAAGATTCAGGCCACTCTCCAAACCTCGGTCATTCCCAACAACACTCCGGCTATTCCCAAGATAAGGGGGGGTGATGTTTTGGCAGGCACTGGTAGCCGCGCGCGACCTCGGGCGCTTGCACGAGATCGCCTCGGTGCTGATCCGCTACGGCTTCGGCGACATGGTGCGGCGGATGGGGATGGCCAATTCGCTGGAACGCGCGGGACGCGTGCTGCACTGGAAACAGGCGGACGAGTTGGCTCATCTGGAACCGCCCGCGCGGGTGCGACGCGCACTTGAGGAACTCGGCCCGACTTTCGTCAAGCTCGGCCAAGTACTGGCGACACGCGTGGATTTATTTGCGCCCGAGTGGATCATGGAATTCGGCAAGTTGCAGGACTGCGCGCCCGCATCATCCTATGCCGGGATTCGCCAGCAATTGACCGATGACCTGGGCGCACCGCCCGAACAAATATTTGCCGCCTTCGATGCCGAACCACTGGCGGCTGCCTCCATCGCGCAAGTGCATCGCGCCCGCCTTGCAGATGGCAGCGAAGTGGTGGTCAAGGTGCGCCGACCGGATATCGTGCCTGTCGTCGAAGCCGACTTGCGCTGGCTGATGCGCCTGGCAGAACTCGCCGAAACGGAAAACCACGAGCTGCGCAATTTCCACCCACAGGAAGTCGTCCGGCAATTTACGTTGTCGTTGCGGCGCGAGCTCGACTTTGCCTCCGAATGCCGCAGCAGCGAACGCATCGCAAATAATTTTGCGGGCTATACGGATCAGGATACTGCACCTCCGTCCGCTATTGCCAAGGCGCCGGACAGGACAACAACCGGACTGCCAACCGTGCCGCCCGCTATCATCGTCATCCCTCGTGTCTATTGGCAATGGACCAGCGAGCGAGTGTGCGTGCAGGAATTCATAGCCGGAATACCGGGGCGCAATCTTGCTGCTGTCGATCATGGCGGCTTCGACCGCAAGATACTCGCCCGGCGCGGTGCGCACGCGGTGTTGAAGATGATCGTCGAGGATGGCTTCTTTCACGCCGACCCGCATCCCGGCAACGTGTTCTATCTGCCCGGCAACCGCATCGCCTTCATAGATTTCGGCATGGTGGGCAGGCTCACGGAGGAGCGCCGCGATCAGCTGATCAGGCTGATGCTCGGCCTGGTGCGGAACGAACCCGAGCGCGTCGCCGATGTGATGCTCGACTGGACCGGCGACGGCGCGGTGGATGAGGCCGGCCTGTTGCTGGAAATCCAGACCTTCGCTGATCAATACTACGGCCTGCCTCTGAAACAGCTCAGCCTGGGCGCCATGCTCAACGATTTGGTGACCATCCTGCGCGAACACCGGATCGCGCTGCCAGCCGATCTTGCGCTATTGATCAAGGCATTCATCACGCTCGAGGGCATGGGGCGCGAGCTCGACCCGGACTTCGACATGGCCGGCGAAGCGTTACCCATACTGGAGCAATCGCTGCGCGCGCGCTATACGCCAACTGCACTGATCAAGCGCGGTTGGCGCTCGGCCAGTGAAATGCTGGGGATTATTGCGGATTTGCCCCACGACCTCTCCCGGTTGTTGCGCGCGGCACGGCGCGGACGGCTGGAGATCCACATCGATGTCACGCATCTGAAGCACGTCGGCAACCAGCTCGACGGTGCCGCAAACCGGCTGGTGATCGGCATCGTAGTCGCCGCGCTCATCATCGGCTCATCGATCGTCATGACTGTTCCCGGTGGCCCCACGCTGCTGGGGCTGCCTACTTTTGGGCTGCTCGGTTATCTCGGTGCGGCGGCTGGCGGTGTGTGGCTGCTGCTGTCGATCTGGAAAAGCAGCAGGGCAGATCGGGAGTGATCTTCGAGCATGGGCGTTGTCACAAAAATAGTGAGCTCTCCGTGGCGGGGAAGATGAAAAATTCGGAATCGGAATGTTTTGAAGTTTGGATATATCATGATTGGGCGCAATACTGTCTGTGACAGCATCCTGTTGTCCGGGGCTTTAAGGAATGAACAGGCAGGAACCGGTTGAATGTAAAGTGCCATGGGCAGCATTCTGACGGTGTATCATGAAAAACAAATTACTCGTCGGTGCCATGAGCATTCCTGCATAATATCTGTAATTCAACGCCGGTTTATAAAGCAAAGCAGACACATGACGAACAACATATTTGAATTTCTTGCTCATTGGGGAATCATGGCACTATCGCTATGGGTTGCTGGTTTCATATTCCACGGCATCTCGTTTTCCAATAAACAATCGCTGTTTATATCAGCACTCCTGCTCGGGCTGGCCAATGCGGTCATCAGGCCGATCGTCATCTTGCTGACCATCCCGCTGACGATCTTCACCTTCGGATTTTTCCTGCTTGTGATCAATGCACTGATGATGCTTCTGGTGTCTTCAGTCGTGTCCGGCTTTAAGGTATCTGGATTTTGGACAGCTTTCTTTGCGAGCATCTTCATCGCAGTTCTCAGCTTCTTCGTAGGGATGTTCATCTTCCAAACGGGCGACAATCCGATTGTCATCCCTACTCATCAGGGAATGGTCATCTGAGGAATCTGGCAAAAGAAGGTTTTAATCGCGGGTGGGATTTGCTCCGCAGTCCCGGTCGCTTGGTGAATGTGGCCAGAAGAAGTTTAGTGACTGCTTGCAACTGAAGGCCGGACATTGGAAGATTCGACATTGATCGAAAACTGGCCCATTACGGATTGTGCGACTGTCAGCTTTCATGCGGTTATTAACGATGAGTGAATTTCAGGATCGTGCCAAACGGAGACGCACAGCATGGCTTCCTATATGACTAGCTCATCGTTCATCAAGATAAATAACTGTTAGCATGCCCTACGCTAGGCAGATGGTGGTTTCTCTAGCTTGAAATCAGGAGGCAGGACTATGCGCAAGCGAATCATCAGCCCAGATCAGCAAGAAACCGCATCTCTTGACTTGGAATGGTTAAATATAGAAGGGATCGCGGAGGTGGAAATCACCTCGGAGGACGCCGCTCATCCAATTGAGTCCGCGTTGCTGCCTGGTAGGTCGGGGTGGCGTGCCGCAGATCCCGGTAAGCAGACGATCCGGCTAATCTTCGACAGTCCGCAGAAGATTCAACGGATCTGGATAAACTTCATCGAGCCAAGCACAGAACGCACGCAAGAGTACGTCTTGCGTTGGTCACCGGATGGCGGGCAGTCTTTCCGCGAAATCGTACGGCAGCAGTGGAACTTCAGTCCGCGAGGCGCCAGTAGCGAGACGGAAGACCTTCACGTTGATCTTCCTGCGGTCACGGAGCTCGAGTTGATTATCATTCCGGACATAAGTGGAGGGAATGCGTTCGCTTCTTTGGCGCAGTTACGGCTTGCAGAATAGGCATGGCTGTAACGGGCAATCGGCATCGTACCGATAGGAGGCGGTCGGCTTATATGTTCTTTCCAGCCAATTAGCCATTGTTGCAACTATCGCGGTAATGCTTGAACGAAAGGATAGACCCATGAGCAAATCGAAAACAATTGAACTCTTCGACATCCTCCGCGCTGCCTGTGCCCGCCAGTACCGCTTTAATCCTCGGAGAATTACTGAGGGTATGAGGTATGTGGGCAAGGAGGGTCATGGGAACGACATCGTTCACATATTTCGGGATGCAAGCACTCATTCGCAGATTGCACTGAATAACACCTTCGTTACCTTGCGTGAAACGCATGGCGATAAGCCGCACTGGACCGAATCCGAGATAGCGCACTACAAAAATACCGATGCCGAGATCGACGCAGAAATCGAGGCGAAGCAAGCCGAGCTAGAATTCACGCGAAATTGTTCTCTCTATCAGGATCACCGTGAACAGCTATTGTCGCACTACAAGAACTGGCCAGGCTATAAAGCCGGAGGTCCGAACCCGCGCGAAGCGGCAAGATTGCTGATCAACACTTTAGCCGATGCGCAAGATTTGCGGCTGAAGGCATTTGCGGAACACATGCATTCGAATGATGCTGAACATCTGGCGCATCTGCTGTTGGCGCCTTGCCATCTTGAATTTGAAGCAAACAATGTTGCAGCAGTCGTGGATAACCGCTAACACTGGCTTTGTCGTACTAATGCAACGGAGCGGCGGTTTGGTAGGTATACACTTCAACTTTAAAGGCAATTATGGGAACGGTAATTAGTTTTCCTGATAAACAGGATGATTGGATGGGGCTATGCCCTAGATGCCGAAAACCGCCTGAGATTCTGAATGTAGAGCGCAACCATTATGGGGTTTGCCATAAACACAAGGTGGCATGGCTCGTTGGAATAAACCTGTTTAGTAGCTGGCAGCAAGAGGATGAAATCAAGTGGCGGCTCAATGCTGAATTGCTGGACAATTATCGCCGTGTAGAGCCATACAGTTATCTATCAAGGTTCCCTACGTAAAATCGGATTTATATTTTCAATGACGGTTTCGGGCAGCCAGATAATATGTGTGTATAGCCGCTGGGTATTGCGGAACTTCATAAACATGTCCGAAAGGATTTGTTATATGAATACCTGTTAGGTCACACACCGAGCAAACATCTATGAAGTTAATATTTCACTCGCTCTCGTATTTGTGACATCGGCGACCTGTGCGTCCGTCTAACTACTGTTTGAGCTATGAATCCAACCAAGCATGAACTTGATCTGGTATTTGAGAATCTCTGTGATGAGGAGCTGCTTTCACGGTGTGCTTCAGGAACTTTAACGGAAGAAGCAAAGGCGATCGCTTTGAAAGAGGCACGTCTGCGTGGCCTGAATCCGATCGAGCCCCAGCCCGTTGTTGAGGAGAAGGAGACCTACTACGGGGACTTCGTCATTGTTGCGCGCAACCTGAATTTTGCGGAGGCGCAACTGTACAAGACGTTACTAGAAGCCGCAGCCATTCCCGCCGAGGTCGGTGATGCAAACTTCTCTCGGGCCTACGGTTCTTTGTACAGTGCAAGCGTGAAAGTTCCGGGAGCTTTCGTTGCCGAGGCCAAAGAAGTTTTTGCAGCATTCAAGCGTGGTGACTTTGCGCTTGACGATGAATTCGAACCCGATGGCACATAGCTCTAACCCTACCATAAGGACTTCCCCGTCAACCCCATTTTCTAGCAACACATAATTTTCTCCCGCTTCATCCATCGCACGGGCACCGCCCGAGCGAATTAAATTCTCACTGCCATTCGCGATGCGCCGTCACAAGAACAGACTGCATTTCC
>JANXXH010000128.1 GCA_025350705.1 Gallionella sp.
TCGTTGCGTAGTATTCATGTCGGGCGCCGATGGTGTCTTTAGAACCTCCATCTTGCCAGCAATGGCCGCCCATCTCTATCTCTTTTTGCACCACATTCGGCGGTTAATTCAACCTAGGTAGGGGGTTTTGCAATTACCTCAGTGGAGAAAGTAATCTTGCAACTTCAGTTGGTTTGCATGTCCATCAATAACATAATCTCCGCGCTTAAGATTGCAAACGGCATTGGAGCTGGAAAATGTAAATTTGTTCGGCCAACTGAAGATGGCGATTTTGAAAAACCTTGGTCTTTTGCTCCTGGTGTTATGAATTTGAGTATGGATTTTGTGATAGATGAAGCTCGAATCGGTTTGGTTACTAAGGACGAGCTGAATGACATATCGAAGCAGACGTAGGATGGGTTGAGCCATGCGATACACATCGTTGTTTTTGTTGGGTATCGCCACGCTCCACCCAACCTACAATGAGAAAGTTTTATGAAAGTTAACGGCAAACCCTATCGCACGATCTGGCCCACCCCAGACAACGCAGCGGTGGAGATCATCGACCAGACGAAACTGCCGCACATTTTCGAAACCGTGCGGCTGGAGAGCATGCGCGACGCGGAGCGCGCGATCAAGGACATGCAGGTGCGTGGCGCGCCGCTGATCGGCGTGACGGCGGCGTATGGCGTGGCGCTGTCGATGAAGCACCATGCCTCTGATGCGGCGTTGCAGGCGACCTGCGACAAATTGCTGCTGGCGCGTCCGACCGCAGTGAACCTGCGTTGGGGCATCGAGCGCATGCGCGCTTTCCTTGCTCCGTTGCCGGAAGCAAAGCGTGCTGAAGCTGCGTGGCAGGAAGCGGCGCACATTGCCGACGAGGATGTGGAGATTTGCTCCAGCATTGGCGATCATGGCAGCAAGATCATCCATAACATCTATCAGAAAAAAATTGAACAACGAAAAAACGGCATAGTGCAGGGTTTCTTCAGAAATCCGGAATTTCAGGATGCAGCGCAAGGCGCACGGAGCGGAGAGCCGCAGACAGTACACGGCAAAGTACGGCAAGGCTTGAGCACCGCGCAACGCAGCGATGCGCCTGAAAAACGGATTTATGATGATACCGTCAATATTCTGACTCACTGCAATGCTGGCTGGCTTGCAACGGTAGATTGGGGCACGGCGCTCGCGCCAATTTATAAAGCATTCGACGCGGGCATACCTTTGCATGTGTGGGTGGACGAGACTCGTCCACGCAACCAGGGCGCCAGCCTCACCGCGTGGGAGCTCGGCCAGCACGGCGTGCCGCATACCGTGATCGCGGACAACACTGGCGGACACCTGATGCAGCACGGCATGGTGGACATGGCGATCGTCGGCACCGACCGCGTCACCGCGACGGGCGACGTGTGCAACAAGATCGGCACTTATTTGAAAGCCTTGGCCGCACACGACAACGGCGTGCCGTTCTATGTCGCGCTGCCCACACCGACGATAGACTGGACGCTGCAAGACGGCGTGAAGGAGATCCCGATCGAGGAACGCGCGGCGGAGGAAGTGACGCATATCTCCGGGCTGTGCGACGACGGACAGGTGCGCACGGTGCAGGTGACCCCTAAAGGTTCGCGCGCCGCTAACTACGGCTTCGATGTGACCCCGGCGCGGCTGGTGACGGGGTTGATTACCGAGCGCGGGGTGGTAAGGGCGGAGGCGGGGGCGATGCGGGTGTTGAAGGATTAATAAGGCCGTTCGCCCTGAGCTTGTCGAAGGGCTTGCTGATGGTGATGGTGGTTCGACAGGCTCACCACGAACGGTTCGGCGAGATGTATGCAATTAAAAACTTATTAGGAACAGCAATGAAGAACCTCTGGAACGATATCGAGGCAAGCCAGCATCAAGGCTATCTGGCTGAACGCGTCTACACCTCGCGCCTGCTCGGCGCGAACGCTGACCTGGTGTTGCACGGCGGCGGCAATACTTCGGTCAAGGGCGTGTGGAAGGACATCTACGGCGAAGAGGTTGAGACGCTGTATGTGAAAGGCAGTGGCTCTGATTTGATCTCAATCGAGCTGAAGGACTTTGTGCCGGTGCGCCTGAAGGACATGCTGAAATTGTCTGGCCTGAAAATATTGTCGGACATGGACATGGCGCGTGAACTTAAACTGGCGACGCTCGATCCGAATTTCCCAGCGCCCTCTGTCGAAGCCATCATGCACGCGCTGATCCCGCACCGCTTTGTGGATCACACCCATGCCGACGCGATCGTCGCGATCACCAATACCACATCGGGCGAGACGCGCATCCGCGAGATATTCGGCGACGATGTCATCGTGCTGCCTTATGTGATGCCGGGCTTCGATATCGCCAAACTGGTCGCTGAGGTTTTTCCCAAGCAAGCCACCGCGCGCACCATCGGCATGGTGCTGATGAACCACGGCATCTTCAGTTTCGGCGACACCGCGAAACAATCTTACGACCGGATGATCGCTTTGGTAGGCAGGGCTGAGGATTGCCTGAACAAGTACGCCCCGTTGTCGCCAGCGATAGCGTCAGAGATCGCATCGACCCCGGATTGGTTGGGCATGCCTGAGTTAAGAAAGAATGTTTCTGCCGCCGCCGGTTTCCCGATGCTGTTGCGCAGCAATACCGGCAACAGCACGCTGGCCTATGCCCGCCATCCTCAGGTGACCAGTATTTCACAACGCGGTCCGGCCACGCCGGATCACGTGATCCGCACCAAGCGCGTGCCGATGTTCGGGCGGGATGTCGGTGCTTATACTCAGGCGTACAAAGATTATTTTGAAAAGAATTCACGGTCGGCACAATCGTCACAGGCGAATAAGCCTCCGCTGACGATGCTCGATCCCGCGCCGCGCGTGATCGTCGATCCGAAATTCGGGCTGGTCACGGCGGGACGGTCGGCGCGCGACGCGAAGATCGCTGAAGATATCTATTTGCACACGATAGACATCATCATGCGCAGCGAAGCGCTGGGCGGGTATCAGGCATTGAGCGAGGCCGATCTGTTCAATATGGAATACTGGGATCTCGAACAGGCAAAATTAAAAAAAGCCGGAGCACCAAAAGCGTTCGCGGGCGAAGTCGTGCTGGTGACCGGCGCCGCATCGGGCATCGGCAAGGCGTGCGTGCAATCATTTTTGAGCCGGGGTGCCGCTGTGGTGGGGGTGGACATCAATACAGCCGTTGAAACGCTGTATCGCAACCGCGAAGATTTTTTGGGTATCATTGCTGACTTGACCTTGCCGGACGCGATCAAGGGAATGCGTGAACAGATCCTGCGCCACTATGGTGGTCTCGACATGCTGATCCTGAATGCGGGAATCTTTCCCGGCGGAACAAGGATCGAAGCGCTATCCGACGGCGAGTGGCACAGGGTGATGTCTATCAATCTGGATTCCAATCTGGCGATCATGCGCGAGATGCATCCGCTGCTGAAGGCCGCGCCGAAGTATGGCCGAGTGGTGGTGATCGGTTCGAAGAACGTCCCGGCGCCGGGTCCCGGTGCGGCGGCTTATTCCGCGTCGAAAGCGGCGTTGACTCAGCTCGCGCGTGTCGCCGCGCTGGAGTGGGGTGCGGATGGCATCAGGATAAATCTGGTGCATCCCAATGCGGTGTTCGACACCGGCATCTGGACTCCAGAGGTGCTGCAACAACGCGCCACCCATTACGGTATGACCGTCGATGAATACAAACGCAACAATGTGCTGCATGAAGAAGTCAGTAGCAAGGATGTCGCGGAACTCACGGCGGAAATGTGCGGGATGCTGTTCTCAAAAATCACCGGCGCACAGATCCCGATCGATGGCGGCAACGAGCGTGTGATTTAAAATCTGATTTAATATAAATAAAACGTATGGCCAAAGACCCGACCGATTACAGCACAGTCGATTTCATCTCCCCCGTTTTGAACGTGACGCGCGGGCAGGTATTGGTGAACAGGCAACGGCATATCGCCATCGTTGCAAAAAAGGGCAGAACCTGCGCGCATCTGGTGATGGTGAAATCGGGTGCGTTGAAGTTGTCCAAATATACAGCCAGTGAATTGGTCGAAGAGTGGTCGGATGCCGATTATCCATTCGAGCGGGCGGTGGCCAAGCTGCTTGAACTGGGCAAGCGGAACGGAATCACCCAGGCGGCGCAGCATGCACTTGAGGAATTGATCGAGGAGGGGCGTGAGCCCAAGCAACACAGACTGTTTTGAAAAAGCGAATCGGGTTGATATCTCTGCGCATGGTGCGCTGACGGTTTGTAGATATGCAGAGCATGCCGGCTATGCGGGTATCAACGCAGGCGATTCGTATTGTTTTTCTTTCCTTGAATCCAACATGGACAATTCTTTCACGTCGGGCAACAGGGTGCATTCCAATATCGGGTAGAGGTATATCGGCCCTGCTGAGTTTTCCAGATATTCCCCATGGCCGACTTTGGCTAACATACCGATCTGTCCCATGCGTGTGAAGATCAATCCTCTCACATCCTCACGGTTGGACAAGGGCTGGAAGGAAACAATCTGGCGTGGCGCAGTACCGTCGGAAGTCAAGGGGGTCAGGCCAAACCGCAACGACTGCGGGGTGAAGGTATCTTCGTGGACAATCGCACAGGTTGCCCAGCGCTCGTCCGGCTGGATTTGCAGAGGACGGACGATGCTGGATATCCGACGTTTCAACCATTGCGATGGTGTTGCAATGCTTTCATCGATGGCCAGCAATTTCCCTTGCAGGTCTGTTCCATAGAGGAATAGTTCAAGGGCATCGCGGTGCTCGACATCGTCCCATATGAAACTGCAGCCGACTGCTTTTACAAATTCCAGGTTGTCGGCCTGTCCCTTGATTTCGGACATGATGCGTGCTTTGAACGGCAATGGGCCGGATGGCAGGTAGATATCACCCTTGATCAAACGACTTTTCCTGATTGAATAAGGCAAGGGCGCATAAATACAGCAACCGCTGATGGAAATGTTGTCTATCGTGCCATGGATTCGCCCGTTGCCCTCCCGTATGACCATCGGCAGCGGGATCGGAAAGCGGTATTCCTCTCGCAAGAACACTTGAGTCTTGCGGGTAAAGCTCAGCATCATCAGCGCCAGTGTGCAATTGAGCGCGGCCCAGAAAATATTAAATGCGACCGCTTCGGGAGGCAGGTAATGCGAGTCCACGAACATCATGATTCCAAATGGCACCGCGCCCGTGTTCAGCAAGAGAACCGCCAGCTGAGGAAGGAACATGCTATCGGTGCTTGTCGGCTGTTCGCGGACTTTCGAGGTCACATCAAAACGTAACTTGCCAAAGAATAAACCAAGCGTAGCCCATGCAAAAGCGGCGAAGCGGGCAAAATTATACTGCTCGATATAGAGCGTTCCGCCGTACCCGCGACCGACTTCCTCGAACACGATGAAACTGAGAATGTAGTACGGAAGGAAGTGCGTCAGAAAATCAACCGGTCCTGCATTGATCGGCATGATTCCGGCCAGCAGCACGATCGCAGGCGAGATGTAGAAGATACCTTTTTGCCAGCCATCGAAATAGGTCATGATCGATGCGAGGTAGTTGAGCCTTTGGGCTATCGTCAGCCGGTTGTCGAATAGCAGATTCTCGATCTTCAATACCTGCATCGCACCCTGGCCCCAGCGTACGCGCTGCTTGAGAAAAGGCGCAACGTTGGCCGGCGCGATACCGTAAGCCAGCGACTCGGCGTGGTACACCGAATGAAAACCGGATTTGTGAAGTTTGATCGAGGTATGCAGGTCTTCTGTGACCGTTTCGGTAGCGAAGCCATCCACTATGTCGAGCGCGTACCGCCGGACGACTGCGCAGCTGCCGCAGAAAAAAGCTGCGTTCCAATAATCCTTGCCCCGCTGGATCACTTTGAAGAACAGGGATTGTTCAGTCCATAGCATATTCTTTTTTTTCTGCCAACGATGCTGGTAGGAATCAAGGTTGAAAAAATCCTGCGGGGTCTGCACGAACGCTACCGCCTCATCCTCAAAGTATCCCAAGGTTTTGGTGAGGAAATTCTTTTGCGGTGCGTGATCGGCATCGAAAATGGCAATGAAATCGCCTTTGCTATGGGTCATTGCATTGTTGAGGTTGCCCGCCTTTGCATGCACGTTGTTTGTGCGTGCCAGATAACGTACTCCCAGGCGGTCAGCAAGCGCTTTCATCTCTTGGCGATTGCCGTCGTCGAGCAACCAGGTCTCATGAGGGTAATCCATGTGCTTCGCCGCAAGCAGCGTTTTGCGCACGAGATCGACCGGCTCATTGTAGGTGGGAATGAACACATCGACGGACATCCCCTGCGGGCAAGGGGGCGACTCGCGGATCGTCAGCCGCCAGGTCATCATCAGGTGCAGCAGCGCCGTCAGGAAGCCATAGATTTCAGCACCGTAAATAATGGCGGAAAAGATGGGAGCATCTGCTGACATGGTCGGTACACGCCAATGCAGATACCATATTCCGATGATTATAAATACGAGAGCAACTGCCGAACGATAAAATCCTAAGGATTCATATTTCACAGCGTCCCTTCTGTGCTTGGGCAGATTGTTCCAACTCTGTTGTGCCTCTATTTGTTTTATTATCCCTCCTCAGCGTCGACACGAACGAGTGTCTGCTGAAGAGGGTGATATCCATTCCCTCAATTCAATGCAGCGCGTGATTTTTATTGTTCGCGCATTCAGGAACCCCTTTTTTCCGTAAGATGATATATTACTTTCTTGATTATGAAAACATTCAGGGGATTAACGAAAATGAATCAGTTGATCAAACAGGTGTTGATACTGTGTGCAGGTTTGTTTGCATTGAGCGGACAAGCAATGGCCAAGTCGCAATCAGATGCAGAACCTCCGTACAGCGCAACAGACTTTGCAAAATCAGAAAAGTTATACAGGCCGCTGGCAAGGCAAGATGACAAGATCGCCTATTTCAATCTTGGGTTTCTGTATCACAATGGGCAAGGTGTGCCTCAAGATTTCCAGGAGGCAATAAAATGGTATCGGCTGTCTGCAGAAAAAGGCTATGCAACAGCCCAATGGAGTCTTGGGTTGATGTATTTGAATGGGCAGGGCACTCATCAAGATTTTGATGAAGCGCTGAAATGGCTCAGGCTGGCAATAGATCAGGGTGACTCGGTCGCCCAATGGATCTTTGGGACTATGTATTACAACGGGCAAGGGGTTGCTCAAGACTATCAAGAGGCTGCGAAGTGGTACCTGCTGGCAGCAGAAAAGGGCGAGTCTTTGGCGCAATTTAATCTTGGGACGATGTATGACAGTGGTAAAGGTGTTCCGCCGGATTACAAAGCGGCCGTGAAGTGGTATCGGCTGGCAGCAGAACAAGGTGAATCTTCAGCGCAATTCAATCTTGGGACTATGTATGTGAGGGGTAGAGGTGTTCCGCAAGATCATGTGCTGGCGCACATGTGGGCAAATGTTGCGGGTGGAAATGCGACAGATATCGCTGTGCAGAAAAGAGCTGCTGATCTGCTTAATTCTGAAGAAAAGCTAATGACCGTGAGCCAGATTGCCGAAGCGCAGGAGCTGGCCAAAAAATGCAGCGCAAATAAATTCAAGGGATGTGAGCGAAAGTGAACCTGATGCCAACCAGTCTTGTGCTGGCTCTTGCTTTCGATAAATGATGCAATTGATCTGCTGATTACCTTCGGAGAAATCAATCTCAACGTCAAAGGATCAATCGACTCGATTGATAATAAAATTCTACACACTTCCATGCAGGGAGCTGCGCCTCGACAGACTTAGAACAGTCAGCCAAAAGCTAGTGCCAGTATGGGTTAGCTATTCTCATTTTACAATTATGCCCCCACTTATGCCCCCAGACATGGCGGGTTAGGGGCATTATTTGGGTGCCGATTTTACCCCATGTCACCCGCAAGAGGTAACAGCAAAAGCCGTCGGTTTTGATCCTGTGAGCCATCTATTTTTTTACCGGCATTTTTTCACCAGATGATTCCACTATAGGCGGTGATTCACGAGCCGGCGGCGTTGGAAGCGTGGTGAACCCAGGTTTTGGAATCAGATCATCAAAAGCGCCAGTATGATTCTCAGCCTGCTTTGGATTCGCGGATGAATCTGCGCTGGATGATTCCATTTTTTTTATTTCAACCCATTCCCAACCCGCACGATAAGTCTTTCCAGTCCACCGATCCAATAGGTAAGCAATCGGCACGGCAGGTTCCAGATCA
>JANXXH010000029.1 GCA_025350705.1 Gallionella sp.
GTGCGCATCCCGGCCATGCCGTTGCCGATCACTACCAGCCTGGTCTTAACATTGGTCTTCATATTCATCCTCGCAATTAAAAAGGCGTCGTCCTGCACCACCTCATCTCAACCTGCTCCCCCGTGGGGGAGTTTCGATTGCATCCTCTCCCGCGTGCGGGAGAGGATTGAGGAGAGGGTGCCGGAGCGACGCCTTTGTCGGTATTTAACGTAACCCTTCCCGCCCGCCATTGGGTCAGAAGAATTTCACAACGTTTACTTTGCAAGTCCTGTGCCACTATGTGTTTACTGGGTTTCCGCGTGGTACGTGCCCATCAATCGCATCTATTTGGTGCGAAACCGGACGCAGCGGTATTAATTTTGGTGCGTGATTTTTATTAGTGGCCTGGCCGGTTGTTGGAGGGATTGCGATGCTGTCCCATTTATTTTGGGATAAAAATACAGTTTATCCCCGAGCTGAATCTGAATTATATTTTTATCTTAAGTTGTTCTGGCAGACCGTTCAAAACGGTGCCATTTCTATACTGTATCGGGGAAATTATTTCTCGATTACCAAATGCAACAAAAAGATCGTGGCGCAATTCCGCCTCATCATCTTCTTCAATATAGCGTGTCTGACAAATCTCGCCATGAGCAGGGTTTTCATTCTCGGCAGTGTCATAAACACAAACAGCACGTTTAGTGGATTTGTTGGTCAATATTCCCCGAACCGTTTGACACTCAGCCAAAAGCAGTCCTTTCCATGCGAAATTATTTTGTGCTAATAGAAGGCGTTTTATGAAGCCCACAATCTCATCTTTTTGTGCGATTGAATCGCGCTGGATTGAACACCCTTTATTGTGCACATGAGAAAAAACATTAGGCATCAACTGGCCATTTTTTTTGTGGAAATGCAGCGGGGAAAAAACAAATCTTGCCAATACTTCAGAATTCTCTACAACACCAGGAGAGTGTGTGCTCATTCGATATTTTTCACATGTGCAGTCAGGTGCTGTTGCATTAATTTTGGCAATACGCTGAGGATCATTGTAGGTGTGGTGATTCAATCCTTGGCATTTATTGCCAAAGAGCCATCGAATAAGCCCGTTAAGCTTGGAGGAGAGTTTGGAACACAGCGGGCATTTTTTGGGAGTCGAAGGCGAGAACACCTTTATGTTTATCCCCATGTTTCTTTATAAAATAAGCAATACGTCCATCACCAAGAAATTCGATGTCCGCGTATAAATCACCTTCATTCCAATAAAGAGAAGTATGTCCCGATGCCAGAAGCATCGGTTCAGGCAGAGCAATACCATCAAGTAATCTCGCAAATGATACTGCCTCTTTTAGTGATAGAACAGATGGCGCTGCTGCACCCTCACCATCCCAGTCAGCCTTCAAAAAATTCAATTCCCTCAGTTCGCCAATAAGCTTCTCGAGTTGGGTTGTCGGCCTAGCAATGTCTTTATAACTAGCGCCATTAGCTACGACAGTTGACGCCCGAGAGTTAGCCCCCGTTATTAATGAGCGTGAAGCTGACACCGAAGCCAAACGAGCCTGTTGATCAGGGATTTTGGGGGCAGTAGCACTTACAGTCGGCGCGGGCGTAGTTAATGCCAGAACTAGAAGTGCTTTCGCTGCATCGGCAGTGCCAAACGTGGTAGGTGGCATGATTTTCCTAAATTAGCGCAATGCGCTTGCTCATATCGTCGTTAATTATATTGCCGAATACTTTCTTGCCAAAAACATGCAATTTTTGCATGCGGTCATCAAGAAAGTTGTTGGCGTTTTGAGCGTTCAATTCAGTTGGCTCATAACCGGATTGGTTCATCAAGTCGGTCAATACGGTAGTTATGGCTACTACGCGACGAACATCGTCGGGAAGAACTTCATCAAGATAATCGACATTAACATTAAGCAATCGTTTAGTGTTTTTGTCCGTTCGTATGAAGGCTCCAGTGTAGCTATGCCAGAAATCATCTACCTCAAAGATATGTGGGCATACATACTTTGAGCCAGATTGCATGAGAAGGTTGGTTTTACATTCAGATAGCTCGCCAACCCATTTGAATTTATCTATGTAATTTAGGCCCACCGCAGCTATCTTTGTATTTTCCGCGTAGGTCGGTATCATAGTCTCAAAATATCTACGTGCCTGCGCCCAAACTGCATCCCAGCGTGTGTAACGAAAAGTAGTAAACGATATTGAATTACTCTCAATTCGAAGCTCCTTTTCAGGCGTACCATCCGCAGCGATTCTATTTAACACGAACGGTTTTGGAAGTTGCTGAGGTATGGAGGGGCCAAATCCAAAAGCCAACGTTCTAAATTCTGGCTGGCCAGGCATGTCTGATTCGGTTTTGAATTGCTTGGCAATTTCGCATACTTGTGAAAAAGACGCCTCATTAAGCGGTGGCTCCATTCGCAGCATAAAAGCTACCTGCTCAATAGCATGCGCTGCATGAATGGGCTCAAAATAGCCTTTAGGGTTTATTTCATTAGACATGAGGGAGCAATCTATAAGATGCTGCAAACATTCTAATACAGATTAACTAGGTTCGAGTACCATTTTTAATCAGTTAATGGGGGTCAAATTCTGCAAAGTTAAATAGGTCAGCATCGAAATACCTTTCCACCTTATGCCGTAGCGTGCTGGTCCGGCTCTACCAAGAGTTTCATTCCCACCGCTTTCAATACGAGACCTCAGGAGACCTCGGAGTTAAAGGGGTTAGCTTGAGCTGCCCCGGGTTTTTCGGACACACCAATTAAGATACACCATTCATCACCTCGAACTGCATCGGACTCACATACCCTAACGTCTGGTGCAGCCTCTGGCGATTGTAAAACACCTCGATGTAATCGAAGATCGCTGCCCTTGCCGCATCGTGGCTGTGGAAGTCGCAATGATGCACCAATTCGTTCTTCAGATTACTAAAGAAGCTTTCTGCCACCGCGTTGTCATAGGCATTACCCTTGCCACTCATGCTCGGCCGCAATCCGTATGCGTGCATCGTCTCACGATAACCCCGCGCCGCGTAGATCGGCCCTTGATCGGTGTGGTGGATCAATCCGCGATCAGGTTGTCGTTGTTCCAAAGCCATGTTGAGCGCACCCAGCACCAATGCCAGATCGGGCTTGCCGCTCATAGCCCAGCCGACTACGCGGCGGGCATACAGATCCAACAGTACCGCCAAATACAGAAACCCGGCACGGGTACGGATATAAGTCATATCCCCAACCCAGATACGGTTGGGTTGCACCGCCTGGAATCGTTGTTGTAACAGGTTAGGTGCCGCCGGTGCGGTAGCGTGGTTCTCCACCGTGATACGGAAGCGGCGCTTGCGCCGGGCCTCGATCCCAGCACTCTTGCGCAGCCGCGCGATACGATGCTTGCCGCACACCACCCCTTGGACATTCAACTCCAGCCAAGTCTTCTTCGCGCCGTATGCCTGCCGTGACTGCACGTGCACATGATGAATCCGGGTGAGCAGCGCCCGATCCTGCGCCACTTTCGGACCTTCGGGTCGGTCTCGCCATGTGTAGTAGCCGCTGCGCGACACCTGCATGACCTTGCACATCCGCATCACGCTGAACTCGGATTCATGCCGCTCTATAAATCCGTACCTCACCCGAGTTCCTTGGCAAAGTACGCTGCGGCCTTTTTTAAAATGTCGCGCTCCTCGGTGACGCGCTTGAGTTCGGCCTTGAGCCGTTCGACATCGCTTTGCTGGTCCAGCGGTTTGCGGCCAGGCCCGCGAAACGCCTGGTCATCCTTGGCACTCAGCTCCTTCTGCCATTTGTAGAGCTGGTTGCGGCGGAGGCCCAATTCCAACGCCAGTTGTGCCGCCGGCTTTTGACCAAGCTCCAGTAGTCTGACGGCCTCCAGCTTGAACTCGCGGCTGAATCGTTGCCGCTGCCGTTCTACATTGACCTTCGTTCTTTCCTTTCCCATGTGACACCTCCAAGCGTATTATGACTCCACTTAAAAGTGTCCGAAATATCCGGGTTAGCTCAGCTTCAATTTGCTTACAGCTACGTTCCCGCTGCCAAATTTATTTCTTCAGTCTGCTCAGCCAGTAGTTTGGGCGTCTTCTTTGGTGTGCCACGGCGACAATTACAATTTTTTCCGGCTCGACGGAATAGAGGATGTTGTATGGGAAGTGGGGAAGGACTCTCTTGCGAATACTGCCCCGGACAATCTGGGCTTTAAGCGGAAACTCCGCGAGGTCGGCAACCACTTTGTGCACTTCTACAACAAATGCCAATCCAACACCGGGCGCTTCACTCTCGTAGTAACGGGCCGCCTCTCTGAATTCTTCGTCGGCCTCTGGTTGAAACTCGGTGTTCAAGACAATTCGGAAATGGCGCGACGGAACACGTCTTCAGCGGGTATGCCTTGTGCCTTGCCGGTGCGAAAATCTTCGAGACGTCGCTCTGCTTCATCGAGCCACAACCGTTCAAGTTCAGTGGATGATGGCTCATCAAGACTAAGAAGAAGTTTTCCGGCAAGCTTGGCACGATCTTCCAAGTCGAGCTTCATGGTGGCTGCTGAAATTTCATCAAGGTTCTTTAACATGGTTACCCTCCATTGCGTAGCGAAAACACGGTGAGAAATGGTAGCACCCATTGGACATCCTACCAAATAGCTGTAAATCGGGATCAGGTCCTGCAATCACGCATGCGCCAGCAAATGCACATTGTTCAGCAGCTTACCCAGGCTGGCCTCCGCCGTCTTTAAATCATATGTCGCTTGCAGGTTAAGCCAGTATTGCGGGGACTGGTCGAAGGCTCGCCCGAACAGCAGCGCCAGCTCAGCCGTTACCGGGCGCGATCCTTTGATGACATGTGAAACTCGCATGGGCGAGATACCGATTGCGCGGGCAAATTCAGCCTGGAAGATGTTCAACTCGCCCAGGGTCTCGCTCAGATATTCTCCCGGATGGATCGCGGGCAGTCCTTTTTTTGCCATGATGGCTTACCTTAAAATAAATCAGATTCAGTACATGGATTCACGCAAACTTCAAACCGCCAATTGCTCCGGTGCAATTCCCAATGCTTTGGCGATTTTTTCTCGCGTGGATTTCCTGACAGGTTCCTTGGCTTCTTGCTGGGCGTAAGCGCTTTGCGAAATGCCGAGGCGGCGCGCGACTTCTGTCTGGGTGAGGCCGAGGTGTTCGCGCCACGCGCGGATGGGTGTCATGTCCTTGTTGATGACTTTATTGACCACCGCGTTGGGGATGGTCGGGGTGTGTTGTTTGGACAGGCTCAGGTATTGGGAGTATGGAATAACGGCGAAGGCGGGCTTGCCTTTCGCGTCTTTCAAAATCTGGATGTTAGTAGGTGCGTTCATTTCGTTTCTCCACTTGCATGATGGTGACGGTGATGGGTGTGCCGCTCTGGTCAATTACAAATATCGCCCGATGGTCGCCGATACGCAGCCTGTAATCATCACGGCCTTGCAGGCGTTTGATGTCACCCGAACAATCCGGCCAATTTGCAAGTTGCTGCACTTCGGCAAAGATGCTCTGCCGCTTGCGCTTGTCTGCAATTTTGCGAAGTTGCCGCACCGCCTTGGCCGACCATTCGATGGCGTTCATGCCACCAGTATAAGTAATTTATAAGTTTTTGCAAGTGGGAGATGTAGAGCGGCTATGAAACCATCGGAGAATTAAAAGATGCCGGGGTCGATGTTTTTGGAGGGCTGCTTGCAGCGCGCAACACGGACGCTATACACCAAGCATCCTGCGCGTCAGCAGTGTCTGCATGTCGCGCCGCCCATCTGCAATGATATAGATGACCACTTGTTTGCCACTGACCCGATAGATGAGCCGGTAGGGTTTGAAATACGCCTGACGATATTCGCGGATGCCGAGAGCAAGCAGTTCTTTGGGATAGGAGCCGCGCTCGGGATAGGCCGCCAACGACTCGGCCACTTCCATCAATTTGTCCAGCACGTAATTTGCACTGGCCTGCGTGTCGTTTTCGGCGATGTAATCATAGATCGCTTCAAGATCACGCTCAGCGCCATGCGTGAGCAATACTTTGTAGCTCATTTTGCCAGTATTACTTTGGGATAATCTTTTTGGAACGCAGGCGGCGAGCGACGTTCGTTATGGGCGTGATCTTCCCACCCGAGATTTCCTGATTTCCCAGTGCCAGCATCTTCAGGAGCGCCAATGTTTCCTGTGTGTTCTCATAGGTGGCGATGTCTTGCATCACCGCTCTGGCTTCCCCATTTTGGGTGATCAGGAAGGGTTCGCGGTTTTCGGAAAGGTTCTGGAGTACCTCGGCAGCATTGGCCTTGAGATAGCTGATGGGTTTGATGTTCGCTGGGCGCATAGTCGGCTCCTTGAAATGAACAAGACCGAATATAGTCTTTTAATGGTCTTATGGCAAGTCTGCGCCTTTCGTGCAAAAGCAATGTACTATCCAAGAAATAACCGGCAGATAGAGTGTTGCCAAAAAGTGATGCGGCCGCACGGAAATAAGGGGTCAACTTCGCAAAAGTTTGAAACCTGAAAATCTGCTCTTAACCCAGCACCCTGCGCAACTTACGAAGATGTTGCCATACAACTGCTTTGGGCAAGTTCATTGCCATGACTTGCATGCACCGTTCAAGCCAACCGTGACGGTCTTGCATACGTCCGATCGCTTTTTCGAGATCTTTGCGTATGGCTTGGCCATATGCCGTTTCGGCTTTCACCACGGCTGATCGCAGCAATGCCAGCGATGGATTCATCATGGCAAGGTCGATGATGTCCCGATTGAAAACGCCGTCATCGTTCCAGCGGTCCGAGTTTGCCAGCAGCTTGCTCGCCGCCATGTCCAATGGCGTCAGGGTTGCAATGCCGCAAATCTCATCACTCGTCCCGGGCGGCGCGAGTTCAATCCGCCCTTCAAGAATGATCTCGAATTTGATCGACTGGTCGGCCACTTGCAACATTGTGCGGATGCCGTACTGATCAGCTCGTATCTCGCGGATTTGTGCCAAAGGTGCCGTGCCCGCGCGGACGATAGCGGCGATTCCATTTGCGCCTGTGAGTAACTGTCGCAGGTTGCGGTAACTGGCAACATCCGACACCAGAAAATCGATGTCTATCGACTCGCGATATTCGCCATAACGAAGTGTGATTACGGTGCCCCCGCCAAACAGACAGTTGTTCTCCCTCAACAATGGGCCATTGAGGACGCTCAATACATGGACAATCCGCTGGTGGTGCGGTCGCTTAAAGGGCACGTTTAAAAATCCAGATTTTAGTTTCGGCATAACCTGAAGATTAACCTACACAGCAACTTCGTTGTGTCGCCATACTGCGTTGCTCACAAAAAATTACTCCTTACATATTCAGACATATGCTGCGTCGCAATTTTTGCTCGCGCCTTGTCTTGCTTAGAACTTTGAATTTTTAGACGCACCCTACACAATCCCATCCGGTTCACCCAGTGCTATGCGCAGCGCATCGATTAGCTGGCGCTCACGTGGCTCCAGGGCATTCGCATCCACGTGTCGCCAATTGCGGTCATAGATGCTTAGCGCTTCCGCAGGCGTCAATTCATCCGTGCCATGCACTTGCCAGGCAAGTTGCTTGAGTTGCGGGTAGTCTGCCAGATGGATACGCGCAGGAATCCAGCCTTCACGGCTCGTACCGGGTGCTTGGCCGGCAGGCGCGGTAGGTTGGAGTATGCCGAAGTCGATGTTCAGGACCTGCATGGCGTTGAGGTATGCGCCCATGGTGACCGAGGGTTCGCCGTTTTCGATTCGATGCAAAGTGACGCGCGACATCCCCGCAGCCTCCGCTGCTGTGGTGGCGTTGATTCGCATCGCTTTGCGATGTGCACGAATCTGCTTGCCCATTGCGATGAGCTTGTTTGCAACTTTAGTTGCTATGATAGGGGTGTGCGCTGGCATAGTGTTTCTCATTATAGGCATTTATGTATAAATGTCAATAATGAGAAACATAATTAGTCTGCTACGAGGCTGACGGCTTCTTTAATAAATAAGCAGGCTTGGCCTGTTTCAACCGAATTTATTATCCAGCGCGCTGGATAATAAACCGAGAGATGAGTTGAAAATTGTTATAAATCAGATTGGTGTTAAGGGCGTTATTATCTGCTGGCTATAACAGAACCGTTGGTATTCCAGCATGCACTGCAAATCCGGCCGCATACCCCTTGGCATTTTTGCCATCCCACACCGTGCCCGTTCAACATCATTGAACTGCGCATCGCCTCGGTGGGCACCGCCACGTTGAGCTGCGCTGCAGCCCTGTCATCGAAGCAGCAGCTTGAACAGCAACGCCAGATTGACCAGCAGCGAAACAACCGCGACCCAACGCCAGAACAACAGCGGGTTGCGCCCCAACAACGGTGTGGGCGGCGGCGGCAAGATGGGCCTGTGTTCGCCAACTTCCAGTTCGTGCAGCATTTCCTCGGCAGTTTCGAAGCGCAGCGCGGGATCGTGCGCAACGGCCTTGAGCACGATGTTCTCCAGCCATTGCGGAATGTCGGGACGATAGCGCGTCGGCGGCACCGGGTCGCCGAAACGCGGGCGCTGGAACGGTTCCACTTCGCCATAGGGATAGCGCCGCGTCAGCAAGTAATAAAGCGTGACGCCCGCGGCGTAGAGGTCGCTCCGGGTGTTGGCGGTTTCACCGCTGAATAATTCCGGCGCCATGAAGCTCGGCGTGCCGGGATTGCCGGTGGCCTGTGC
This sequence comes from Gallionella sp., assembly GCA_025350705.1. Lineage (GTDB taxonomy): Bacteria > Pseudomonadota > Gammaproteobacteria > Burkholderiales > Gallionellaceae > Gallionella. The sequence goes on from JANXXH010000029.1 coordinate 8,689, forward strand.
GCCCGTCACCGCGCTGGTTGCGACGCCGAGGTCGATGATGCGCAGCTTGCCGTCGTCACCCTGGTGCAGGTTGGCCGGCTTGATGTCGCGATGCACGATGTTCAGGCGGTGTAATGCCCCCAAGCCTTTCGCGAGGCGCAGGCCGATGCCGGCGACCTCGGCGACGCTAAAGTGCTGGCCGCTGTCGAGCTTTTGTTGCAGCGTGGCGCCGGGATGCCAGCTCATCACGTAATACAGGCAACTGCGCCGCTCGGCCGCGACGGGCAGCACCTGCGGAAAATAATGCGCGACCACACGCTTGCCGAGCCACTCCTCATTGAGCAGCCCGTTGTAACTTTCCATGTCGTTGGCGAGCAGCGGCTGCAAAGTCTTGAGCACGCACACCTGCCCGTTGAGCAAATTCTTGACGCGGTAGAGCAGGCTGGCACGCGATTCATATAACAGCTCGATCACCTCGAAATCGTCGATCTGTTCGCCGGGCTTGAGGCGCGGCGGCAAACCAAGACGCCGCGCCTCTTCCTGCAGGTCGGCAAAATTCTCTTCGCCGGGCTGCTCGATGCGCACCACCAGCGCGGTGGCGTTGTCTTGGCTGCCTGCCGCCAGCGCGCGCTTGACCAGGTTGTCCGCGGCAAGCTGCGGGGTTTGATAGAGCAGGATGATCTCGTGTATGCCTTTTTGCCCGAGGCGTTCCCACACGCCATCGCTCATCAGCGCGAACACGTCGCCGGCCTGCAGTTCGCCCTCGGCATAATCCACCAGCAGTTGCTGGTCGAGGCCGATCGCGCGTTTGAGCACATGGCGCATATCCGGGCGATCCCACACGTGGTCGGTGGTGAGCTGTTTCATCTCGCCATTGCGCACGCGATAGATGCGCGTGTCGCCTATATGCGCCAGCGTGTAATGCCTGCCGCGCAGCACCAGCAGCGACAGCGTGGTGGCCATGCCGGACATCGCATGATGGCTGCTCGCCTGCGAGATCACCCAGCGGTTGAGCGCCGCCAACACCTTGTCCAGCGCGGTGCTCACGCCAAGTGTTTCCGGCGTCGCATAATAATCGGTCAGCACGCCGCGCACGGTCATCTCTGCGGCCTCGCGCCCGCCGGCATTGCCGCCTACGCCATCCGCCACCGCAAGCAGCACGCCTTTGGTGGCGAGCTGCTCTCCGGCAGGCGTGACCACTCCAAAGAAATCTTCGTTGCGTTCACGCAGCCCGGTTTCACTGGCTTGGCCCAGGGTGATTTTTAGTGACATATGTTCAGTCTATTGATTTTTCCATAATTGACGACAATATCACCCTCTCCCCAACCCTCTCCCCTCGAGGGAGAGAGAGACGCGCAAGCGCGGGAGAGGGGGTGGCAATGAATCCGTCATGAATTATGTAATGTAATGCTCAATAATTCACAACGTGAACTCATACCTTCGCCAAAGTCAGCGCAGATGAACCCCAGGTGGTGCGCCAGCGGGTCTTGACACCCAGCAAGCCGAGCAATGCGAGTATCGCCAGGCCGGCAAAGATCAGGAAGCCGATCTGATAATTGCCGGTCAGCTGTTTGGCGTAACCCAGGCTGGAGGCAAGATAAAATCCGCCCACGCCGCCTGCCATGCCGACCAGGCCGGTCATCACGCCGATTTCCTTGCGGAAACGCTGCGGCACCAATTGGAACACCGCGCCGTTGCCCATGCCGAGTGCGAGCATCGCACCGACGAACACCACCAATGCCATCCATGCCTGCGGCAAGCCAACGCTGACGAATGCCAGGAACGATGCGGCCAGCAGGTACATTACAGATAGCGTGCGGATGCCGCCGACCCGATCTGCCACCATGCCGCCGATCGGACGCACCATGGAACCTGCGAACACACAGGCTGCAGTGAAGTAACCGGCGATCACCGGACTCAGTCCGTACTGCGAATTGAAATAGATCGTCAGCGAAGCGGCCAATCCGACGAAGCCACCGAAGGTGACGCTGTAGAAGAACATGAACCACCATGCGTCCTTGTCTTTCAGTATCTTTAAATAATCAGCTAGAGATTTTGCCGGTGGACATTCCGGGCTATCCTTCGCCAGCAAAGAGTAAACGATGAACACGATCACCAAGGGAATCACGGCTAATCCCAGTACATTCTGCCAACCGTAGAATGATGCCAGCAAAGGCGCGAACAGCGCGGCCAGCACGGTGCCCGAATTACCCGCACCGGCGATGCCGAGCGCAGTGCCCTGATGCTCCGGCGGATACCAGCGCGATGCCAGCGGCAGTGCCACCGCGAAGGATGCGCCGGCCATACCGAGAAACACGCCCAGCACCAACACCTGCTGGAAACTGTGGACGCCCGAGAACCAGGCCAACGCCAGTGCCACGATCACGATCACCTGGCCGATCATGCCAGCCAGCTTGGGTTTGTAATGGTCTACCATAACACCCATGACGATGCGCAACAGCGCGCCGGACAATACCGGCGTCGCCACCATCAAACCTTTTTGCGCCGGGGTGAGCCCGAGGTCGTTGGCGATCTGCACACCGAGCGGACCGAGTATCACCCACACCATGAAACTCAGATCGAAATACAAGAATGCCGCGAACAACGTCGGCCTGTGTCCCGCTTGCCAGAATCCTGATGAAACTTTTCCCGATGCCATTTTGATTTCTCCTTAAGTTAGTCTGCTGCCAAATCAACAACCCGAAATAAAAAAGGCGCCCGGCTGCGCAATTACGCAGCGGGACGCCTTTGTCCTTTCAAACTTGTGCCGGATCGTCTTTGATCCGGTTACAGCAAACTACTTTGCAAGAGCTGTGCCAAAAATCATTGGTTGGCTGTAATGCCTGCGGATAAATGGATATAGACCGTTAGTTGTGACGGCTAATCATCGAGCCGACCGATCCAGTCGCAGGATATTGGTGCACAATCCATTAAGTCGCTCTCATTCAGTGCATAAAATAAAGTCCTGACTAAAGCTTGATGCACTCTCGGCGCATTCTAGTAACGCCCGTTCACCCGGTAGAAATAATTGCTCATGAGTTCGGTTTCCGCGCTCTTGTGCCTGGCCAGTGAGTGCATGTGGCGTACCAGGCCACGCATCACGTAGTACACGATGGAATGATGCGTATCGAGCAATGATTCCAGCCTGGCGCGCTCCAGCAACAGGACAGTGCTATCTTCCTTCACCTCGATCGCGGCATCGATCTTCAACTTGTTGCCGCCTACAAAGCTGATGATCCTAGCCAGATCGCCCGGGTCTTTCAAGAGCATGGTCATCGGTTCGTTGTCCACCATGGCACTGACTTCGACTTTGCCTTCGACCAGTATCAGCAGGGCCTCACTCAATGAACGCTCGCCCGGCCTGGAGATGAACTCACCCGCCTTGTAACATTGGATTGCAAGCAGATCGACCAGGATCTCGATTTCATGATCGTGCAATTCCGCGATCAGCGTTGTGCGGCGCAGCGCGCCTATGATTTTCTCCAAGTCTAATATTATTTTTTCACTGGCTATCATTTTTAGTCCTCTCAATAAAACAACCCGGGCTGAAAAACATTCAGGCACTCAACTCCTTGGCCATGATGATGGCTTCGGCGATCTCGGCCATGCGCTTGCCCTTGCTCATTGCCATGCTGCGCATGCGCTTGTAGGCATCCGGTTCGCTATAACCGTGATCCGCCATCAAGATACTTTTGGCGCGATCCACCAGCTTGCGTTCCGACAACTGACTTCTGGCTTCCTTCAATTCGTCGCGCAGTTTTTTGTGCTCGGCGAAACGGGCTGCGGCCACGTGGATGATGCCGCTCAGATCCTCGCCCTGAACGGTATGCGCCACATAAGCGCTGACCCCGGCACGCATTGCCTCTTCAATACTGCGCTGGTCTTTTTGTGCACTCAATACCACCACTGGCTTTTCCAGCGTGGTGGACATCAGGCTGATCTGCTCAAGCGTGTCGCGCCCGGGCGCATTTGCATCCACGATGATCACGTCCGCCAATGCGGCCTGGATCGA
>JANXXH010000030.1 GCA_025350705.1 Gallionella sp.
CAGGGGAAATGCAAAGGTGATGTCGCATCTGATGTTCGGGCTGCTGGCGTTGACGGCGGATCAGCTGCTCAGGTTGCTGACGTAAGTCAGCCAGATGGGGGCAAGAAAAGCACCAAACCGGCTTGTCCGGGGAAGGCGCTCTGGCTCAAGTGCGGGGAAATGCGGAAAATTTGAGAGATTGCCGCAAATAAGGGGGAAGCGTAACTGTTCGATGCCGAAATTCGGGCATCAAATGTCATTGCGCTTCGTTTCAAAAATAGTTTTGCAAGAGGCTCAGCAGTACAAAGATTTGATTCGGGATGGACTGCCAACAAACATCTTTTGGTGAGGCAGTTAATGTTAACCGTCGGCATTAGTGAAATTTGCTTAAGGGTCACATAATTTCTATCAGGGCAATACAGGCAGCGCAGTATAGGTATAATCACCCCTGATAAAAATCTGTTTGGAACGATATTCCAATCCAGGCTACGCAATATTCCACGAAAGAAGAGATAGGAGAAGTTCATGCGCATAGGCATTCCTGCGGAGACTTACGCAGGCGAGACTCGCGTCTCAGCAACACCCGAAACGGTGAAAAAACTGCTGGCAACGGGACACAAGGTATCGGTGCAAGCCGGAGCGGGCGCAGGCGCCAGCATTCCCGACAGCGAGTATCAGACAGTCGGTGCAACGATGGCGAGCGCGGCAGACATTTATGCGCAGTCCGAGATCGTACTCAAGGTCAGGGCGCCCAGTGCCGATGAACTTGCCAAGTTGAACAAAGGCGCTGTGCTGGTCGGATTGTTGTTGCCGCATCAGGCAGACCAAGTTGCGGCTTATGCCAAGCAGGGCATCGTTGCTTTCTCGATGGAAAAACTTCCGCGCACTTCGCGTGCGCAGGCGATGGATGTATTGTCCTCGCAGGCGAACATCGCCGGTTACAAGGCAGTGATCGTCGCGGCCAATCTCTACAAGCGCTTCGTGCCTATGTTGATGACCGCCGCCGGTACGGTAAAGGCCGCTCGTGTGGTGGTGCTGGGTGTCGGCGTCGCGGGCTTGCAGGCCATCGCTACCGCCAAGCGTCTCGGCGCGGTGATCGAAGCTTCTGACGTGCGTCCGGCAGTGAAAGAACAAGTTGAATCGCTGGGCGCGAAATTCATCGACGTGCCTTATGAGACCGACGAAGAGCGCGAGTGTGCGCAAGGCGTGGGCGGTTATGCCAAGCCGATGCCTGCGAGCTGGATGGCGCGCCAGAAGGCAGAAGTCGCCAAACGCGTGGCTGCTGCGGATATTGTGATCACCACTGCGCTGATCCCCGGTCGTCCTGCACCTGTTTTGGTCACCGAAGACATGGTGAAGTCAATGAAGCCCGGTTCGGTGATCGTTGATCTGGCGGCTGAAGCAGGGGGCAATTGCCCATTGACTGAGCTGAACATGACCGTGGTCAAACATGGTGTGACGCTGGTGGGCGAATCTAATCTGGCGGGTACGGTGGCGGCGGATGCCTCGGCGCTGTATGCACGCAACCTGCTGAACTTCATCAACCTGTTGTGCGACCCCAAGAACGGCGGCGCAATCAACATCAACCGTGAAGACGACATCATCGCCGGATCGCTGATCGCGATCGACGGCGCAGTCGTTACCAAATAAAGGAGCGTGAAATGAGCGGAGTCGATCCTGTTGTTTTGAATCTTACCGTGTTCGTGCTGGCGATATTCGTTGGCTATCACGTGGTGTGGAATGTCACCCCTGCGCTGCACACGCCGCTGATGGCGGTGACCAACGCGGTGTCCGGCATCATCATCGTTGGCGCGATGCTGGCGGCTGGGCCGCAGCAGATGGACATCGGAACCATCATGGGCTTGTTCGCGGTGACACTGGCTGCGGTCAATGTGTTCGGTGGCTTTCTCGTCACCCAGCGCATGCTGGATATGTTCAAAAAGAAAAAGGGTAAGTAAATGTCAGCCAATTTTGTAGCCCTCGCTTATCTCGTCGCCGCTGTCCTGTTCATCCTGACGCTGAAGGGCCTGAGCTCTCCGGTGTCTGCGTTGCGCGGCAATCTGTTCGGTATGACCGGCATGGCCCTCGCCGTGCTGACTACGCTCACTGTCCATAGTGTGCAGAACGTGACCTATATCCTGATCGCCATCGCCATCGGCGGCAGTATCGGTGCGGTGGTCGCCAAACGCATCCAGATGACGCAGATGCCGGAACTGGTCGCCGCGATGCACTCGCTGGTCGGTCTGGCTGCTGTGCTGGTGGCCATGTCGGCTTTCAATAATCCGTTTGCCTACGGCATCGTCGCACATGCCGGAGATGCGCTGCATTCTTCCAACCGCATCGAATTGTTCATCGGCACTTTCGTCGGCGCGATCACCTTCACCGGTTCGATCATCGCGTTCGGAAAGCTGTCCGGAAAATTGTCCGGCAAGCCGTTGCGCTACGCCGGTCAGCATTGGCTGAACCTCGGCCTCGGTATCGCGATGATAGTTTTCGGCATTGCATTTTTTATCACGCCAAGCTGGACACCATTCCTGATTATGACCGCGATTGCGCTGCTGTTGGGTGTGTTGCTGATCGTGCCGATCGGTGGCGCGGACATGCCGGTGGTCGTGTCTATGCTGAACTCATATTCCGGTTGGGCGGCGGCGGGTATCGGCTTCACGCTCAACAACAACATGCTGATCATTGCCGGTTCGCTGGTGGGCAGCTCCGGTGCGATCCTGTCTTACATCATGTGCAAGGCGATGAACCGCGCTTTCATCAACGTGATACTCGGCGGCTTTGGCGGCGAAAGTGCCGTGGCTGATAGCGGCGATGGCAAGCAGAAAAACTATCGCAGCGGCAGCGCTGACGACGCGGCATTCCTGATGGGCAATGCTTCATCCGTCATCATCGTGCCGGGTTACGGTCTGGCCGTGGCGCGTGCGCAGCATGCGATCAACGAGATGTCGCATTTGCTCTCAGAGAAAGGCGTGAACGTTCGCTACGCGATCCATCCGGTGGCGGGGCGTATGCCGGGACACATGAACGTGTTGCTGGCCGAGGCCGAAGTGCCTTACGAGCAAGTGGTCGAGATGGACGAGATCAACAACGAATTCGCCGACACCGATGTGGTGCTGGTGATAGGCGCGAACGATGTGGTGAATCCCGCCGCGAAGAACGACAAGTCCAGCCCGATCTACGGCATGCCTATCCTCGAAGCGCACAAGGCACGCACCATACTGGTGGTGAAGCGCAGCATGGCCACGGGTTATGCCGGTCTGGACAATGACCTGTTCTACATGGACAAGACCATGATGATCTTCGGCGATGCGAAGAAGGTGGTCGAGGATGTGATCAAGGCTTTGGCCTGATTTTTTGTATTATCTGTATAGACAGAGAGCCGCTTTAGCGGCTCTTTTTATTTGTGGCTGTTTAGGTGAGTCTTGATAACCAGGAAGGCACCGAGCAAACTTTGTATCAGATAGATGGTGCCGGAAATGCGATGCAACATTTTGAAACGGTCAGCGAACGCGCTGTGCATCACATCAAGAGGTAATGCTTGTGCTTTCAGATCGGTCATGATCGGCTGAACGCCGCACAGTATCACCAGCGTTAGCAGCAACATTGCCGACACAGTCCAGAACACGGGTTGTTGAAAGGATGCGCGACCGGACACGCTGATGCGCTGGATCAGCAGATACATTCCGCATGACACGCCGAGATAGCCCACCAAGGCGAACATCTGTCCGGCCAGCATGCCAGCAAGTTGCTTGTCCGGCTGGGCGATGAACAGCACCGGCACGGCGAGATAGCCGATCGCCCATAGGCCACCGACCCAGGCGGTGGTCAACAGTGTAGCGAGAAGCTGCGACAGGTTTTTCATGGGGCGCAGAGTAACACAGCCGCATTCGATGGCAAGTCTGAAAAGTTATTGCCTGAAAAGATTTTGATGGGCATCTGCTGCTGGACAATTGTGCTTCCTGTCTGGACAATGCCGTGTTCCCATTTGATGGGCGGCATCCATAAACACAACAAGGAGATTTGATGTATTACATAGTAGAGAGCGACAAGTCATTCGACCAGGCTGCGACCGATCTGGAAGCGGCAGTGAAGCGCAACGAATTCGGCGTGTTGCATATCCATGATCTGGGCACCACGCTGCGCAGCAAAGGCATCGCCTTCGCAGAGAATTGCAAAATCTTTGAGGTGTGTAATCCCGGGCAAGCCGCCAAGGTGCTCGGCACCGACATGCGCTTGAACATGGCGCTGCCATGCCGCATCTCGGTGTACACCGAACAGGGCAAAACCAAGATCGGCATGATCAAGCCTGTGCCTATGCTTGCCGCGTTGTCGCGGGAAGCATCGCTGGTGAAAGTTGCACAAGAGGTTGAAGCCAAGACCAGAAAAATGATCGACGAATCAAAATAGCTGAATGCCAAATAATCTATCATGACACTGCTACCCGTTTGGACTGAGCAAATAAAATATCTGGTGGGTATCTTCGCGATCCTGAATCCGCTCGGAGCTATTCCCATTTATCTCAGCATGATGACGGATCGCCGTCCGGTGGTGATGGATAGAACCGCGCTCAAGGCGTCCGTTGCGGTGGCGGTGATATTGACGCTGGCAGTCTGGACGGGTGATGGTTTGCTGTCGTTCTTCGGTATCGGCATTCCGGCGTTTCGCATCGCTGGTGGATTGCTGGTATTGATCATCGCGATTGCGATGTTCAACGCAAAAACCAGTCCTGCAAGGCACACAGATGAAGAACAGGCAGAAGGGGAAGCCAAGAATGATATCGCTGTGGTGCCGCTGGCGATCCCTTTGCTGGCCGGGCCGGGAGCGATCAGCCTGACCATCGTCGATGCTCACCAGGTGATCAGTCTGGCTGACAAGATCGCATTAAGCCTGGGAATAGTCGGCGTGGCGGTGATCGTCTGGGTGGTGTTGCGGATGGCCGAGCCGATCGGTGCGCGTCTCGGCACGGGCGGACTCAACATCGCCACCCGGGTGATGGGTTTGATACTCGCCGCGATGGCGGTGCAATTCATGGCGGATGGGATGCTGGAATTATTTCCTGGCCTGTCTCACTGAGGGGTCGTGTTAGTTGATTGGGGCTGCTGGCTGTCTGATTGAGGCGGCGTGCTGGTTACTGGGCTTGGCTTCTCGGGCAGTTGCTTGACTGTTTTCTTCAGTAGCTGGGTCAAGTTGCCAGAAGTTTGTTCGGCTCGCGGGCTCTTGATTTTGACTTTCACCCAATCTACCAAGGCACCAGCTCCCCAAGATACAGCGGCAGCCAGCGTGAATATCAGCACCCCGCGCGTCATTCCCTTGGGAATTTCCTGCTCTTCCAGATATTGTTTGATATACCAGGAAGCAACGAAAAAAACGATGGTGGAGATGATTAGACTCAGCATGGTGTAAGTCTGTCCATATTGAATATATGTAAGCGGTCTGCAGAAATATCAGAAGGCATATGCAGTGATACCTGAGTTTCCTGCGGCGACGTATCCGAAGCCGCTGCTGACCAGAGCATTAACGCTGGTTGCGCCAGTTGTGATTGGAGTGGCCGACCACGCGTAGCCGTTTGTGCTGGTATAAGCATTGCCCCCGCTATCTACCGCAACAAACTGTACAGTGGAAATGAAACCCAACTGAAGGTCTATTGCTGCATTTGCCACGAGCTGTGTCTCTGCGGCAACGCTCACCAGAGACTGTGTTCCAATGCTTTGCGATGTCCAGGTGATACCACCATCTTTGCTGGTCACTATCGTGCCAGTATCGCCTACTGCTACGATGATGCTGCCATACGAAGTAACTTGGCGAAGATTGATGGCATAAATGCTGGGAGTTATAGGTGTTTGCACTGTCCATGTGTTGCCATCGATGCTGGTAAGTATTGTGCCACCGTTGCCCACCGCAACATAATTGGCGCCATGAGTTACGCCGTTTAGATTATTGGCTGTACCTGAAGTGCGGGATGTCCAAGTGATTCCGTCGGTGGTCGAGAGTATCGTGCCGGAGTCGCCCACTGCAAAAAATGTTCCCGTAACTTGTGTTATGGAACGCAATATCTGTGTCGTTGCAGTGGTGGATACTCCAATAGCCCAAGTGATGCCATCGGTGCTATACACGGAAGCACCCCCATCACCGACGGCTATCCAGCGCATCACTGGATTGGATGGGTTATTCTGATTCGTGGCATAGCCGGTAATTGCATTCAGCGCTGTTGCTATCGGTGATGTCTGAGTACTCCATGTCTTCCCGTCTGCACTGGTAAAGATAGCGCCACCTGCACCAACGGCAGCAAAGCTGCCTGCGTAACTGGACGAATTATTTGTGCAAGTCGTCAGGCTGGTATACCCCACACCAAAAATATTTGGGAGTGGAGCCGGTGTGGAGCCAACGGTCCAGGTGACGGCGCTGGCATTGTAAGGAGTCGCAGCAACCGTCGGGCTGCTCGGTCCGCCTGGCCCGCCATTGATACGGCCATTGGCGGCAAAATAGTACGTCAACGGAGTCACCGTCCCATTAGACAAAGTTCCGTTAAACAAGCCGCACATATAATACGGTGTAGAGGCTGTGATGTAGACATGCGCATTAGGCAAGTCTAGCCAGTTGAAGGCGGTGAGAGCTGCATCGGTCGCGGTGAATAGCCAGTAGTCGACACCGGGGCTGGCGTTCCAGGCGAGCTTGACCCTGCCTTCTCCCGGAGTGGCTGTGAAATTCGTTGGGGGATCGGCGGGGGAGCCGTTATCGAAACATCCGCTGAGCAAAGGTGTAACCATTGCAAAGATTAACAGGCAAAACGATTTTTTCACTGCTGGATTCCTTAATGGGGGATCATATTCTATGACGGTATTCATTGTACGGGGGATCAACGATGGAGCAGATTTCCTTAAACGTACTGCTGCATTCAAATCGGCGCGGGCAAACCCCGTAAAATTACTTTTAGCTATAGTTTGGAACGGCAAGCACGATACATGACCATGAAAAAAAATGAAAGCGACATTATTGTTTTTTGATCTCGACCTTTCTCTTTTCACCTTGATCATGCGGCCCGTCAACCGTCTTGGTAACAGGTGGCGACGTTGATACGGTCACCATTCCTGAAGCAACGGCTCGGTTGCCGGAGGCATCGGTTGCCGAATAGGTCACGGTGTAAATCCGTCCTGCCGGGCTTTTGCTTGTGGCGCGAAACTTTAAATAGCGGTCATCAAGACCGATGCCCGCGTCACGGATGTCGTCGGCTTCCAGAGGCTCGTTGGCTGTGATGGATTCAAGTTTGATTTCAGGCAAGCGGTCGTAATCATCTTTTACTATAAAGGAGGCATTGACGGCTATGAGCTTGTTGTCTTGCGAATAGATCGTGCTGGGACTCAGGTTTACCGTGATGTTGGGCGGAGTGTTGTCGAGGCGTTCGATGGGGACTGTTATGGCATTTCCTTCAGCCAAAGTGATAAGGGCATGGCCAGTCATGTAGGTGTCATTGGCTGTTTCCAGGGAGACGCTCATCTTGTTCATGGTTTGACCGGTGAGAAACTTTGGTGAGCGGTCATTCAAGGCTTCCCAGGCGATGGCATGGGGTTCGTTTTCCTCCGTCTCAATCACGCTGACGCGCCAGCCGGTGGGCGAGGTGGCGCTTGTTGTGGGGATGCCCAACTTGGGACTCCATCCAGCCGGAAGCCCGATAAGTTCATTGACATCATTATTGGGATTCGCATCATTCCTGGTGTTGCGCCCGACCGTAACAACAGTGATATTCTGCTGGCTGTTATTGAACACGCGGTAGTGGTAGGTGATCTTGCCTCCAGAATGCTGGGCATACACGCCCACCGTGGCAGCAGGCCGGGTATCATCCGCCATGGCTATGGTGCCAGGCGCAAATATCAGAGGTGCGAATATCCCAGACGTGAATACCAGAACTGTGAAAGCTTTGCTGGTGAATCTGAGCATTGAGATTGCCATGCCTTGTATCATATCGCCTCGTCTTGAAAATATATTTGCTATTGATTAGCTGATCCGCAATCTGATCTAAGGTTGCTGTTGTCCAATTGCCTTCAGGAGCTGGGTTAAATCTCCCGGGGTTTGTACGGACGCTTGCGAACCTTCGATTTTAACCTGCGCCCAGTCCACTATCCCCCCCGCACCCCATGACACCAGCGAGGCGAGCACAAACACCAATACCCCTCGTGTCATGCCTTTGGGTAATTCTTGCAAATCAAGATATCTGTTGAGATACCATGCGGCAACAAAGAACACAATGGTTGAGATGATCAAGCTGAGCATAAATGAATTCACGGGAGTTTCAGGCGGAGGTCAGTTTACTTTACCGGTTATTTTACTGGCGGAATTTATTATGGCACTGCACACAATACCCCATCGTATTCCGTAATGCCTGCAATGATTTTTTCAGGTCTTTCGATTGCAAGGTTGTCGCAAGTTCGTCTGCGCTATTGTGGAAATCAAGTCCCAGTTTTTTGAAATCCTCATTTTTGGACAAGCCGTATATTTGTTTCATTTCGTCGGTCAACCCTAGTTTTGCACGCGATATTTTAGCTGCCTTTTCAAATTTCTCCTCGGCAAGCAAGCCGATGATGGCTTGGGTCGCCGCCATTTGCGCCCGCATATTGACCAGTTGACGGTGCTTTATCTTGGCAGAAAGGCCGAGAGAGGTTCTGTTGTCGAATATGTTATGCGCGGTAAGGCCAATCGTGTCGTCCTGCGCAGCTGTTGCGCTCATGTGTGTCAGTAGCGGTGTGAGTGTGAGTGTCAGTATCAAGATCTTGTTCATGGGTATGACTCCTTTGTGGTTAACGCGCAATTTTGCGGTGTAGCGGGGCATTTCTTTGAGGTATTGGGGTTTGCTCCAGCTTTCGCCAGTGATTATGAACCAGTGACAGCTAATCAGCGGCAACGTGTACAGTCTTCCAGTATTCACGCATCAGGTCAACACAGAAAACGATTAATCTGCCTATTGCATTTCCACTTTCTGCTGCGGTGAGTGCGTCCAGTAGCGGCGATGTGTCTTGCGATAACGTTCTACCTGTAAACCCCGTGCGTCCATCTCGACCAGGATCGCGCCGTCTTCATCCGAACGCAGCAGTTCCGCGCCGCTGTGTGCATAGCGCTGCACGACTTCTTGTTTGGGATGGCCGAAGCGGTTGAAATAGCCCACGGTGAATGCGGCATACTTCGGATGTACGGCGGCGATGAATTCATCGGTAGATGAGGTCTTGCTGCCATGATGCGGCACGATCAGCAAGATTGCTGGCAGCTTGTCCGCGTGTTCCTCGAGCAGTTGTTGTTCGGATTCTTTCTCGATATCCGCCGTCAGTAAAATGTGCTCATTGCCGATGCTGATGCGCAACACGCAGCCCCGGTTGTTCTTGCTGATGTGCTCTTTGCTGTAGCTGGCTGCATCGGGATGCAGTATCTTAAAATCTACTCCATCCCATTGCCATGATTGTCCGTCCGTGCAGCGTTGTTTAACGGTCGCCTGATGCAGTAGCGGGTGTTCATCGGGCAGCGAAGACGAGACCCAGCCCATGGGCATGGCTTGCATCACAGAAGCCGCGCCGCCGGTGTGATCGGTGTCGTCGTGCGTGAGGATCATTCCATCCAGTTGGTTGATACCCATCGCGCGCAACGAGGGAATCAGGATGCGATTGCCGCTATCCGCGCCATCGCTGAAATCCGGACCGGTATCGTAGAGTAATGTGTGATGTCGGGTTTGCACGCCAACTGCCAAGCCCTGGCCGACATCGAAAACTGTCAGGCGAACTGCGGCCTGAGCGGGAGGTTCCGGCGTATTCAGAAACATCGGCAGCAATAATAATAAACCCAGCCAACGTGCCGGAAAACCGCGCGGCAACAAGATCACCAACACGCCCAACATGCCGGCGACGATGCTCCAAGCGGGCGGCGCGTGTTGTGTCCACACTGCTTGCGGCAGATCATTCAGCCATTCCAGTAACGCCATCGTCCAGCCCATCACGCTGTGCGCCAACCACAGCGGCGTACCGCCAATACCAAAATCTGATGGCAGCACTGCGCCGAGCAAGGCGAGCGGCACGACGACCAGGCTCACCAGCGGGATTGCGAAAGCATTGGCGATCGGCGAAACCAGCGACACTTGCTGGAACAAACCGAGCGACATCGGAATCAAGCCTATGGTCATCGCCCATTGCACTTTGCCGTATTCTTCCAGCCAATGCGATGGTTTCAAGCGATATGCCGTGACGTACAAGATGATCGCCACCGCGCCGAACGACAACCAGAATCCGGGCGACAGCACGGCCCACGGATCGGGGATCAGTACGCCGAGCAGCGCGATGCTGAGCATCTGTCCGAGAGAAAAATTTCGGTTCAGCCATAGTGCAAAGGCAACCGCACCGACCATATATACAGTGCGTTGAGCAGGCACGGCGAAACCGGACAACAGCGCGTAGCCGAGCGCGACCAGCAATGCAACCAGCGCGGCGGCCTTGCGCGCCGGTAAAAACAAAGTAAGCCGCACGCTGCGCCGCCACAGCCAGTAGGTGAGGGCGAAGCCCAGGCTGGCGAGCATCGTGATGTGCAAGCCGGAGATCGACATCAGGTGATTCACGCCGGTGCGCGTGAACACCTGCCACTGTGCTTGCGGGATGCTGCTCTGGTCGCAGATAGCCAGTGCGCTCAGCACGCCTGCATAGGGCGCGTTGACCAGTGTTGCGATGAACTTGTCGCGTACCGCTTCGCGCCAGGTCTCGATGCGGTAGGCCAGGCCATCTGCCCGAGCGGCCAATCGCACGTTATCCGCCTTGTTGTTCACATAACCCACTGCGCGCACATTGTTCTCCAGCGCCCACACTTCAAAATCCGAGCCATGCGGGTTGCTGCTACCGTGCGGCTGCTTGAGGCGCACCGTGAGTTGCCAGCGCTCACCGGCGTGCAACGCAAGAGGTGTGGTTTGCTGGTTGTTGTGGGTGCTTAGATAAATGTGCACGGGGACACCGGCTTGCGGAGTGATTGTTTTTTCGACATCGAAACTGAAGCGCTGTCCGTGTTCGTGAATGCGCGGCAATTCGGCAACCACCCCGATCACCTCGATGTCGTGCCCCTGCCATTCATCCGGTAGCGTGATCGCGAGGCGCTGTTCGGCTTGCCATGCGGCGTGATAGAAGCCGAGACCGCAGGCAAAGGCGGCGAGCAACACTGTGCGCGCAACGCGAAGGGCTAGAGTCTTGGTTGGGATCAGCAGCCCGAGCGGCAAGCCGGACAGCAGCCATGCCCATCCGAAGTCGGGCAGTGCGGCCTGCTGTTGCAGCAGCCACACGCCGACAGTGAAGCAGAGCGCGAAGAGAACCATGCGCGTAGAGTAACGTGCGGCTAGAATGGCGTCATGCGAAAATTTTTCAAACGCCACCTGCCCAGCGCAGATACGGTCAAACAAAACCGCTGGTTGCGTCCGTTCGGCGTTTGGCTGAGCCACCCGAATCTATGGCATTTGCATCGTCGCTCAGTGGCGGGAGGCGTGGCCATCGGTTTATTCTGCGGCCTGATCCCCGGGCCGTTGCAAATGATAGGTGCTGCTGTGCTGGCCGTGATGTTCCGTGTCAACCTGCCCGTGGCGCTGCTCACCACGCTGTATACCAACCCGTTCACCATCGTGCCGCTGTATGCGGTCGCCTATGAGCTTGGAGCATGGGTCAGCGGTGCGCACAGCGGCGCGCCGGTTGAGCATCTGGCTTTTCCGGAAATGCACTGGCACAGTTGGCCGGGAGAGTTATGGGCGTGGTTGCAGATACTTGGTAAACCGCTGCTGATCGGCTTACCCTTGCTTGCGATAGGTCTGGCGATCATCGGATATTTTGCGGTGCGTGTGATGTGGCGTGTGGCGGTGGTATTGAGGTGGCGTGCGAGACGGAAGAGGCGCGCCTGATTTGGATTGCATGACTCAATACAACCGGCCGTGATGCAGGCTGTTTTTTACGGTTGCCTGCATATGCCACGTACCATAGAATCCGGCTCCTGAGTTTCATGACTATTTTCTGGATGCCGCCGCAATGAGATCAGCGATAAATTATTTTGCTTCTTCGCGTAAAGCTGCCCTGTCATGGCTGGGCCTGCTGTTGTGTGCTACTGCACTGTTATCAGGCTGCAAGAGTTATGGGCCCATCGGCGCAGCTGATTTTGATTCGGGCTACAGCCGTACACTGGAAAAAAATGAGCAATTATTGTTCTCAGTCCGGACCGAGCTGGTGACGGGAACCTTCATGGAAGGAGAGGAAGAATCTCATCCATCATATGACGGCGTATTATTGTTAACCAGCGAGCGCATGATGTTTGCTCTGTGGAACGAAAAACAGCAACGCTACGAACCTTCGATCTGGACAGACTATCCCCACATCGCGCAGGTCAAAATGCACAACAACATCCTGATGCAATACATCGCCATCATCGCGACAGACGGCAGCAAGCTTACCTATATGCTGGGCAAGAAAAGCGTTGATTCGGCCTATGCCATTTTGATAGAACAAATTCGGCAGAACCATAATGTGCAAAAGCCTGCGGGTGATGATATTTGACTTGCGGGGCAATTTGCATCAACGCTGACTTTCTAAAATGATTTCGTGAAATCCACCTGCCAGGCGCCATCGCGATAGATCACCTCATTGTCCAGGGTGAAAGATTCTGTAATGGCGAAAACATCGACATGATGTCTTGCTGTCGCCTTCTTGATGTTGGGTTTGTTATAGCTTCCGTGTTTGGCGCCCAGCGATAGATGCACACCGCACATGCGCTCAAACGTGCCGATATCGCTGACTGTTTGGTCTTGCGTAAAAGCCTTGTTCAACCCCAGGCCCAGTTCGCGCAGCCAGACTTCGCCTTCATCGGCGCGTATGTTGGCGAGCACCCGGTCGAACTCGGGCGTGGAATCGATGGCTGCCGTGACGCGTCCACGGCTGATAACCAGTGTGATAGGGTGCGCGGGTTTATTGACTGCGAATGCAGTGTCGCCAAAAATAGAAATGCGCAAACGACCATTCACCGCTTCCAGATCCTTTGATTCCGTGAACACTTCGCCGATAGGGAACTGGCCCCCGACATTTTGCATATCGCGGTAATCGCCCACGTTGAGCTTGGCGTGTTCAAAGCCCGATGCGAACACCAATTGTTCGTCGCCGCTGTCGATGACACCTGTTTTAGCGATATCGATGCGCGCTTTCAACGCATTGCCTACCCCGCGAAAATACGCCGGGTCATAAGCCAGCGAGGCTATGTAGAGCAACGCCTCCTCACCCGGCATGCGCGACAAGTGCGGGTGTTCAACTACCTTGAGCGAGCGTTTGAAAAGTTCGACGCGTATGCGGAACGCGTCCAGCCTGAAGCTGGTGGATTGAATCAGCACCACCAAATCGCCGGGCTTTAGTTGCTCAAATGCAGCGAGCACACTCTCCTGCGCAATGCTGTTGAAATCGATAAAAGTCGTATCGGGAAGGCAGCGGCGGTACGCCTCAGTGAGCGCAATCGAGAGGTCGCATTGCGCATCCCATACTACGAGTGCAGATTGCGCGGGCGTATGTTCGATGGCCAGCGTAAGAATGTCGCGCAGATTTTTTTCAGCGGTATCGATTGCAGCATCGGGGATAGTGGCGCAAATGGGGAGTTTAGTCATGGTTGTCGCAATTCGTTTTGAAATGAATGGTACAGGAGCAAGCATTATTGCACCTTAAGAGAATGCTTTACTTTTCTATGACCTTTTCAATCAATATCACCAACAGCTTCGTCGATATTCCCATGACCGCTGCCGGTTCTGCTGTAATTTCTGCTGATCAAGATCAGCAAAATCAAAGCAGAGATGATCGAACCGCTGATTTAATCCGGGTCATCGAACTTCCCGCTGATAATCATATAATTGTTTTCAATTACAGTAATTTCAACTATTGTATCTGCCCCAAATGCCGAATGACGGAAATTGTCAAAAGTAGTTTTGCTGAAAGGGACTTTGTGGATCGAGGAACTGTAGAACAGACGGTTTTCTGGGACGGTCGGGCGAAGAGCGTCGCGCAACTTGCGGCGATAATCAGGTCCATGGGCAGGCACGATCGCGCAGGAGAAATGTCCGGAGAAATGTCCGGAGAAAAATGAAGTGAAATCCAATCAACTAAATGGAGGCTAAAATGATATTTAAAGAGTTGAAGAAGGTGGCGGCGTTTGCAGTGATGGCAACTGCAGTATTTTCGGGCGGAATGTCGTGGGCGGAGGATAAGGCGACCGCCAAGGAAGCCGAGGCGATGGTGAAGAAAGGCATCGCTTACATCAAGACGAACGGCAAGGAGAAAGGCTATGCGGAAATTACCAATAAAAATGGCCAGTTCACGGCGGGCGATTTGTATCTGACGGTGTGGGGTACCGACGGGACAGTCTGGGCTCACGGCGCAAACGAAAAAATGGTGGGCAAGGTGCTGATCGACCTCAAGGACGTGGACGGCAAGGAGTTCGTGCGCGAGCGTATGGAATTGGCCAAGTCCAAACCCGCTTTTTGGGCAGACTACAAACAAACCAATCCAGTGTCGAAGAAGGTCGAGCCCAAGTCGATGTATTGCGATCATCTTGACAATGCAACACTCGTCTGTGGAGGTATTTACAAGTAATAGCGTGGGCGGCGGGAAGCACATTCCTGCCACCACCCACGATATCAACTGGAGGGGATGTTGATTATGAAAGTCTGGCACAAAATTATTGCGGCACCAGTGGTGGCCATCGCTTTTCTCGTGCTGTTGGGTGCGGCGTCCTACATTGCGCTCACACGACAGAACGCGGCCATGTCCGATCTGTACAACAACCGCATCGGCAACTACCGACTCGTGTCAGAATCAGCGCAGTCAATCAGCGAGGTGCATTCCAATGTGTATCGGCTGTTCACATGGCTCGTCAATCTAAAGGCCGACAAGATCAAGCAGATCATCGACGAACAAGATGTGCTGATCGATAGCGTAAACAAGAACATGACCCTCTTCGCTGCGCTACCAGGGCTGGACGGGGAGGAGATCAATATCGCTCAGGGCGTTGTCAAGAAGCTTGGCAAGTACAGGCAGGAAGTCGATACGGCAATCGATCTGAGCACGGCGGATGTCAACATGGGCATGGCCAGGATGCAGAACGCGGACGACACCTTCAAGTCGCTGCTGAAGGATTTTAACCAGTTGGTACAGTTCGAGACACGGCTGGCGCAGGGCGCCTACAAAAGTGCGGGCAGAGCCTTCGATATGCTGGTGCTTGAATTATTTGCGATCCTGGCGCTCGCGATCGTGGTCTCGTGGATCATCACTTACTACATGAGCCGGATGATCGTCCGTCAGATTGGAGGCGAGCTTGATTATGCAGCAGACGTGGTACGCATGGTATCGGAAGGCGATCTCACCGTCGTGGTCGAAACCAGGGCTAATGACCAATCCAGCTTGCTATTTGCCTTGAAGCACATGAGCGAAAGCCTTGCCCACATCGTTGCCGGGGTACGCAGCTCCACTGACTCTATCAGTACCTCTGCGCACCAAGTTGCGGCAGGCAACAATGATTTGTCGCAACGCACCTCAGAGCAAGCTGCCAGCCTGGAAGAAACTGCATCAAGCATGGAAGAGCTGGCCTCGACCGTCAGGCAGAATGCGGAGAATGCCAAGCAAGCTAACCAACTGGCTGCCAACGCTTCAGTTGTGGCAGTCAGGGGTGGGCAAGCAGTGAATGAAGTAGTGCACACCATGGCCTCGATCAGCACCAGTTCGAAGAAGATCGTCGACATCATCAGCGTCATCGAAGGCATCGCGTTCCAGACCAACATCCTTGCGCTGAATGCAGCGGTGGAAGCCGCGCGAGCCGGCGAACAGGGACGAGGCTTCGCGGTGGTGGCCGCCGAGGTGCGCAACCTGGCGCAACGCTCGTCTGCAGCGGCCAAGGAGATAAACACCCTGATCAACGTCTCGGTGACCAGTGTGGATATCGGCTCCAGTCAGGTGGATCAGGCTGGGGCGACGATGAACGAGATCGTCAACGCGGTCAAGCTCGTCACGGACATCATGGCCGAAATCGCCGCCGCCTCCACCGAACAGAGCGCGGGCATCGAGCAAGTCAAACAGGCGATCACCCAGATGGACGATGTGACGCAGCAGAATGCCGCGCTGGTGGAAGAGGCTACTGCCGCCGCCGCCGCCATGCAGGAACAGGCGGGCAGCCTGATGGAAGCGGTAAGTGCATTCAAACTGGGAACGGACAAAGGGGAAATGCGGTCGGATGTTGTGGCCCAGTCGACGATGGCTCGGCCTGTAGTGACTACGGCGGCACCAATCAGGAAGAAGGAACGCAAACTGATCGGAGCCAAAGAGGACGCGAGCGGCGACTGGAAAGAGTTCTGATAATACCAACTGATATAGCTCCGCCATCTGACTAAGCCGCTGAGGCTGCAAGTCATTGATGAAACAACTAGCCATCTCACCAAGGCAGCAAGCTGCCAAGTGATTGGTTATGGTTGTAGCCATTCGACTGGGTCGGCAATAAACATCAACCAAGTACACCCGCAATAGGTACACCGCATGAGTAGGCAAATCCGTTGCCAGTCAAAGACTGAACTGAGTTTGCACCGCAGTGGTTGTAAGGGGCTGAAGCTCCAACAACACATGCAGGCGGCAATATATGTATCAATATTCCAGGTAATTGTTTAGTCTGTTTTATCGCTAAGCACACCATCCATCAGTCTCAGAGTGCGTTGCATACGTCCTGCCAATTCCTGATCATGCGTCACCACGATGAAGCTGGTGTTGAGCTTTTCGTTGAGTTGTTGCATCAGGTCGAACAGGGCTTGCGCGCTGCTGCGGTCGAGATTGCCGGTCGGCTCGTCGGCTAGCACGCATGCCGGTTGCGTCACCAGCGCGCGCGCGACCGCGGTGCGCTGGCGCTCGCCGCCGGACAGCTCAGAAGGGTGGTGGTGCAGGCGATGCGCGAGCCCCACTTGCTCCAGCATCGCAGTGGCTTGAGGTGCGGCTTCCGCGCGCTTCATGCCGCGTATCAGCAGCGGCATCGCGACATTTTCCAGCGCGGTGAATTCCGGCAGCAGATGATGGAACTGGTACACGAAGCCGAGCGAGCGGTTGCGTATTTCGCCACGTAGCGTCTCGTCCATCTTCTGCATATCCTGCCCGAGTATCAGCACGCTGCCGCTGCTGGCATTGTCCAGTCCGCCGAGCAGATGCAACAGCGTGCTCTTGCCGGAACCCGAAGCGCCGACAATGGCGATGCGCTCGCCGCGCCTCACATCGAGGTTGACGCCTTTGATCACCGGCACATCTACATTGCCGATAGTGAAGGTCTTGGTCAAATCGCGGCAGGAGAGAATAACTTCGGATTTCTGGCTACTCATATCGCAACGCCTCCGCCGGTTGCGTTTGAGATGCCCGATAGCTTGGATAGAGCGTGGCCAGCAAACTGATCAGGAAAGAGATGCCCGTCACCATCATCACCTCGGGGTAGCGCAGGTCTGACGGCAGTTCGTTAATGTAATACACATCCTTTGCGAGGAACTGTACGCCGAACATGTGCTCGATGAATGGCACGACCACATCCAGATTGAGCGCCAGTGCGATGCCGCCGACAGCGCCTAGCAGCGTGCCGATCAGGCCGATCACCACGCCCTGCACGATGAATATTTTCATGATGCTGCGCGGCGATGCGCCCAGTGTGCGCAGGATAGCGATGTCGGCCTGCTTGTCGGTGACGGCCATTACCAGCGTCGAGACGATGTTGAACGCGGCCACTGCAACGATCAGCGACAGGATGATGAACATCATTTTCTTTTCCATCTGCACCGCGCGGAAATAATTGCTGTTCTGGTGCGTCCAGTCATTGGCGTACAACTCGTCAGGCAACTGGCGTTGGATATCGCGCGAAACTTGCGGCGCGAGGTCGACGTCGCGCAACTTGGCGCTGATGCCGGTCACCGCGTCGCCGAGCTGGAACAGCTTTTGTGCGTCGCCGATGTTGATCAACGCGAGATTATTGTCATAGGGCGCCATACCGATCTCGAAGATGCCCACGACGCGGAACTGCTTGAGGCGCGGCATCATGCCTGCGGGCGTGATCTGCCCCTGCGGGGCGATCAGCATGACTTTTTCGCCGAGCCTTGCACCGAGCGCGCGCGCCAGATCGACGCCAAGAACAATGCCGAATTCACCGCTGCGCAAATCCTCCAGCTTGCCTGTTTTGATCTTGTTGGAAAGGTCGGTGATGGCGGTTTCTTTTGCAGGTGCTATTCCGCGCACCATCACGCCTTGCACGCTCTGTCCGAACGACAGCATGCCCTGCCCGGCCACATAAGGCGCGGCAGCGGATACCTGCGGGTGTTGCGCGACTTTATCCAATACAGCTTGCCAGTCGTTCATCCGCCCGCCATCCGCGGCCACCTCCAGATGCGGCGATGCTCCCAGCATGCGCGCGCGGATCTCTTTCTGGAAGCCGTTCATCACCGACAGCACGACGATCAAGGCCATCACTCCCAGCGCCATGCCCAGCATCGAGATCAGCGAGATGAACGAGATGAAATGGTTGCGCCGCTTGGCACGGGTGTAGCGCAGGCCGATGAATAATTCGTATGGTTGCAAGGCAGATTGATAGGTATGTTTGAACGGGCGCTAGTGTGCCACAACATAGCTGGGCAGGCATCTTTTTGCCAAGCCTCGCGAAGCGAGAACGCTGGAGGCAGATGGTTGTTATATGGTTTGTGGCACTTCCTATCGGCCTGCTGTTTCAATCCTCGCCCGCGCCGAGGCTGCTTGCCTTCGCGCGGAAAATATAGCACTGTTTCAATCCTCGCCCGCGCCGAGGCGCGGGCGCTACACAGCGTCCGCCGGAATTCCGGAGGATAAGCATGAGTTTCAATCCTCGCCCGCGCCGAGGCGCGGGCGCTACGTTACTATCGGGGCAGGAGGTCCAGT
>JANXXH010000088.1 GCA_025350705.1 Gallionella sp.
CCATCAGCCACAGTGCAAAATCAAAATGATCCGATGGCCCTTGTCCGCAGATGCCCACATATTTATCCAGCCGGTTGCAGGTGCTGATGGCCATCTCCAGCAGACGTTTGACTGCGGCATCGCGTTCGTCGAAACGGTTCGCCACCAGGCTGGAATCCCGGTCCAGCCCTAATGTCAGCTGGGTCAGGTCGTTCGAGCCTATCGAGAAGCCGTCGAAATATTGCAGGAATTCTTCAGCCAGCAACGCGTTGGATGGTATCTCGCACATCATGATCAGACGCAAACCATTTTCGCCGCGCTTCAAACCGTGTTGCGCAAGCAGCTCGACAACTTCGCGCGCCTCTTGCACTGTGCGCACGAACGGGATCATGATCTCGACATTGGTGTAGCCCATGCCTTCGCGGACTTTTTTCATCGCGCGACATTCCAGTTCGAAGCAATCCCTGAAGCTCGGTGCGACATAACGTCCCGCTCCGCGAAAACCCAGCATCGGATTTTCTTCCAGTGGTTCGAAAAGCTCACCACCCAGCAGCTTGCGGTATTCATTGGACTTGAAATCCGACAGGCGCACGATGACGGGCTTGGGCCAGAAAGCGGCGGCGAGCGTGGCTATGCCCTCGGTCAATTTTTCCACATAGAAAGCCAGCGGATCGGCATAGCCCCGCGATTGTTTCAGCACCGCAGCCTTGAGTTCTGCGGGCAGAGATTTGAATTGCAGCACGGCCTTGGGGTGTATGCCGATGAGGTTGTTGATGACGAATTCCAGCCGCGCCAAACCGATACCGGCGGAAGGCATCTGCGCGAATTCGAAAGCCAGTGTGGGATTGCCGACATTGAGCATCAACTTGACCTTCAATGGCGGCAATGCCTTGTGGTCCTGCCGGGTGATCTCAAAAGGCAGATTGCCTCTATAGACGAAACCCGTGTCGCCTTCTGCGCAGGAAGCCGTGACGATCTCATTTTCCTTGAGCACTCCGGTGGCATGTCCGCATCCCACGATGGCCGGGATACCCAACTCTCTGGCAATGATTGCGGCATGGCAAGTGCGCCCGCCTCGATTGGTGATGATGGCCGATGCTTTTTTCATCACTGGCTCCCAGTTGGGATCGGTCATGTCTGTGACCAGCACATCGCCTGCCTTGACTTTATCCATTTCAGTAGCGCTCGCCACCACGCGCACCGGTCCGACGCCGATCTTCTGGCCGATGGCGCGGCCTTCGATCAGCACTTCGCCGCGTTGCTTGAGATTGAATTTTTCCGCACCTCCTGCAACAACCTGCGACTGTACTGTTTCTGGACGAGCTTGCAGGATGTAGAGCTTGCCGTCCAAACCGTCCTTGCCCCACTCGATGTCCATCGGCCTGCCGTAATGCTGCTCGATAGCCATCGCATGTCTTGCCAGCTCCAGAACTTCTTTATCGCTCAGAGAAAATTTGTCGCACTCAGCCTGGGGGACTTCTTCGATACTGGTGGAACGCCCGGCGGCGCGGTCTTCGTGGAACACCATGCGTTGCTGCTTGGAACCGATGCTGCGGCGCACCAGTGCGGGATAGCCCGCGGCGAGCTGCTGTTTGTGGACGTAGAATTCATCGGGGTTCACCGCGCCCTGCACCACCATCTCACCCAGGCCATACGACGAGGTGATGAACACCACGTCGCGGAAACCGGACTCGGTGTCCATCGTGAACATCACGCCGGAAGCGCCCAGATCGGAACGCACCATGCGCTGCACGCCTGCCGACAGGGCAACAGATGAATCGGTATAGCCGGTGTGCACCCGGTAGGAAATCGCCCTGTCGTTATACAGCGAGGCAAACACTTCCCTGATCGCGTGCAGGATATTGTCTATGCCGTGAATGTTGAGGAACGTCTCCTGTTGCCCGGCAAAGGATGCGTCCGGCAGGTCTTCCGCTGTCGCGGAGGAACGCACCGCGAAACTGGCGTCGCTGCCCGCCGCGAGCTTGGTGTAGTGCTGGCGGATCTCCTGTTCCAGGCGTGGCGGCAAAGCGGCTGCCGATACCCAGCGGCGTATCTCCGCGCCAGTTTTTGCAAGGGCCTTTACGTCATCCACATCCAGCGCATCCAGCGCCTTTTTGATATGCAGATCAAGGCCATCGACCTTGAGGAAATCACGATAGGCCTCCGCAGTTGTGGCAAAGCCGCCGGGCACACACACGCCGGATGCGCTGAGGTTGCTGATCATCTCGCCCAGCGAAGCATTCTTGCCGCCCACCTGATCTATGTCAGCGATGCCCAGCGACTGAAATGGGATCACATAAGGTTGCATGCTTGCTCTCCTGTTAACTCTATGTATATTTTGCTACCAGACCAGTCAAGCTGGCTGTTTACATTACCCGGCACCGGGTGCATTTCTTTTATTGATCGCCTGCATGATCTGAACGGCGATCTCCTCGATCGAGCGCGATGTCATGTCGAACCATACTATACCCTCGCGCTGCATCATGCGCTTGGCGGCGGCAACTTCCTTGCGGCAGGTTTCCTGTGCGGCATAGCTGCTGTCCGGCCGCCGCTCCTGACGGATGCGATGCAATTGATCCGGCGCGATGGTCAATCCGAACACCTTGTCACGAAACGGCAGCAACGTATCGGGCAGCCGATCGCGCTCGAAATCTTCGGGTATCAGCGGATAGTTTGCGGCGCGGATGCCGAATTGCATGGACAGGTACATGCTGGTCGGGGTCTTGCCGCAGCGCGACACGCCGACCAGTATCACGTCGGCATTCTTCAGGTTGGCATCGGAAACGCCATCGTCGTGCGAGATCGCGAAACTGATCGCGGCGATGCGGTTGGCATATTCGCTGCCAGTATGGCCATGCGAGCGTCCGACGGTATGCGCCGATCGCACGCCCAGTTCCTTTTCCAGCGGCGCGATAAAGACCTCGAACAGGTCCAGGAACAGTGCATCCTCCTGGCGCAACATCGCGCTGATGTTCGGGTCCATCATGGTCATGATCACCAGCGGGCGGATGCCGTCTTGCTCGCGCATCTCGCGGATGTGCAACAGGCAGTCCGCGGCTTTTTCCGGACTGTCCACAAAGGGGAACCGTATCTGGCGAAAGTTTATTCCCTCGAACTGGGAGAGCAGACCCTTACCCAAAGTTTCGGCGGTGATACCGGTGCCATCCGAGACAAAAAAGATCGCGCGGCTGGATATCTTTATCACGCTTGATGGCGAATGTAGCGCAGATTTTTGGGTAACCATATTCAGGAGGTCCGCGTTATGCAGTATGGCAGAATAGAGTCCGCCTATACCAGAGTCAAATACCTTCTATCTTGCCTGTAATTACTTAAGCGCAACCAGCGATCAGCCGCGCGGATGATGATGCGCATGCAACAATTTGAGGCGCTCACGCGCAACGTGGGTGTAAATCTGCGTGGTGGAAATACCAGCGTGGCCCAACAACATCTGCACCACGCGCAAATCCGCACCGTGGTTCAGCAAATGGGTAGCGAACGCGTGGCGCAGCGTGTGCGGCGACATCGACTTGTTTAATCCGCCAATTTTTGCATGCTTCTTGATCAGATACCAGAACATCTGGCGCGTCATGCCTTCGCCGCGTGCGGTGACGAACAGCGCGTCGCTCATCTGCTTTCCCAGCAACACTCCGCGTCCATCAGCCTGATAACGGCGTAGCCAGTCCAGCGCTTCTTCGCCGAGCGGCACCAGACGTTCCTTGCTGCCCTTGCCCATCACGCGCACCACACCCATGTCCATGCTCACCTGCGTGGTGCGCAGCGTGACCAGTTCTGACACGCGCAAGCCGGTGGCATACAGCACTTCAAACATGGTGCGGTCACGCAGACCCAATGGGGTTTGTATGTCCGGTGCGTTGAGCAGTTGTTCGACATCTTGCTCGGTTAAACTCTTGGGCAGATTGCGTGGCAGTTTGGGTGTGTCAATCTGTAAAGTGGGGTCGGCGGTGATCTTGCCTTGCCGCAACAGGTAGCGGAACATGCGCTTGAGGCTGGAGATGTTGCGTCCGGTGCTGCTCGGCTTGGCTTTTTGTGTGACGACCAGATGCGCGAGGAAGCCTTGTATATCGCCATGCGTGGTTTGCGTGATGGAGGCGTCGCGCTGCGTCTCCAGCCACGCGGCAAACTTGCGCAGATCGCGCCGGTAGCTGTCCAGTGTATTGCGCGACAGGCCGTCTTCCAGCCACAGGTTGTCGCAGAATTCGTCGAACAGCTCAGCGTTGTTCATTTCCCCCTCCCCAGCCCTCCCCCGTAGGGATAACGAGCGACTTGCCCGTTGTTGTTTGACGGGCTAGTCGAATGGCTAGTAGTTCCAACAGAGGGGGCAAGCGCAGCCTTTTCATGGGCTAATAGCCAGCGCTTGATATCCAGAGCATCGCCACTCGCATGACGCATGAAACCGCCCAGACCGGCTTTGCCGACTACGCGATGACAGGGAATGATGATGGGTATAGGATTCGCACCGCAGGCCTGCCCGATCGCCTGCGCGCCGGATTTCAATTTGGCTGCCAATTCGCCATAGCTGCGCGTCTCGCCACGCGGAATGTTGAGCATGGCTTGCCAGACTTTTTGCTGGTGCGGTGTGCCTGCTGGCATGAGCGACACAGAAAATTGCGCGTCGGGATTATTGAAGTAGCGCAGCAATTGCTCGCAAACGGTTGCTGCAAACGCGCTGATCGCGCGCTGCGGCTTGTCCGTGGCAGGGAGGAAATCAATACCCGTCAGCGCATCCCCGGCGCAACGTATGCCGAGCACACCAAACGGGACGGATAATTTTGCTTGATAGATCATAAGCCGCTCCATAATCAATCGTGATAATACACGCGCCATCTGCAAAATGGTGCGCCATCCCTAAAGGGATAACTGGAGCCTGTAGGAGCGGGCCATGCCCGCGACCATCGTTACAACAAAGATCGCGGGCATGGCCCGCTCCTACACAATCAAAATAGAGGCAAAAAAAACGGGAGGCAGCGCCTCCCGTTTTTGGATACCTCTTGCAAGAGGCTTATTCTGGTGTAGCCGCACGCATTGCCAACTTTTCCTTGATACGTGCCGACTTGCCGGAACGATCGCGCAAGTAATAGAGCTTGGCGCGACGCACTGAGCCGCGGCGCTTCAATTCAATGCTGGCGATGATGGGCGAGTAAGTTTGAAAGGTACGTTCCACACCTTCACCGGCTGAAATCTTGCGCACGATGAAGCCGGAATTCAGGCCGCGATTGCGCTTGGCGATCACGACACCTTCAAAAGCCTGAACGCGCTTGCGCTCGCCTTCGACCACATTCACGTTAACGACGACAGTGTCGCCGGGCGAGAATTGGGGAATCTTCCTACCCAGACGGACGATTTCTTCTTGTTCCAATTGTTCGATCAAATTCACTTTTGCTACTCCTTTTTTTGTAAGTCTTGTTCCTTCTGAAAGGCTGCCAGAAGCCGAGACTCCTCTTTTGTCAAATCACGCCTGGCCAACAGATCCGGCCTGCGCAACCACGTCCTGCCCAACGACTGCTGAAGCCGCCAACGCTGTATGTCTGCATGATTGCCAGACAACAACACCGGGGGCACGGCTTCACCATTAAACTGTTCCGGGCGGGTGTAGTGCGGACAATCCAGCAAGCCCTGCACAAATGATTCCTGCTCGGCCGATTCAGCATCGCCCAACACACCGGGCAGTTGCCGCACCAGACTGTCGATCAACACCATCGCCGCCAACTCGCCACCGGACAACACATAGTCGCCGATGGAAATCTCCACATCCACATACTGGCGGATCAGGCGCTCATCGATGCCTTCGTAACGTCCCGCCAGCAGGATCAAACCTTCATCCGCCTGCGCCACCAACTCTTTAACAACAGAGTGGGTCAGCAACTTGCCTTGCGGTGATAAATACACCACGCGGCTTTTTTTCACACCGCTGGCTGTTTGCCGCTGCTTGGCTGCGTTGATCGCGCCTGCCAGCGGCTCGCCCAGCATCACCATTCCGGGACCGCCGCCATAGGGGCGATCATCAATGGTGCGGTAATTATCTGTGGTGAAATCCCGTGGATTCCACGTCTTTAAAACATAGCTGCCTTGCTCTGCCGCGCGACGTGTGATGCCGTATTGCGTCAGGGCGTCGAACATTTGCGGAAACAGTGTGATGACATCGAAGATCATCTTAAATAATCCGCTGGCCAATCCACACGGATCGTCTTGTTCTTCACATCCACTTGCTTAATCGCGCTCTCTACGAACGGAATCAAGATTTCTCTACTGTCGCCCGTCACGCTCAACACCTGGTTCGCGCCGGTCTCCAGCAAGTTCGCCACCGTTCCCAGTTGCTCGCCCGCTTCATTCACCACCGCAAGACCGATCAAGTCCGACCAGTAGTATTCATCTGCTGTGTGCTGCGGCAGACTGCTGCGCGGCACGGCGATCAACAAACCCTTCAGTTTTTCGGCAGCGGTGCGATCAGGGCAATCCGGCAATTGCGCAGCCAGCGTCTTGCTATGCGCCTCGCACTGCTGAACTTCCACTTCGCGCCACGGGCCGTTTTCATTACCAATCCACCAAGTTCGATAATCCAATAGGCTATCGAGATACTCGGTATATGGCTGAACCTTGACCCAACCGCGAATACCGTGTGCCGCTGCTATGCGCCCCATGATCACCATGGGACTTAAATCATTAGACGGCAGCTGTGGCACCGGCACGCTTGACCAGCTTGGCAACGGTGTCGCTCAATTGCGCGCCCTTGCTTTGCCAATGGCTCACGCGTTCCAGTTGCAGACGCAGTGCTTCCTGACCTTCCGCTACCAGCGGATTGTAAAAGCCAATGCGTTCGATGAAGCGGCCATCGCGGCGATTGCGCGAATCCGCTACCACTACATTGAAAAACGGACGATTCTTGGAACCGCCACGGGAAAGACGAATGATTACCATATAAAAACCTATAAAGTTTGTTAGCCCAACGAAAGGGCGCGGATTCTACGACATTTTGGGTACTTCTGGCAACCCGAAGAGTATCTAAGGGTTTTTATCGATGGAGTAACACCTCGAGAACAAACTTGCTGCCCAGGTAAGCCAATAGCAGGAATGCGAAGCCGCTCATGGTCCAGTGCACCGCGACACGTCCGCGCCAGCCGTAAAAGTGATGCCCCCACAACAACACGGCAAAAACCCCCCAAGAGATAAAGCCAAACAACACTTTGTGATTGAACTGAAAAGCCTTGCCGAAGATTTCTTCGGAAAACAACACCCCGGATGCCAGCGTCAGCGTCAGCAACACAAAACCAATCGCTATCAATCGAAACAACAAGGTTTCCATCGTCAGCAGCGGTGGCAGGCTATGCAAGATGCGCGGCAAGGCAGGATGATGCAGCCGCTTATCCACCTGAGAGATCAACACCGCATGCAGCATGGCGATAGTGAACAAACTATACGCCAGCATTGCAGCAGTAATGTGCGCCTTGAAGGCAAACAAATTGGTATTCGCCAGTGGATGTTCGGATGGGAACAGCACGGGCAACAACACGGTCACCGCCGCCACAGGCAGCACCAGTGCCTGAAATCCGCCTATCGGATAAAAGAAGCGCGCCACCCAGTACACCAGCAAGGTCAGCCATACAATCAACGAAAGCGCATTCAGCACGCCCAAATCAAAACCGCCGCCGGAAAAAATATCCTGTCCAAGCAAATAACCGTGCATGGCCAGTGGAACCAGCACCAAATGACCGATTATCTCGTGGCTCAACACGTCACCTTTGCCTCGCGCCTGTGCATACCAGAAATAGAAAGCAAGAGCACTGTAGGAGACGAAAGCGAGTGCGGGAATAAGAAGACTGTGCATTTTTATCCAGATGTTTTAGACTTCCCACAATTCTACACCAAACTTCTGCAAAACAATCATGCTGGAAAATCTTACCCAACGCCTTTCCGGTGTCATCAAAAACCTGCGCGGCCAAGCGCGCCTCAGTGAAAGCAACATTCAGGATGCCTTGCGCGATGTGCGCATGGCTTTGCTCGAGGCCGATGTGGCGCTGCCTGTCGTCAAGGAATTCATCGCCCAAGTCAAACAGGCCGCGCTCGGCCAAGAGGTCATCGGCAACCTGAATCCGGGGCAGGCCCTGATTGGTGTGGTGCACCGCGAACTCACCAAGCTGATGGGCGAACACAATGACGCGCTCAATCTTGCCACCACACCGCCTGCAGTGATTCTGATGGCCGGTTTGCAGGGCGCGGGCAAAACCACCACCAGCGGCAAGCTTGCCAAGTTGTTGCGCGACCAGCACAAGAAAAAAGTGCTGCTGGTTAGTTGCGACATATATCGCCCGGCGGCCATCGAACAATTGCGCACGCTGGCAAAACAATTGGAGATCGATTTTTTCAGTTCTGACATCAGCCAGAAACCCAAAGATATCGCGCTTGCCGCGCTGGATTTTGCGAAGAGACACTATCACGATGTGTTGATCGTCGACACCGCCGGACGACTCGCAATTGATGAAGCGATGATGGCGGAGATCCAGCAACTGCACGTTGCGCTCAAGCCGATCGAAACGCTGTTCGTGGTGGATGCGATGACCGGACAGGATGCAGTGAACACCGCCAAGGCATTCGGCGATGCACTGCCGCTGACCGGCGTGATTCTCACCAAGCTGGATGGCGATGCACGCGGCGGCGCGGCTTTGTCGGTGCGCCAGATCACCGGCAAGCCGATCAAGTTTGTCGGCGTCAGCGAAAAGCTTAACGGCCTTGAAGCCTTCCATCCAGAGCGCATGGCATCGCGCGTGCTGGGCATGGGTGATGTGTTGTCGCTGATCGAAGAAGCGCAGCGCGAAGTCGATCATGGCGAAGCCGAAAAACTCGCCAAGAAGATGCAAAGTGGCAAAGGCTTTGATCTCAACGATTTCAAGATGCAGATCGTGCAAATGCGCAAGATGGGCGGCATGTCGGCAATGATGGACAAGCTGCCCGCGCAACTCAGTCAAGCGGCGTCCGGCTCCAAAGTGGACGACAAACAGATTAACCGCACCGAGGGCATCATCAACTCGATGACCCCGCTTGAGCGCAGCAAACCGGAACTCATCAAAGCCTCGCGCAAGCGTCGCATTGCGATGGGTGCGGGCGTGCAGGTGATGCATGTCAACCAGCTGCTCAACCAGTTCGAGCAGATGCAGAAGATGATGAAAATGTTCAGCAAGGGCGGCATGGGCAAACTGATGCGCGGGATGGCAGGCAAACTGCCGGGGATGGGTCGTTAATAACAACTCATCAGAATTTGGCCACGGATTAACACGGATAGTCACGGATAAGAGCTGGTGTTTATCTGTGTTTCATCAGTGTTAATCCGAGGCTAGTATTATTTCTTCAACTTACCAATCAAAATCACTTATGACCATCAAAGCCATTATTTTCGACGTGGACGGCACATTGGCCGACACCGAAGACGGACATCGCAAATCGTTCAACAAGGCCTTTGCTGAAGGCGGCCTCAACTGGAACTGGGATATCGCACTGTATGATAAGTTGCTCAAGGTGACGGGCGGCAAGGAGCGTATTAAATATTTCGTTGAAAGTTTTTTGACCGGCTTTACCAAGCCTGCGGATTATGAAGACTTCGTGAAAAATCTGCACGCAGTTAAAACCAGGCACTACACCCACATGCTTGGTGAAGGCCGCATCCCATTGCGCCCCGGCATCAAACAGCTGATCCACGATGCGCATGCAGCAGGCATCAAGCTCGCAATCGCGACCACCACCACACCGGAAAATGTCTCCGCGCTGCTGGAAGTGGGGCTGGGCAAAAACTGGGCAGATTATTTTGCCGCCAACGGCTGCGGAGACATCGTGCCGCACAAGAAGCCAGCACCTGACATATATTTTTGGGTGCTCGACAAACTCAGGCTCTCGCCCGAAGATTGCATCTCGCTGGAGGATTCCGAGAATGGCTTGCGCTCGAGTCTTGCGGCGGGGATAAAAACTTTCATTACGACCAATCATTACACCCGCGGCCAAAACTTTGCCGGCGCCGCAGGCGTGTTCGACGACCTGAGCGATTTGAGCGATTTTTACCGCGCAGCCAGTTTGCCACTTCCCAAAAAACAGGTTTCTGTTTAGCATCTTGCTAACCGTGGGGGTGTAGCTCAGTTGGGAGAGCGTCTGGTTCGCAATCAGAAGGCCGTCAGTTCGATCCTGATCACCACCATTCCATATAAGGTCATGCCTCGCCTTGTAAGGATGCGGAAAATACGGATTCAGAAAAACGCCTTATAGTGCCTTCGTGGATTTTTTTCGCTCGACCAGCATGGAATATAGCCTGCGGCTATCCCCCCGTAGCACAGTAAATACAAGTTCACCGATACGGATATGGTCGCCGTGCTTGGGCAATTGTCCGGCGGCTTTGAGCACCAACCCGCCTACCGTGTCGCATTCTTCGTCGCTGAAATCCGTGCCGAGCGCGGCATTAAAATCGGAAATCTCGGTGTCTGCCTTGACGCGGTAGCGACCCGCGGTCTCCGCGATGATGTTGTCTTCGTCATCGTCAAAATCGTATTCATCTTCAATATCGCCAACGATTTGTTCCAGCACGTCTTCGATAGTCACCATACCGGATACGCCGCCGTATTCGTCCACCACCAGCGCGATGTGATTGCGGTTGCTGCGGAAGTCGCGCAGTAAAACGTTGAGGCGCTTGGCTTCCGGCACAAATATGGCGGGGCGCAGCATGTCGCGCACATCGAATTCTTCCCCGGCGTAATAGCGCAACAGATCTTTCGCCAGCAGGATGCCGATGATGTTGTCTTTGTCGCCATCGATCACGGGAAAGCGCGAGTGCGCGGTTGCGATGACAAAAGGAATGAATTTTTCGGGTTGCTCGCTAATATCGATGACATCCATTTGCGCGCGGGGAATCATGATTTCGCGCACCTGCCGTTCGGAGACTTGCATCACGCCTTCCATCATGGACAGCGCGTCGGCATCCAGCAGGTTTCGTTCGTAAGCGGAATGCAACAGATCAACGAGCTGCTCGCGGTCTTCCGGCTCGCGCAGCAACATCGTGGAAAGGCGTTCTAGCAAACCGGGTTTATTATTTCCTGTAGTGTCCATTGTGTGGTGTGTGTCACATCAGATAAGGATCAGGGTAGCGCAATTTTAGCATTAGTGCGGTTTCCAGTGCTTCCATCTCGGCGGCATCGGCGTCAGTCTCATGTTCATAGCCTTGCAAATGCAGTACGGCGTGCACGGTGAGATGCGCGTAATGCGCCAACCAGTCCTTATGCTGCGCGTTCGCCTCCCGCTCGACTACCGGAGCACAGATCACTACATCGCCGGAGATAGGCTGCGTATCGTCATAAACGAAGGTCAACACGTTGGTGGCACAATCCCTGCCGCGATATTTCTTGTTCAGCTCGCGGGCTTCATGCTCGTCTACGATGCGCAAGGTGATGCTTGCTTCATATTGCAGCGCTGCTTTTACCCAATGGCGAAATTGTGTTCGCGTAGGCAAATGCTCGGCGCCACTCTCATATTGCACTGCCAGAAAAAAGTTGCGGGATGAAAGTTTTCCCCTCATGTTGCACCCGACACCAGCTCGCCTCGCAGCGTATGACGCACCACCTGGGTGATTTTTACCTCGACAAAGCTACCGATCAGTTTTGCAGCACCGCTGAAATTCACCACGCGATTGTTGTCAGTGCGCGCGGCCAGCTCCTGAACATCTTTTTTCGACACTCCTTCGACCAACGCCCTTTGCGTCGTGCCCAGCATCGCCTGAGCTACTGCATTCTCCTGCTCTGTGATGCGATCCTGCAAACGTTTCAGGCGCGAGGCTTTCACTTCGTGTGGCGTATCGTCGCGCATCTCGGCAGCCGGTGTGCCGGGACGCGGGCTATACAAATAACTAAAACTATTATCGAAGCCCACCTCATCGATCAGCCTCACGGTCGCCTCGAAATCCTGCTCGGTCTCGCCGGGGAAGCCGACGATAAAATCCGAAGTGACGCAAATGTCGGGACGCACGGCGCGTACGCGTCGGATGATGGATTTATATTCCAACACAGTGTGGCCGCGCTTCATCGCCGCCAGGATTCGATCCGAACCTGACTGCACCGGCAAGTGCAAATGGCTGACCAGCTTGGGCGTGGTTGCATACACGTCGATCAGCCGTTGCGACATATCCTTGGGATGCGAGGTGGTGTAACGCACGCGGGAGATATCCTCCAGCGCAGCGATAGCTTGCAGCAAGTAAGCAAAATCAACCGTGTCGCCGTCATCGGTTGCGCCGCGATAAGCGTTCACATTCTGTCCGAGCAGGGTTACTTCTTTCACGCCTCGCGCGACCAGCTCTTGCACATCGCGCATCACGTCCGCCAACGGGCGCGAAACTTCTTCACCACGTGTATATGGCACGACGCAGAATGTGCAGTATTTGCTGCACCCTTCCATGATGGACACGTATGCCGTACCGGAAACAGTCTGGGGTGCAGGCAGATGATCGAATTTTTCGATCTCGGGGAAGCTGATGTCTACTTGCGGTTGTCCTGTCGAGCGTCGCGTGTCCAGCAATTGCGGCAAGCGATGCAAGGTCTGAGGACCGAACACGATGTCCACATAAGGCGCGCGCTTCAGAATTGCCGCACCCTCCTGACTCGCGACGCAGCCGCCCACGGCGATGATCATGTCGGGATTAGCAAGTTTCAGCGGACGGACTCGGCCCAGGTCAGAGAACACTTTCTCCTCGGCCTTCTCGCGTATCGAACAGGTGTTGAAAAGAATGATATCGGCCTCTTCCGGCTTGTCGGTCGACTGCATGCCTTCACAGGCGCGCAACACATCCGCCATTTTGTCCGAGTCATACTCGTTCATCTGGCAACCGAAAGTTTTGATGTGGAATTTCTTTGGCGAATTTTGGGGCACGCTGTGGAACCGATTGTTTGAGACAGGTGGAATCACATCAAGACACGTAAGCCGCGCTGATACTTGTTATACGTTTTTTGAATTTTCTACATACTGGCATAAATACCAACTAATATTTGCCACTAAGGACCTAGTCTGAATGCATTCTACCAAATTTCCAGCGCTCGCCTGAAGCCGCCTCGTGCAAAACCGTAATCAGGTTGCAATACAACACACCAAAGTAAACGCGGTTGTGAATGAAAAGACGGTGAAGATTTAGTGGGGGTAGGGTGCAAGGGTGTAGCTGGACTACTTCGCTAAACCGATCGCGCGCACGGGCGCGCAAAAATATATTTTGAGTTAGCGTTAACGGACTTGATAAGCAGCGTTGTCACCGAATGAAGCTGTAAAGCTGGGACCCCCATCCCTCGGACCTTGCCTCGCGCGTGCGCAGGTCATGATGTCCGAAATTCCGACCAGTTGCGATATTGTCAATACGAAGAATAAACCCTGGAAAGACAAGATGGCGAACCCGGAAGCTGCTGATTTAAGTATTAAACCAACGGCAAAGTTGCTTATTCAACCTCACTGTCAACTTCAGATGGGCAGGAGTTAGGGAATATCCGCCAGAATAAGATCATCTGTTGTGTGCCGCCTAATCTGTATTCACAGTTCCACATAGTTTGGCCCGTTTCCGTTTTAAACTGCTCCTTGTTGCCAGTCCAAAATGCAGTCGTTGCAAACGCAGAACTTGAAGCGAACAAGCAAACAGCCAAAAGAATTGTCTTCATTTCATCTGTCCTTTTATTGTAATGCGGTTGGTTACTATACATGATTCAAATATCCAGCATTCTTGCTGAAAATGTAGCTCCACAAACTACCGCTTGTTACAGGCGATTTCCCGCAAAGTCGGCACAAACCAGCCTTTGATCGTTCCGCATTACTCCCCCTTCAGTAACACGGGTTACAAATATATCACCCCGCAATCCAGCAACGAAATTCCTGTTGCCAGAACAAATTATATTCAGGCTGCCAATCTCAGGCCCAAGTGCATCGTGTAACGAGCATATGAACTGCTCGCTGGACTGCCGCGTTTGGCATGTTGCGTATAGGCAAGAAGTGTAGAATGCACTTGCTTTT
Source organism: Gallionella sp. (assembly GCA_025350705.1). GTDB lineage: Bacteria > Pseudomonadota > Gammaproteobacteria > Burkholderiales > Gallionellaceae > Gallionella. The sequence continues at coordinate 14,008 of JANXXH010000088.1, forward strand.
TTTAATCCGTTTTATTTGGGGGTGAACATAATGTTGATCAACTCTAAGGTTTTTGCTGCTGCACTGATATTTTGTACGGCAGCTACACCAGCTTGGGCGGACAGTTATTATGTGGCAATTGATCTCGGGAGATCAACGGCAAAGGATATCTGTACTGGCTTGACCGCAGGGGTGAGTGGATGCACAGATACCGCTGCCCTGTTCCGAGTTGCAGGTGGTTATCAATTTGGCCCTCGGCTTCCGCCTCTTCGGGGATTTGAAAGAAAGCCGATGTTTGGCGTAGAAGCAAGTTACGGGGCTTATGACAATGCAAGTGCGGGGACAGTTTTTGGTTCGTCCGTAGATTGGCAGATTAGCGGCCTGCAGCTTTCAGGTATCGGGACTTTCCCAATTGCTGACGCGTTTTCCCTGCTCTTGAAATTGGGTATTGCACGCACCGATATTAAATTATCCGGCGTGGGAGTTAGTGTCGATTCCGTCAGCACCAACCTTGCTTATGGCGTTGGCGCCCAATATGACTTCACCAAAAACATTTCGGCCCGGTTTCAGTACGAGAATTTGGGAGATGTCGGCGATAGCAATACCACCGGCGTCTACAAAGTTGCGCTGCGTTCTGCTGGCGTAGTTTTTAAGTTCCGGTAGCTTTCAATAAAGTCTTGCTGCACAAATACAGAAGGCATACAAAAGCAAACCAAATGACCGGGAAGAGCGAACCAAGGACGGGTTCTTGGTGATAGGT
>JANXXH010000134.1 GCA_025350705.1 Gallionella sp.
CAGTATATCTGCCGCTGACCGGGCGGTTACTTCCAGCACAAAAAATTCCAGCAATCTTAACTGCTGCTTTCTTAATAACTTACAGTGTGTTATCTTCATTCGACTAGCTTAACATCCAAGCTAATCTACTTCAGCCCCTAAAATATTATTGATGAATGAAGACGTGGATGAAAATGAAATCGACTCCGGTACCTTTGGTTTTATAGCATGCAGAAAAAAATTGGTTTGATCCTGACTGGGGGCGGCGCACGCGCTGCTTACCAGGTCGGCGTACTGAAAGCAATTGCCAGGATATTGCCGCGCACCGCACCCAATCCATTCGCTGTTGTGTGCGGTACGTCAGCAGGGGCAATTAACGCTGTCGCGTTAGCCATGAACGCCGACAATTTACGCACCGGCGTGAAATACTTGCTCGGATTCTGGAAAGGTTTCCACGCTGAAAATATATATCGTTCCGATCCCATAGGTGTGTTCACTAATGCCGGGCTTTGGCTTGCCGGTTGGCTGTTGAGCAGTATGGGCATCAATAAATTGAACCACGTATCGTTACTCGATAACTCCCCGTTAAAACGTTTGCTCACTGAAACACTTCCACTGGATAAAATCCAGGAAAGTTTGGATGCCGGGTTTCTTCACGCATTGGGCATTACCGCTTCCGGTTATACTTCAGAACAATCGGTGACTTTTTTTCAGTCCCAGAAGGATGTTCAGTCTTGGCAACGAGCGTATCGCCTGGGATTGCCAACCAGGATTGGAATTGATCATTTACTGGCGTCCTCGGCCATACCCTTCCTTTTTCCGGCAGTGCGTATCAACCGCGAATATTTCGGTGACGGTTCTATGCGCCAGATTGCGCCTATCAGTTCAGCCTTGCATCTGGGAGCGAAGCGGGTGCTGATTATAGGCATGGGGCAAAGCAGGTTGGAGCCGCCCAAACGTATCCGCGTCAACAACTACCCCTCTCTTGCACAGATCGCTGGCCATGCATTGAACAGTATTTTTCTGGACAGTATGGAGGTTGACCTAGAAAGATTGCGGCGTATCAACCATACCGTCAGCCTGGTCCATGAAGAAAGGCGTTCACATACCCCCTTGGGTCATGTCGATGTGCTGGTCATCGAGCCCAGCCAGCCGATCGATAAAATTGCCAGGCGTTATTCCTCCAACCTGCCGTGGAGTATCCGGTTCATGCTGCGCGGATTGGGTGCGATGCGCAGCAGTGGCGCAAACTTGGTGAGTTATTTACTATTTGAGAAGGGCTTTTGCCGTGCCTTGATTGAACTGGGATACCAGGACGCAATGAACCGCAGGGAAGAAATACTTGCATTTCTCGATTCAGGCTCTGAATCTAGGAGTTAGTTATCTCATCAAACGCCACTCTTACCAGTCCAACGAACTATTGAAAGAGATGACTAACGCTCAGTAGGGTTTTTTACCCACCCAATTACCCGCCGGTTGATATTGGCACACCCACACTTGCTGCTTGGTGTCCTCGCACACTGCCATCGCGCAGCCGACTGTCTTGGTGGTGCGCCAGACCATCTGTGTGTAGTGGCCGCACATCTTGCCTGGCTTGCAGCTATTTTTTGCGTAGTTGTAATCCGCCTTTTCGCTGCCCCAACTATCCACCACTTGTTCCGGTATTACCTTTTGCAGTTCTTTGCGGCCATCAGACCAATTCACCGCACTGGCCCAATAAAGATTTTCACCGTATTTTCCATCTGCTTTGCTGTGACGCATCTGGCACTGATTAGTTTGTTTCAGGTTGTCTGCCCAGGCTTGAGCGGACACTGCCAGTGCTGGAGAGTAACTGAGCGGCTCCTTCACCCCCACTCCGGCGCGCCATTTGTTATGCGCAGTGATGAATGATGCGGGCTCGAAATCTCCGGCGTATGCGGGAAAAGCTGCCAGTGCGGCGATGAACAGAATGATGATGATTTTAAGTTTCATGATTTACTCCTAATGATACTTCGCCGGTCTTTCAACACTTTGAGATACACCGTACGATATGCCTCTGCACTGCTCCGCCAACTGAAATTTTTCGCCATGCAATTTTTGCGCAGCGCATCCCATTTTATTTTGTCATGGTACATTCCGACTGCCCGTTGTATTGCAGCGAAAAGATTTTTTGAGGTCATATCTTCGAACGTGAAACCGCTGGCGGTGCCGCCTTTAAGGGTTGCGGTAGAGCTATCCACTACTGAATCCACCAAACCGCCGGTGGCGTGGACGATGGGCGGCGTGCCATAGCGTTGGCTGTACATCTGGTTCAGCCCGCAGGGTTCGAATCGAGAGGGCATGACGAACATATCCGCACCGGCTTCGATCTGATGCGAAAGCTCCTCACTGAAACCGATCACCACACCGATCTTGCCGGGATAGAGATGCGTTAAGTCACGAGCAGTTTTCTGCATTTTCGCATCGCCGGTACCGAGCATAGCCAATTGCACCGGCAGCTTGGTCAGGAGCGGCGCGATCTCCAGCAATAAATCCAGTCCCTTCTGTTCAGTGAAACGGCTGACCACGCCGAGCAACGGAATATCCGGCTCGATGTTTAGGCCCATTTTACTTTGCAACGATTCTTTGTTGGCGGCCTTGCCGCTCATGTTTGCGCTGCTGTAAGGTTTGGCGAGATGCGGGTCGGTCGACGGATCCCACTCTTCCGTGTCGATGCCATTGAGTATGCCGGTGAGCCTGTCGCGGCGAAAGGTCAACAGGCCCTGCATGCCGAAGCCGAGTTTCTCCTGCTGTATTTCCTTGGCGTAGTTCGGGCTGACAGTGGTGATGTGGTCGGCATAGAACAGCCCCGCTTTGAGGAATGACAGGTTGCCGTAAAACTCCGCGCCTTCGATGCTGTAACAGGCGGGCGGCAGATGAAGCTGTTGCACGGTCTCGGGCGGGAAGTTGCCTTGAAAAGCGATGTTGTGTATGGCGATGATGCTGGGTACCGCACCTGGAGCGAAGTGCAAGAAAGCAGGGGCCAAGCCGGTCTGCCAGTCATTGCAATGCACCAGATCGGGATGCCAATCAAGCGGCGATGCGCTGCTGCCAAGCACTGCGGCAACACGGGATAGCAAACCGAAGCGCTGCGCATTGTCCGCCCAGTCATGCCCGAGGGCATTCTGGTAAGGGCCACCTTCACGCTGATATAAGCTCGGGCAGTCCACCGCCAGAACGGTCACGCCACTGGCCATCACACCGGACAATAGCCGCACCGGTGGAAAACCCGGCAGGTCATTGAAGGTAGCGACGACTTGTTGAGGCGTCAGATGTGAGATGACCTGATTATACCCAGGCACCAATACACGCACGTCCACACCGATGGCGCGCAACGCAGCGGGCAATGCGCCGCTGACATCAGCCAAGCCACCCGTCTTGATCAAAGGTGCAACTTCGGAAGTCGCGAACAGGACTTTCAGTTCGGCCAATGCAAACTTTCTTTTCGACAAAATATTACCAGATACATAACCGTTGACCTAAAGTTGGCGTAATTTGCCAACTTTTGTCAGATAGCTATAACCAGCCGATTGGTCACCGTTTTTTGGATGACTTAACGAAATGGCTAGTGGCTTCATAAGTCGTTTAATCAGCAATGACATTTACAGCCAGTGCATCATGCCCAGCTCAAAGGGATGGGTCAGCATCTCATGGTATGGGTAAGCGCGGATATGATATTCCATCATGCCGCAATGTTCCGGTTTCACGTCGACGACGAATATGTTTTCTCCCGCGTCGGTCATGGCTCCAGTGGCTACAAAACTGTACCTGAGTGAGTTCTGCAATTCCTCTCGTTTACTATGCAAGTCCAGCAACATTTCTACTTTCACATCATTGGATTTAAGACCGTTTAGCCTGACTCCCACCTCGAAGTGAAGACTTTCGCCGAAGTTGATTTCCTTCCGGTCAGCATCCAGACGACTCAGTACTACACCTGACCAAGCATTGCGGATGCGAGCTTTCCAATCGGCGATGATGTGCGAATTCTCGTAGTTATTTTGTTTATACAACCGGTGTTGCTGGTTGGACGGCAAATAGCACTTGGTGAGATATTCGCCTACCATGCGCTTGGAATTGAAGCGAGGCATGATAGTAGCCATGGAGCGCTTTGCCATTTTCACCCAGTTTGGCGAATAACCCATCTTGCTGTGCTCGTAGTATAACGGCACGATCTGGTCCTGCAACAACTCGTAGAGCGTGATGGTTTCTTCGTGTGTGCGAGCTTCTTCGCTCAAGGTTTCTGATACTGGTTTTATTGCCCAACCGTTTTCGCCGTCATAGCTTTCACCCCACCATCCGTCCAGTACGGACAGGTTGATCGTACCGTTCAACCCGGCTTTCATACCCGATGTGCCGCTGGCTTCCAGCGGATACAAGGGATTATTCAGCCACACGTCCACACCCGTAACCAGCGTGCGTGACAGGCCGAGATCATACCCCTCCACCATCAGGATCTTGCCGATGAACTCCGGCATCTTGGCAATCTGGGTGATGCGGCGGATCAGGTCTTGCCCTGGAATGTCCGCAGGATGCGCCTTTCCGGCAAAGATGAAAACAGTTGGACGTTCAGGGTTATGCAGGATTTGACGCAGCCAATCGAGATCGCCGAACAGCATGGTGGCGCGTTTGTAAGTGGCGAAGCGGCGTGCAAAGCCGATGGTCAGGACATTCGGATTTTCCGGATTGACGTACTTGAGCAGTCGATCCAGGTGTGCCTCGGAACCGTGATTGCGGAAATGCTGCGCGGTGATGCGTTCACGCACCGTGATCAGCATTTGCGCCTTCAGTGTCTGGCGCACGCTCCAGAACAAGTGGTCTGGGATGTTATCGACACCTTTCCAGAATTCCACGTCATTCATACGTGCACTCCACTCCAGACCGAGATAACGCTCCAGCACCTCGATCCACTCGGACGCCAAAAAAGTCGGAGCATGCACGCCATTGGTGACATAGGTCATCGGATTTTCCTGATGTTCGATTTCCGGCCACATGTCGCCGCATATATCCGCTGATACATCGCCATGGATACGCGATACACCATTGTGGAATCGGCTGCTGCGTATAGCCAGTGCCGTCATGTTGAAATCGTGAGAATTGCTTGTTCGTCCAAACGACAGGAATTCTTCTCGGCTCAGCTTGAGCTGAGGATAATAATGTTCGAAATAATCCTGCATCATGGCTTCGCTGAAATGATCGTGCCCGGCGGGTACTGGCGTATGCGTGGTAAAAATCGTATTAACCGCTACCGCCTCAAGAGCCGTGAAAAAATTCAAGCTATCATTGGCGATCTTCTGACGCATTCTTTCCAGCATCATGAATGCCGCGTGCCCTTCGTTGATGTGCCAAACAGTTGGCTTCAGTCCCAGTTCATGCAACGCGCGCACACCGCCGATACCCAGCACGATTTCCTGCTCAATGCGCATCACTTTGTCGCCGCCATATAGACGGTGTGTAATGTCGCGATCATGAGGACTGTTACTTTCCAGGTCGGTGTCCAGCAAGTACAGCGTGATGTGTCCAACCTTGGCTTGCCAAATCTTGAGATTGAGCTTGCGGCCCGGCAAATCCACCGAGGTGTAAACCTCTGATCCGTCCGCATGCTTGGACGCAATGATCGGGAGGTCTTCAAAATGCGAATCGCTGTTGGTTGCGATTTGATTGCCTTCGCCATCGATCGTCTGGTGAAAATAGCCTTGACGATACAACAAACCGACACCAACGAATGGCATGCGCAAATCACTCGCGGCCTTGCAGTGGTCTCCCGCCAAAATGCCCAAGCCGCCAGAGTAAATCGGAAAACTTTCGTGAAAACCGAATTCGGCACAGAAGTATGCGATCAAATCGTCTTTGCCCAGCAATTCCGAGCCGCCTGCGGGCAATCGGTGATCATGGTAAGTATCGTAGGCAGCCAATACGCGGTTCAAATTTCCGATAAATACCTGATCTTCAGCCGCTTCCAGTAAACGCTGTTCATCTACGCGTTTCAAAAATGCCTTGGGGCTTTGCCCGGTGTTCTGCCACAAGCCAGGATGCAAGCTCTCGAACAGCCCGCGCGTTGGACGATCCCAGCTATACCAGAGATTGTTCGCGAGTTCTTCAAGACGCGCCAAGCGTGCAGGAATTTTGGGGCGAACTTGTAAAATATATGCAGTGCTTTTTTCCATAGACTTTCGACGTAGTATAAATTTTAAATCGTGTTTGAAATAGCGTTGAATTATATCGCAACTGTCATGCTCTTAGCATTGTTCAATGGGATCGGTATCCGGGATGCGCCGCGCGACAGAGGCACCTGTTTTATCCGGATCATCATGCACAAAAATTGCCTGCATATTCGACAATTCAGCGATAATCATGATGCGTCATCGGAGAATCTAGCAGCAAACAAAGCCGGACCGAACAACGCGGCGCGATCATTCAGGATCACCCTGACCGGCATCACTTCCAGCAGTGGGCGCATCCGTCCTTTATTCAGGAACGCATCGAGAAACACACCGTTCTGCAACAGCGGCAAAATCTTCGGCGCTATGCCACCGCCCAAGTACATGCCGCCGCGACTCATAACCTTGAGCGCGAGATTACCCGCTTCCGAACCATACAGACGCACGAACCAATTCAGCGTTTCGACACAGATATCATCCCGACCAGACAGCGCGGCACTGGCAATCGCTGCGGCCGCATCACTGTTGCGCATTTCTTCCGCCAGCCATTTCGGCACTTCAACATGATGATGTAGATTCAAGAACGCGTGCATATCCAGCAATCCCATACCGGATACGACACGCTCCCAACTGACATGTTGATTTTTTTTGTGCAGATGGCGTAGTAATGCGATGTCCAATTCATTGTCCGGACTAAAACTGGCATGCCCGCCTTCTGTGGCGAACGGTTGATGGTGTTGACCGTCCCAATGCAATCCGGCTTCGCCCAAGCCTGTACCCGCAGCAATCACGGCGGCGTTGCCGCAGGCGTGTGGTACACCACGTTGCAAGATACAGAAGTCATCCACACCCAATGCTGGCAGCCCATATGCAGTTGCTTCCAAGTCATTCAGCAAATCACAGTGTGCAAATCCAAATTGCCGCTTCAACGCATCGGCATCAATTCGCCATGGCAAATTAGTGGTTTTCACTACCCTGCTTTGCACCGGGCCGGCAACGCCGAAAGCTGCATGGCCTGGGGTTTTGGTACCAGACAAAAAATCGTTTAGCAGTACTTCAAACGTTGCGTAATCACGGCTCGGGTAACTGGCTTCGTTCAATATATGCACTTTCGTGCCCACAACTTCGACGACCGCTAGCCTGGTCTTGGTTCCACCTATATCACCTGCGAGAAAGTGATTCACGATTTTAATATGCCTGCAAAACGACACCATCTGGATTCAATGAATGCCCTGGCCTTCGCGATCAATCGGTACGATGGGCCATGACACGCATGGCGCAATCTGCGCACCGAGTTTTCACCTATTTTGCACAGCCCTATCATCGCCTGTTGCATAAAATCTCCTCCGAAAGAAACAATTAAAGTCGAGCAACTCCTTTATGCCAGATCGAGAATCGAGTCTTTGTTGTTTTTAGAGTATCGTACGAATTATATGCCTTAATTCACCGGTAAAAAACGAAGGATGTATATGACCTGTTTCGCTCTCACCTTGCTCCCGGAAATGAGCAGGACGTTTTGGGAAATCATGTCTATACTATCCATTCATAAAAGAGAAAGTGATATGCAAAAAACTTCTAACGTTGACCCGCTTGAACCGCTCAATCTCAGGCTGAACTCGGTCCAGCAATCCATGACCAACCACCTCATTTTTTCTGTGGGCAAAGACCCTATCACCGCTACTGACCGAGACTGGTTCTTCACCCTCGCTTATGTAGTGCGCGAACGCCTGATCGAACGCTGGATGGCAACCATGCGCCGCTACTACATCAACGATGCCAAACGGGTGTACTACCTCTCAATGGAGTTCCTCATCGGCCGCAGCCTGATGAATAGTGTACTCAACATCGGCTTTGTTGATGAAGTCCGACAGGCATGTTTCGCAGCGGGGCTTGATCTGAATAAAATAAAGGAGATGGAATTTGATGCCGCTCTGGGGAATGGCGGCCTTGGCCGTCTGGCAGCATGCTTCCTCGACTCCATGGCAACCATCGGTCTGCCGGGTTACGGCATGGGCATCCGCTACGAGTATGGCATGTTCAAACAGAAGATCGAGAACGGCTGGCAGGTTGAGCATCCGGACAACTGGTTACGTTATGGCAACCCATGGGAATTCCCCCGTCCCGAAGTGCTCTATCCGGTGAAGTTTCATGGTCGTGTAGTACAACACAACGATGATCTCGGCAACATACGCTGCCACTGGATAGATACCGATGATGTCATGGCGATGGCCTATGACACACCAGTGGCGGGCTATGGTCTCGATACAGTCAACAATATGCGCCTTTGGTCAGCCAAAGCATCGCGTGAATTTGATCTCAAGTACTTCAATGAGGGTAACTATATCAAGGCAATTGGAGACAAGAATGAATCGGAAAATCTGTCAAAAGTGCTCTATCCCGACGACAGCACGTCTATGGGCCGCGAACTGCGGCTAAAACAGCAATATTTCTTTGTCAGCGCCTCTTTGCAGGACATTCTGTTCCGCTTCAAGAAATATCATGACACTTTCGACGCACTGCCGGATAAGGTGGCGATCCAGCTTAACGATACCCACCCCTCTATCGCCATTCCGGAGCTGATGCGCCTTCTGGTAGATATAAATCATCTGGATTGGGATCGAGCTTGGGATATCACTACCCGCACCTTCGCGTACACCAATCACACGCTCATGCCGGAAGCACTGGAAACCTGGTCAATAGATCTGTTTGAGTCCGTCTTGCCGCGCCACATGCAGATTATTTATGAGATCAACCAGCGTTTCTTGCAGGAAGTCATGCACCGATTTCCCGGTGATGACGAACTACTTAAACGCATGTCCATCATCGACGAAAGCCATGGCCAACGCGTACGCATGGCGCATTTGGCAATCGTGGGCAGTCATCATGTCAACGGCGTGGCACAACTTCATTCCGAGTTGATGAAAACCACGATCTTTGCCGACTTCGACAGGTATTATCCGGGCAAACTCATCAACATTACCAACGGCATCACCCCGCGCTTGTGGCTGAATCAAGCTAACCCGGGGCTGTCCAATCTGATCACCCGCCGCATTGGCAAAGGTTGGATCACCGACCTGTCACAATTGCGCCAGCTGGCCAAACTGGCCGATGACGACAGCTTCCAGGACGATTTCCGCACTGTGAAGCGTGCCAATAAAGAACGTCTGACCAGATTGATAATAGACAGAGCGGGAATACAAATAAACCCGGACAGCCTGTTCGACGTTCAGATCAAGCGCATACACGAATACAAACGCCAGCTCCTTAATCTACTCCACGTTGTCACGCTGTACAATCGTATCCGTTCCAACCCGTCATTGGATATTGTGCCGCGCTCGGTAATCATTGCCGGCAAAGCAGCACCCGGATACGCCGCCGCCAAACTCATCATCAAACTTGCCACCAGCATTGCCGACATCGTCAACAATGATCCCGCTGTGCGCAACCTGCTAAAACTGGTTTTCATCCCCAATTACGATGTTTCTACCGCCAGCGAAATCATCCCTGCTGCCGACTTGTCGCAGCAAATCTCCACTGCAGGCACTGAGGCATCGGGCACCGGCAACATGAAACTCGCCCTTAATGGTGCCCTGACCATCGGTACGCTCGATGGCGCGAATATTGAGATCATGCAGGAAGTAGGCGAAGAAAATATCTTCATCTTCGGACTGAATGCTCAAGAAGTCTCTGCGCTGAAAAACTCGGGCTATAACGCTTGGGAGTATTACCAGGCCAACAACGAGTTGAGATGCGCATTGGATATGATAGGTTCTGGTTACTTCTCGCCGGAACAGGCCGACCGTTTCCAGTCTATCGTCCACAACCTCACTCAAGGTGGGGACCAATATCTACTGCTGGCCGATTATACTGCCTACATCGCTGCGCAAGAACGTGTGGATGCGCTCTACCGCAATCAGAAGCAATGGACACGCAGCGCTATTCTTAATGTTGCAGGCATGGGTAAATTTTCAAGCGATCGCACAATAAGTGAATATGCCGACAAAATCTGGGGGGCGAAACCGGTGCTCAAGTAAAAAAATCGGCCGGTAGCCAGTTCATTCCCGCTCACACCCTTTGAATTTATTTTCAATGCATTCTTCGCCCAGTTCCTGTGCCAAGGCAATTTGGTCGGCAGTGAGACGCTTTGCTATTGCACTACGTAAATCGACAACTCGTATTTCAGAAAACTGTTTTTGTATTGCACTATCATTGGCAATTGCAACATTGACCCACATAAGTGCCTGGATATTGTCTTGAGAAACGCCGTGCCCTAACATATATAGAACACCCAATTCAACTTGTGCTTTAGCATAACCTTGTTCTGCGGCCAATCGAAACCATTTTGCGGCCTCTTTGTTATCCTGGGGAGCACCCTGTCCTAGGTAATACATCTTCCCAAGATTGTTTTGTGCCGAAGCGTTACCCTGTTCTGCAGCCAGTCGAGACCACTTCATCGCCTCTTTGTGATCTTGGAGAACACCTTGACCGAGGTAATACATCACCCCAAGGTTGTGTTGTGCCAAAGTATTACCCTGTTCTGCGGCCAATCGAGACCACCTCATCGCCTCTTTGTAATCCTGGAGTACACCTTGGCCCAGGTAATACATCTTCCCCAGGTTGTATTGTGCTGAGGCATTACCCTTTTCTGCCAATGGCTGGAATAAATTCACCGCATTTGCAAAATTACCCGCAGCGTAGGCATTCAGTGCATCGGACAGTGAATCGGCTCTTGACTGTCCGGTCAACGCTAACAAGCTCACACAAACCAGCAACACCTGTTTTAGCAACTTATTAATTTTCGTTATTCTCTCAATCAATGCAAAACATTGGACGCAAGTTACGCCTTTACTGCCAAACAATCAATTCGCTGAACCGCATAGGCATTTAACCAATCCAAAAGTTCATCAACTTGAACAAATGACCAGATGATATATCCCCGCCGCATCATCGCCCATCTTGTCACCGTTCGCACTGCTATAACAGCTCAAAAGTTTTCTAGTACATAGGTTTGGACTCTGACAGTCATTTGGCAGCTTGGCTTCGAGCTTATGCAGTTTGATTCATGAACGATTGATCAGTGAAGCGTAGATACTCGCCCACATTGGGCACAGCGGTATAAATACTATCGGACTGATTTTTAATTATAGATGGTCCGGAACCGGAATCGACAACAAGGTCAGGCAATGGATTGCGGTGGTAAAAATAAAAGTTACTGTAATTGTTACTGCATTTTTCGTTCGCTTGTCCACCGAGTGCTTGGACTGTAGGCAGTATACCAAATATCACAACTCACCTGCGTACCGTGCGGAACATACCGTGCGGAACGGTGTGCGCCTGCCAGCGCACACGCGCCCTGCAAGGGGGCGGGTATAAAAAGACAGAACGCGCAGCGACCAAACCTGACACTCAGGGTGGTGTGTGGCAATGAAAAAACCGGTGCCGGGGTTTTTGTCCGGCATGGTTTTTTTGTTGACGCGCACGACCCGCATACGGCAGCGGTGACGTGACGGTGAAGGCGACCTTGGTTCATGCCTGCGCCGTGACGTTGCCGCGATAAATAAATACACTTCTGTAGGCGGCGAGTTTGTCTAATGCTTGTCTAAATTTTGCGCTTGTTATCGAGCACTAAAATCCATCGCCTCTTTTCCTGTACGACTGATTTTTCAATGGTTTTGTCACGCTTTGACATGGCATAGAGCAAATTGCGCAGCTTGTTTGCTTTCTGTTTTTCGTCTAATACGTCAGAAAGTTTGTCTAAAATCAGCCCCGCCAAATCTTGCTTGCTGGCTGAACCATATTTTTTCAGATAGGCCAAGACCATATCTTTATAGTGAGCGTCGTCGAAGGCTCGATTGCGGATGTATTCGCTTCTGCCGCCAGTCGCTTTGGCAATATGAGCCTCTACGAAATAATTTGGTTTCCTACCATCGATCAAGCCAGCCTTCCGTAACATGGCAGCCGCATCATCGGTAATCAGTTGTTTTTTCTGCACCCGATCAAGCAGCACTACTGTAGTGAGCGGCAAATCGCGTTGCTCCAGCAGTAATCGGGTGTAGTTCTCGTCAATTACGTGTCCATAAATTTCCAGTACCACCTTGTCCTGTTCAGACTTGCTATAGTCTGGCAGCGGAAAGTAACGGTTGCGCTGGGCAAGGATCATGGCGTGGATGCCATGCCCCACTGTATCAATCATATTCAGATTCACCATCGCTTGTGATAGCCATGAAGCGCGACGGTGTGAAGCGGCTGCGGCAAGGGAGAGAATGCCATCCTATCGATGATCCACCACCCATTAACCACCGCATTCCCCTGAGTGGTTGATGCCAATATAACGTGCGAAGGACGGCATGAACTCATTCGATAATAGGGTGCGCTAATTACCTCGCATGTCATCGAGAAATTCTGAAGCAGGCTCGACACTCGTCACCAAAAGATAATCCCTCGCCCGCGTGCAGGCAACGTAGAGCAGATGGCGCTCGGTGTCATACACCTCTTGCAGATCGGCGTCGTCACCGACCGTCTCGATGCGCTCCTGCAAGGGGATGATCTCGTCATCACAGGCCATCACGACCACGGCACGAAATTCCAGTCCCTTGGCTAGGTGCATGGTGCTGATCGAGACATGGCCGTTGAGGGTCTCGACGTGTTCATCGAGAATCTTGAATGGTAAACTCGCTGTCTTCACTGCTGCTTGCGCCCGTTCCAGTTGCGCTGCGGAGCGGACGAACACGCCAAACTCGTGCGGCAACACACCAGCCTTGCCCCGCTCCACAATCCATTTGCCAACCGTCCTGATCTCCTCGTCCTCATCCTTGAGAGTGTAAATTACGGGCGGAGGGCCATTGAATACCGAAACGGTATCGCTGCGATTCTCACTGTTGCCATCCACGTCGATGACCATCGGGCCAAGCAGGCGATCCGCCTGTGTGCGGATTTGGTGCGAGGTGCGGTAATTGACGCGCAAGGTACGTGACCGCCCCCGAATGTCCACACCGATGCCCTTCCATGAGAACGGCTGCTGGAAGATGCGTTGCCCGAGGTCGCCGGCAAAAAAGAGCGCATCAGGCCGATCGCCACCCAAGGCGGCAAAGAATCTGAGGTGCGCAACGCTGATGTCCTGCGCCTCGTCCACGACCGCGAAGTCGAACACCACACTCTTGTTCGTAGCAAGTGCTGCGGCCAGCGCGGTGAATAGTTGCGCGTGCGTGATCAGCTTGCGTTCTTGCAATCCGGCGCGAACGCGCTCGAAGATAGTCCATAAGACCTTACGCTGCGCTTCCGGCAACCGTGTCTTTCTGCCGAGACGCGCAACATCGCGGTAAGCATCCCAGCTCTCCAATTGCCACGCATCCACCACCTGTTCCCATTCCGTGTGCAGAAAATGCAGGCCAAATTTGTGAACACCAACGGTGCTGGCAGCTTCTTGCAGCAACTCGCGGACAATCTCGCGGCTGGCAATTGTCGCCTGCCCGTTGTGCACCTTGTAGAGTCGAAGACCGATGGCATCGAGCGAATGAACATCTATGCGTTCCGCAAGGCGCGGTTCATTGCCCAACAGTCGTTTCAGCTTGGTATTCAGTGCTCTCGCCAGCGTGTCAGAAAAGGTCGTCAACAAGACGCGAGCATCGGGATGCGTGCGCGCCAGATAAGCGGCACGATGCAATGCAACAATCGTCTTGCCAGTGCCAGCGGAACCGGAGACGCGCGCCGGGCCGGTGTAGTCGCGCTCCACCCATTGCCGTTGTTCGGGGTGCAGGAAGACTGCCCACTTTTCCCAGGGGAAATCAAGAGCGCGCTGCAACTCCTCCACATTGGTCATCACGCGGAAACGGCGTTGAGCATCGGGATGGTCGAAGGGATTCGCCGTTGCCACCATGGGCTTGGACACACGGGGCTTGCCGCCCGTTGCCAGTTCTAGCAGCGCCTCCGCCGCCTCGGCAGGAAGGTGGTCGCACAATGCCAACAGCGTATCCTCGGTCGCATTCTTTACGTCGTCGAGCCACTCTGCAGGCACACCATAGCCAAGCAGCTCATCATCTGCCTTGCCAGCAAAAAGTGGCTTCATCTCGCGCGCAGGCTTTGGTGCCAGAACAATTTCCGCCTGCACGTAAATCGGAACGATGATCTCTTGCACCGTCTCACGTATCTCGACCAACTGTGCCGCGCCGGTCTTCGGATGCGTTTCCAGCTTGCGCCGTTCCGCCCAGTCATAAGCCTTATCGTGGTGATCCACATAGCACAGCAACAGGCTGGCATCAGTCTTGTGGACGATCAAACGAATATCGCTGCTCACCCGCACCGACCAGAAATTCTTGTCTCTAGCCTTGTCCAGCTTATGGAAGCTCAAGCCGGGATTGGCCGGGTTTATTTGCAGATCAAAGGCAGTGGTCTTGACGGCTTTCTGTTCATCGCCGGTGAGTTTGGCGAGACTGTCGGTAAAAGTGTCAGCGATGCGGAAGTCCATCAGCCTTCCTTCCCCGGCGTTTTGGTGGGCAGCCGCTTCACCATATTGTCAAAGTCCGATTCGAAGCGCTGGTCGTCCATCACGCGGAACTTGCCAAACTCTTCCTCTGCGTGGGCCTTGGCCAGTTCAGCCGACACCTTGCCCGCGCCTTGTAAAATCTCGCGGTCATTCAGTGTCAAAAAGCCTTCCAGTTTATTGATCCAGTCCTGCATAGTCATGGCAATACGCCGCATCGCCTGACCTTCGGCAAAAATCAAATACTGCTCGGCCAGATTATTGAGGGCGCGCAGTTCTTTCTCGCTCAGGTAATTTTTGGCGATGCTTACATCCGATTTACGAATGCGTGCGCCCTCCCAAGTCGTCAGCCCAATGTTCGGCTGGCTGCTGTCGGCACGGTCGGCAATTAGCTCGGCGGCAGTCAGGCCGTGGATGGCGAAATGCACCTTATTCTGCACCGTGGCAAAGAACGTCTGGGTGAGCGCATGGCTGGCGTCATAATCCACACTGGTCGCGTAGATGTCCGTGATCTTCTGGTAAAAACGCCGCTCACTGGTGCGGATGTCTTGCAGGCGGCGGGTCAGCTCGTCGAAGTAATCCCGCCCCTTGCCGGGGTTCTTCAATCGCGCGTCATCCAGCACAAAACCCTTAACGATGTATTCCTTCAGCTTGTCGTTGGCCCACTGGCGGAAACGCACGCCCACCGGGCTGCGCACCCGGAAGCCCAGTGCCAGCACCATGTCCAGGTTGTAATGTTCAACCTCGCGGGTCACGTCACGGCCTCCCTCAGGTTGAACT
>JANXXH010000106.1 GCA_025350705.1 Gallionella sp.
CCGAGTGAGGAAGAAAAAACTCACTCAGAAATAGAAACAAAAAAAGAAACAGAAAACCGGGGCAGCGCCGTTCCGCTGCATGAAGAAGGTTGCCCTCTTAAACTCGATGCATTATTGTCTTGACCGAGGGGTCCACTTTACAGGCCGGGGCGACGATGGACGAAATCGTTGTTGCGGTGAAACAAGTTACTGACATCATGTCCGAAATCGCTGCGGCCTCGCAGGAGCAGAACGAGGGCATCGAGCAGGTCAATCAGGCGATCACACAGATGGACGACGTGACGCAGCAGAACGCCGCGCTTGTAGAAGAAGCTGCATCCGCCGCCGAAGCGATGCGGGATCAGGCGCGCAGCCTGTCGGAAGCAGTGAGCGTGTTCAAATTGGGAGGAGCAGCCAAAGGAATCAAGAGGACGGCTGCTGCCAGGGCTGTTATCGCGTCACCCAGTTCGGCTGCAGTGGCTCCTGCCAGGAAGGCAGGCAGGCTGATCAAAGCCAAGGAGGCCAAGGACGGCGACTGGAAAGAGTTTTGATCACCAAGCCGGAAGTGCCGGAACAAAATGCAGGAGCTGACCATGCCTGCGAAGCTAAAAGATCGCGCGCACGGCGCGCTCCTACATCAGCATCATTGGCATCAGCATCATTGGTTCACGATTGAATTAGAAATGGAATTATTAAGGCTGACAGCGTTAGCGCGCTCGCTGATAAATTTGCATTCCTGAAATCAGCGCCCCGCGATGGTCATGCCTTCCACCAGGATAGACCCGCACTGTTTCGAACCTTGCACCAGCACGTCGCTGCCGACTGCGACGATGTTGCGGTACATGTCTTTCAGGTTTCCAGCAATGGTGATCTCCTGTACCGGAAATTGGATCTCGCCATGCTCTACCCAGAAGCCCGCCGCGCCGCGCGAATAATCGCCGGTGACCTGGTTCACTCCTTGGCCGAGCAACTCGGTTACGAGCACGCCGCGCCCCATCTGTTTCAGCAAGCCATTGAAATCAAGTTCGCCCGATTGAAGAATCAGATTATGATTGCCGCCCGCATTGCCGGTGGTGCGCATGCCGAGCTTGCGCGCTGAATAGCTGCCGAGGAAATAGCCGCGCAGCACGCCGTTCTCGACGATGTTGCGGTGTTGGGTTCTTACACCTTCATCGTCGAACGGGCTGGATGCCAAGCCTTTGCGGATGTCCGGCACGTCGCTGATGTTGATGTGCGGTGCGAATATCTGCTGATCCATCTGGTCGAGCAGGAACGAAGACTTGCGGTACAGGCTGCCGCCGCTCACGGCGCTGACGAAGCTGCCCAGCAGGTTCGAAGAGATCGTTGCCTCGAACAACACCGGTACTTGCATGGTGTCTAGTTGGCGCGCATTCAACCGGCGCACCGTGCGCTCGGCGGCGATGCGCCCGACTTGTTGCGCATCCATCATGTCTTTGGCATCGCGCGCTACGGCGTACCAGTAGTCGCGCTCCATAGCGTCACCGTCTCCGGCGATCACCGCGCAACTGAGACTGTGCCGCGATGAAGGAAAGCCACCGATGAATCCCAAGCTGTTGGCGGTGATGAATTGCGCTTCGTGCAGATTGACGGTAGCGCCTTCGGAATTGCTGATGCGCTTATCCGCATCCAGCGCGGACTGTTCGCATTGCTTGGCCAGCGCTATTGCCGCATCGACCGACAAATCCCACGGGTGATACAGATCCATATCGGGACAATCGCGCGCGAGCATTTCCGCATCGGGCAGACCAGAGCAATCATCCTTGGCGGTGTAGCGCGCGATCGACAACGCGGCATCCACGGTGTCGCGCACCGCTTGAGGCGAAAAGTCCGAGGTGCTGGCATTGCCGCGCTGCCGGCCGAGATAAGCGGTGACGCTCAGGCCTTTGTCACGGTTGTATTCGATGGTTTCGACTTCGCCGTGGCGCACCGTGACGGATTGGCCAAAACCGACCGATACATCGGCGGAAGCGGCTGACGCGCCGCGCTGTTTGGCGAAGTCCAGCATGTCTTGCGCGATGTTGCGCAAGCTGTCGATGGAGTGCGAGAAACGCGGTGCGGAAGATACCAGGGCATTCATAAGCAAAGCGGATGATTAGCGAAAGGCGGTATCATAGCAGCATCGCCGAAACTCATTAAGGCCAGACATTTCATCATGGACCGCCACACCAGTCCCTTCCCCCTTACAGGGGGAAGGTCAGGATGGGGGTAGAGTTGTGGGATATCCGAGTTTCTACCCCCTCCCTAACCCTGAAGGGACTACTAGCCATTCGACTAAGCCCGCAAGCGGGCTTAGTCGCTGGTTATCCCCCTGCAAGGGGGAGGGCATATTTCGGCCAATGAATAAATTGAGATCAATAGCATGACTACGCACAAAAAAGCCCACAAAGAAGACGAATCGCTGCACATCCATCTTGGTGATGACGATGATGAACATGACGACGGAGTTGAGGTCATCCGACCCCATGCACGCATGGCAGACAACACTTATACCAGGGGGCGCGGTCTGCGCAACCTGCCGGTGGTAGACGAAGAAGAGGAAGAGCTGCCGCCGAGCAAGACCAAGATCAAGAAGCAGATGCACGAGTTGCGCGACCTCGGCAAGGAACTGACCGAGCTGGGCAAGGATCAGCTCGCGCAGCTCGACATCCCGGAAAACCTGCGCGACGCGATACGCGAGATGAAGAACATCAACAAGTTCGGCGCGATAAAACGCCAGATGCAATATATCGGCAAGCTGATGCGCGACGTGGATACCGCACCGATACTCGCCAAACTGAATGTCTGGAAGGGAAGATCGCAGCAGCACATCGCCTATACCCACCAACTTGAGCGCTGGCGCGACCGGCTGATGGAAAGCGATGCAGCGCTCACCGAGCTGCTCGCCGCGCATCCGCAGGCTGATGCGCAACGCCTGCGCACGCTGATACGCAACGCACAGAAGGAAATGGAAGCGGGGAGGCCTCCTAAAAATTACCGCGAAATTTATCAGGTGTTACGTGAGATCATTCCCGATCCAAACTGAGGCGAAACGAGTAGACCTGAGGCTGGCGGCCATTGATGAAACAACTAGCCATTCCACTAGGTTGCCAAAAAACAGCAACCAAGTGTCTGGTTATCCCGCACTAAGAGGGCTATGCCCCACCGTGTCAGGGCCGCCCCTCCCAAGAATTACCTCGAAATCTATCAGGTGCTGCACGAGATCATTCCCGAACCGACGTAACAAAAGATGGCCAGCAACTCTCCCCCGATAATTCTTCAAACCGGCAAAAACCCCCGGCACAGCATCATCTGGCTGCATGGCCTGGGCGCGGACGGACAGGACTTCGTGCCCATCGCAGACGAGCTGGAGCTTCCCGTTGTAGTGCGTTACATCTTCCCGCATGCGCCGATGCGCCCGGTCACGATCAACGGCGGATTCATGATGCGCGCCTGGTATGACATCACTCACGCTGCACCGGCGGGTGGGTTGGAGATCGGTTCGGATGCACGCCAGGATGCTGGCGGTATACATGCGTCACAAACGGCTATCGAGGCGTTGATCGCGCAGGAAGTAGCGAACGGCATCGCGCCGCGCAATATCTTTCTGGCTGGATTCTCGCAGGGTGGTGTGATCGCGCTGCATACCGCGTTGCGTCATGCCACTCCGCTGGGTGGGGTGCTGGCACTCTCCACATATTTGCCGTTGGCTGAAAGCACGCCGGGCGAGTTGTTGGAACAGACCAAGGTAACTCCGATCTTCATGGCGCACGGGCGCAGCGATCCGGTCATACCTTATGCGTTGGGAGTTGCTTCAAGAGATGCATTGCTGGAATTCGGCTATGCGGTGGAATGGCACGAATACGCGATGCAACACTCGATGTGTGAGGAAGAGCTGCGGGACATTTCAGCCTGGCTGATGCTTCGAATGAAGCAGACTCAATTATGAATTGCAAATGACATGGACTCGCGATGCCACTCGGGTAATTGATTGGCGTTTGTGGTGATAATCGGCCAGTACCGACGGTACTAGGGGGAATTTAGGGGCGCTCTCAATTCATTTCTTCGGAATCGACTTCCTGTTCAATAACTTTGAATTTTGCCAAATCATAATCAAGGCCTTTTTCCTGTAATCCGATTGGGATCAGCAAGTAATTTTTCTCATCCAGCTGGATTTTCAAGCTGCGGCTGGGCGAAAACGTATCGGCTGTCATCATCAATTGTGCTTCACCGGATGAGTCGTTCGGTTTTGCATAAAGCCACAGCGCTGGTTTAACATTTCCTGGTTCATTGTCGGCCTTGTTCGGGAACACACAAGCAATCTGGTTGGCCAGAATTTGTGCGCCCACACGCAATTGGTTCGAGTCATCACGCAACAACCGCCGCACCACCGCTACCCCCCAACGTGGCAACCCTTCCGGCTGGATTCCCAGCAAACTTCCGATGCCGATGCTACCGTTACCTTTGGCGGATACCACAGTGCTGAATCCACCGGCACTGATTTCTTCGGTCACCCAATGCACTGGTTCTTCTTCGGAATGCTGCCTCGCATCAGTTCGCTGGACCACTTTGTCGAAACTATCAACCACGTTCAAGGTGACATTGGCCACACGTCTCGTATTGCGCCTGACGGGGGGAGCAACCAAATAATTCAGGAGATGCTGGACAGCATTTTTAACAACTTCTGGCTCATAGCTCCCACCTAGATAGAGATCCTCAGGAACGATATTTTTTTTCAGCACTTTCATCAAGTCTTCCAACTTGACTTGCATTGCCGGGATACTGATAAAACGCATGGCCGTGTGAGTCGTTGCCCCCATATTGATGCGCGTTGGTTCGGCTGGGCGGCTCAAATCAAAACTGAGCCGGCTGTTTTGGCTGATCTCTGGATGGATGTCTATGGCAGAGCAATATTGTGCCACGAGACGTTCGGTCAGATGCATATACACGGGACTCAGGGCGCTCAGACCGCTGTCGTACCACACCATCAGGCGCGCCATCTCGGATTTCACCGTAGTGTTGCCAACCATGCCAGGGTAAAGGCTGACTGGCGTAGTCAGATATTGCAATTGTTCCGCATGTTTATAGAGTAGCGCCAGATTAACCCAAATCGCGTTATCGACTTGAGCGTAGCGGGCACAAACACATTTCAACTGGCAAATAATGGAATTCACCGCGCGAGCAGTCAACAATGGTAATTGTGCCTTGATGGTGGTGCTGCCTTTTTCAGCGTTGCAAAATCGGTTGAACACTGCGTAATAAGCTCCGGCAGTATGGAGGTAAAAATTATTTAGCGCCGTCCACAGGCGATTTTCCTGGAATGTATTTTTTTCAAACGGGGTAAAATACTCGCGCAACAATTTTCGTGCGTAGGGTTGGGCAGCCTCGTCGATCAGGCGCAGCATGGCAAATTGGTGATCAAGTTTGAATTCGCTATGTCCTGTCACCGATTCAATTAACTCGGTTAACTCCACAAGCGACTTATGCGCGTCATTTTTCGGCAAGTTATCCAGAAATGCTTGCACAGACTTGATATCCGCCAAAGGATGATCAGATTTATTCCCAAATATTCCCGATAACATTCGTTCCCCTTAAATCAATTTGCGCTACCTGTGGCAATATAACCACAAAACGCCCGCAATGAACAGATGCTAAAGAGACCGAATTTGATCCCATGGCTAACCGATGATGCCCCATTTCCGCCTGTGGAGCGTGCTCTAAGCTCGCCTAACGGTTTGTTGGCGGCGGGCGGCGACCTATCAGTACCGCGCCTCTTGGAAGCCTACCGCGGTGGAATTTTCCCGTGGTTCAGTCCCGGCGAACCCATTCTATGGTGGAGTCCAGATCCGCGCATGGTGCTGATCCCGAGTGAGTTCAAAGTCTCGCGCTCGCTGGCGAGGGTGTTGCGCAACGTACCTTATGAAGTACGCACTGACTCTGCTTTTGAGCAGGTGATGCGTGGTTGCGCAGTGCCGCGTAACGGTCAACATGGCACATGGATCCACGAAGGCATGATTGCGGCGTATTGTGCGCTGAATCAACTGGGGTATGCACATTCTGTGGAAATATGGATGCCAAAAAAATCATTCCAGTTTCAAACCGAAGGCGATACTGCGTTGGAGCTGGAATTGGTTGGTGGTGTGTATGGTGTTAGCATCGGACGGATGTTCTACGGCGAGTCCATGTTCAGCAATGTCAGCAATGCATCGAAGATCGCGCTGGCACATCTCGCCAGGCAATTTGAACGCTGGAAGTTCGGCATGATAGATTGCCAGATGTACACTCCGCACCTCGCCTCGATTGGAGCACGCGAAATCCCACGCAACGAATTCATCGCTCGATTGAAAGAATTGATACACTGTGCGCCGATACCCAACTGGCAATTTGATCACGATCTTTTCTCATGAGCCTGCTAAACGATATACCGTTATCCGCGCTGCATTTTTATCTGACTGCACCCTATCCGTGCAGCTACCTGCCTGACCTGCAAGCTCGCTCCCAGGTCGCCACGCCCGCTTTGCTGATCAACACTCAGGTGTACTCTGAATTGGTGCAACACGGCTTCCGGCGCAGCGGAACCTATACCTATCGCCCGCTCTGCGATAACTGTCATGCCTGTGTTCCTTTGCGCGTCCAGGCAAAACAATTCACGGCAAATCGCTCACAACGGCGCGCGTGGAAGCAACACGCCAATCTCGATGCTACGCTGCATCCATTGCAAGACAAAGCAGAATATTACAACCTCTATCAACGCTATCAGCGCGCACGTCACAAAGACGGCGGCATGGACAATGACGATCGCGAGTCGTATCAGAACTTTTTACTGCAAAGTCATGTCGATTCGATGCTGGTGGAATTCCGCGAGCAGGGTGTACTTAAGATGGTAAGCGTGATCGACTTGCTCAGCGACGGGCTGTCCTCGGTTTATACCTTCTACGAGCCGGATTTGCCTCGTGCAAGACTGGGTGTTTACAACGTGCTATGGCAGATAGAACTGTGCCGCAAACTTGACCTGGATTTTGTGTATCTGGGTTACTGGATAAAAAACAGCCGTAAAATGGCTTACAAGACAGAATACCAACCCGCGCAAGGTTTACTGGATGGTGTCTGGCGCACACTCGACAAACCTGTCCCTAACCTTGACGAAAGTAGTTTCACATGAAAACAACCAGTATTGATCCCAAGATAAACTAACCATGTTTTCATTGCTGCGTCCCGCGCTGTTCCAGCTTGACCCTGAAACCGCGCACCATCTCACGCTGCGCGGCTTGAATGTTGCGCATTCATTTTGCTTGAACGGCATCATCGCGCCGCGCATAACAGATGATCCGCGCGTCATCATGGGCCTGACCTTTCCCAATCCGGTCGGCCTTGCAGCCGGACTCGACAAGAATGGCGAGTGTGTAGACGGGCTGGCAGCGCTGGGTTTCGGTTTCATCGAAATCGGCACTGTCACGCCGCTGCCCCAGGCTGGCAATCCCAAGCCTCGTTTGTTCCGCTTGCCGCAAGCCAACGCCATCATCAACCGCATGGGCTTCAACAATGATGGCGTGGACGCGCTCATAGCAAACGTAAAGCGTGTGCAGTATCGGGGCATATTGGGCATCAACATCGGTAAGAACGCGGCCACGCCGATTGAAAATGCAGCAGATGACTATCTGATTTGCCTGCGCAAAGTGTATCCACACGCCAGCTACATTACCGTCAACATCTCCTCGCCCAACACCAAGAATCTGCGCCAGCTCCAAGACCATGATGCGCTGAATGGCCTACTCAAGTTGCTCAAGGCTGAGCAACAAAAGCTCACCGATAAGCATGGCAAATATACCCCTATCGTGTTGAAGATCGCACCGGATATTGAAACCGAACAAGTCGTACAAACCGCGCAACTATTGAAGCAACATTGTATCGACGGTGTGATCGCCACCAATACCACCTTGTCACGCGAGGGCGTGGAACACCTGCCCCATGGCAGCGAGGCTGGTGGGCTCTCCGGTGCGCCCATGCGCGAAAAATCCACAACCGTGATCCGTCAGCTCGCGGCAGCACTGCATGGGGAGCTGCCCATTATCGGTGTGGGTGGAATATTGAGCGGTATGGACGCACTTGAAAAAATCCACGCAGGTGCGGCATTGGTGCAAATATATAGCGGTTTGGTTTATCGCGGCCCTGCGCTGATAGCGGAATGCTGCGCGGCAATCCGCAATAAATAAGAGGTCTGCCCATTATAAAAAGGATGAAGGCGAGCTTGCATTCTTTATAATATTAGACTATCCTAATATTCGAATACTTTATAACAGGTTAAGCATTATGAAAAAGTCATGGATACTTGTTCCATTGTTGCTAGGAGCGGTAGCGGGTAATGCAGTAGAGCCGCTTGCTGTTGCGCCAGTGCAATATCGCGAGGTGGAGCAGACCTATAGCGTCGAAGGCTTGGTGGAGGCGACACGCCAATCCACGGTATCGGCGCAAATTGGCGGGCGCGTCAAGGAAATTCTGTTTGACGTGGGTAGTCGCGTCAACAAGGGCCAGGTGATATTGCGTATTGACGAGCGCGAAACCGCACAAGCCTTGGCGGGTAGCAACGCGCAAGTGTCGCAGGCGCAAGCCACGATGCAGAACGCCAAGGCGAATTACGAACGCTCCAAACAATTGTTCGAGCAAAAATTCATCAGCCAGTCGGCTTTGGATAAGGCTCAGGCCGATTACCAGGTAGCAAGGGCGCAAGCTGCCGCCAGCGAGGCAGGTGCGAGTCAGGCCAGTCTGGCACATGGTTATAGCTCCGTGGTGGCGCCATACAGCGGGGTAGTCGCGGCACGTCTGGTGGAGGTGGGCGAGATGGTCATGCCGGGCAAGCCCATGATGGTCGGATTTGACCCGTCAGAAATGCGTGTAGTGGTAAATGTGCCGCAGTACAAGTTGCCGGAGATCGGCACGCATCCCAAGGTTTTGGTGGAAGTCCCTTCGTTGAGCAAATGGGTCAAGGCGGCTTCAGCAACAGTGCAGCCTCTCGCCGATGCGCGTACACATAGCACGCAAGTGCGCGTGTATCTGCCCGCAAATGAGGCAGGAGTGTATCCGGGAATGTTCGTACGAGCACATTTTGTAGTGGGTAAAGCTAACAAGCTGGTGATACCTGCCAGCGCAGTGTTGCATCGTAGCGAGGTGGTGGCGGTGTATGTCGTCGATGAAAAAGGAGGAGTGAGATTACGTCAGGTGCGATTGGGCGAAGTAAGCGCAGATGACTCAGTTGAAGTGTTGGCGGGACTGAATCCCGGCGAGCAAGTAGCTCTGGAGCCTATCAAGGCGGGCATGAAGCAGTAATTTGAAGGTCAGAGTTTGAAGCTTTACATAAACTTAAGTCACGAAATTTTCTTCTTGATTGGAATTTGATTAACATGGGCATCTCAGGACGCATCGCTAAATATTTTTTGCATTCGCAAATGACGCCTCTGCTAGCGCTGGTTGCAATACTGCTGGGTACGTTTGCCGTTTTGGTGACACCACGCGAGGAAGAACCGCAGATCAACGTCACGATGGCGAATGTAATGATCGCCTATCCTGGCGCGTCTGCAAAAGATGTTGCGCAAACGGTAGCGACACCGGCCGAGCAGGTGTTGGCGCAAATCGCCGGAGTGGACCATGTCTATTCGGTTGCACAACCGGGCATGGCAATCATTACCGTGCAGTTCAAGGTCGGCGAAGAGCATGTGCCCTCGCTGGTCAAGTTGTATGACGTGTTGAACTCCCACGCGGATTGGTTGCCGTCCACATTGGGGGTATTGCCTCCGATCATCAAAGCCAAAGGCATAGACGATGTGCCAGTGGTGGCGTTGACATTGTGGCGCGAGCAAACAGTTGGTGGTGGAATCGAGCTGACCCAGGTGGCGCACGCCATCGAAACCGAATTGAAGCGCGTTCCGGGAACCCGCGAAGTCACGACGCTGGGTGCGACCCAGCGCATGGTGCGTGTGCTGCTCAACCCGGAAAACCTGAATGCATTTCAGCTCACTATGCAAGACGTGCGCGCGGCATTGGAATCCGCGAACGTGTCGAAATATGCGGGAAATCTGGTGCAGAACAATCGTGAAGTGCTGGTGCAAACCGGCAGCTTCCTGAGCAATGCCAATGAAGTGAGACAACTGGTGATCGGAGTCTCCGACAACAAGCCGGTATTCCTGCGCGATGTCGCCGAGGTACAGGACGGTGCAGACCAGCCGAGCAGCTATGTGTGGCTGGGGGCTGGCCCCGCAGCAGCAGACAAACAAATCGTTGCCAAGGGCGAGTACACCGCAGTGACGCTGGCAATCACCAAGAAGCCGGGCGCGAACGCGGTGGAAATCGCCGAGAAGTTGCTGGCACGAGTGAATGAGCTGAAGGGCAGCATTATTCCCGCCGATGTGCAGGTCAGCATCACGCGCAACTATGGTGAGACCGCCAATGACAAGGCGATGAAGCTGATTAAAAAATTGTTGTTCGCCACGGTTGCTGTGGTCGCGCTGGTGTGGCTTGCGATGGGACGGCGTGAGGCTTTCGTGGTCGGCATCGCGGTGCTGTTGACGCTGGCGGCGACCCTGTTCGCATCCTGGGCGTATGGATTCACGCTGAATCGCGTGTCGCTGTTCGCGCTGATCTTCTCCATCGGCATTCTGGTGGATGATGCGATCGTGGTGGTGGAAAACATCCACCGCCGCCGCGCGCTGGCGACCCATCAGCCGCTGTCAGAGATCATTCCAGAAGCGGTGGACGAAGTAGGCAGCCCGACCATACTCGCAACCCTGACGGTGATCGCCGCGTTGTTGCCGATGGCCTTTGTCAGCGGCCTGATGGGGCCGTACATGAGCCCGATCCCGATCAATGCCAGCATGGGCATGTTGATCTCGCTGGCGGTGGCGTTCGTCATCACGCCTTGGCTGGTGCTGCGCTTTGCGGGTGCGCAACACGAGGTGGTGCAAGACGAACGAGACACCCAAATCCATCGCTTCTTTAAAAAATACCTGACCCCGTTCCTGAATGGCGTGCATGGCAAACCGGCGCGGCGCAAATTGTGGTTGGTGGTACTCGGAGGCTTGCTGTTGGCCGTGTCGCTGGGCGTGGTCAAACTGGTGGTACTGAAAATGTTGCCGTTCGACAACAAGTCGGAATTCCAGATCGTGGTAGATATGCCTGCAGGCACGCCGTTGGAACAGACCAGTGCCGTGCTGCATGAAATCAGCGGCTATCTGGCAACGGTGCCGGAAGTCACCGATTATCAGGCCTATGCGGGCACGGCTTCACCGATCAATTTCAACGGTCTGGTGCGTCAATATTATTTACGCAGTGAGGCCGAGCAGGGCGACATTCAGGTCAACTTGCGCGACAAGCATCAGCGCAGCCGCAGCAGCCATGAAATCGCCAGTGCCGCGCTGGAGCCTATGCAAAAAATCGCCAAGAGCTGGAATGCCAATGTGAAGATCGTCGAGGTGCCGCCCGGCCCGCCGGTGATGGCACCCATCGTCGCGGAAATATACGGGCCGGATTATGATGGCGCTCGCAAGGTGGCGGGCAAGGTGCGCGAGCAATTCGGCAAGACGGCGGACATCGTCGGCATAGACGATAGCGTGACCGAAGCCGCGCCCAAGCTGTTGTTGCAAGTGATGCAGAGCAAGGCCGCGTTGCTGGGCGTTGCGCCGCGTGACATCGTGGATGTGATCGGTATCGCGTTGTCCGGCCAGGATGTCGCTTCATTGCACGATGCCGATGCGAAATATGCTCCGCCGTTGCGCATAGGTCTGCCTGCCGAACGGCGCGGCCGTATCGATGATGCTCTGAAGCTGAAGGTCAGGGCGCGTGATGGGGTATTGGTGCCGCTTTCCGAGGTGGTGCAAGTAGTCGCCCAGCAGCGCGACTATCCAATCTACCACAAGGATCTGTTGCCGGTGGTGTATGTGTTCGGTGACATGGCTGGCAAGCTGGATAGTCCGTTATACGGCATGTTCGGAATCAACAGCAAAGTGGGCGACATGCCGCTGGAGCAAGGCGGCAAATTGGGGAGTTATTTCTTCAAACAGCCCAGCGACCCTTACGCGGGCTACGCGCTGAAGTGGGATGGAGAATGGCAGGTGACCTTCGAGACTTTTCGCGACATGGGCATCGCTTATTGCGTGGGCCTGTTGCTGATCTACTTGCTTGTAGTTGCGCAGTTCAAATCCTATGTTGTGCCGCTGGTGATCATGGCCCCGATCCCGCTGACGATAATTGGCGTAATGCCTGGGCATGCGCTGTTGGGTAGCCAGTTCACTGCGACTTCGATGATAGGCATGATCGCGCTGGCGGGCATCATCGTGCGCAATTCGATATTGCTTGTGGACTTCATCAATCTGCAAGTCCGTGATGGCGTAGATACGCAGCACGCGGTGATCGCGGCGGCGAGTGCACGAGCCAAACCCATCATCCTGACCGGGCTGGCAGCCATGCTGGGCGCGCTATTCATCCTGGATGACCCGATCTTCAATGGCTTGGCAATTTCTTTGATATTCGGCATCCTGGTATCCACTGTTCTGACGCTGGTGGTCATCCCGGTGTTGTATTACGCCACCCTATACAAAAAATTGAAGTAAAATCGTTTTGATCAACCGCAGGAGATTTAAATCATGCATGCAGAACGTATTGTTCGTATCGTTGCCGGTTCTTTTGTATTGTTGTCGTTGTCGTTGGGAGTAGAAGCCAGCCCGATATTTGCAAGCAAATACTTTTTATTCTTCACCGTCTTTGTCGGTTTGAACCTGTTTCAAAGCGGCTTTACCAAGATTTGTCCGCTGAATAATATTCTCGCCAGGTGCGGTATAAATAACAGTTCATGCTAAAGAAAACGCTGCAGTCGATCCGACTGCCCGATATCAAGTGGATCCATATCAGTTTGTCCTTGGTCGGACTGATGTGGGTTTTTCCATTTCTGCATTACCGCCACGAAAACCCGCTGACTGCATTTGATCAGGAGTGGTGGAGTGCGATGCTGGGATTGTTTGCACTTACGCTTTTGACCGCACGTGAATTCTGGAAACAACCTGAAATTCCGCGAATTACTCAATTGCCCATCGCGTTGATCGCCGTGGTGATTTTGCAATTGGCTTTGCGCAAGGTGGCCTATTTCGATCAGGCATTGCTATATGCCATGTACTTCCTGTTTGCGGGATTGCTGATGGTGCTTGGCGCAAGGTTGCGCGATAGCTTTGGACTGACAAGACTGGCGCAGGTACTGGCGGCTTTTCTTTTGATCGGCGCGTCACTCAACGCCGCAATCGGGGTGGTGCAACATTTTCACTGGCATACGCCGCTGGATTCAATGATTATAGGGAAAGTGTCACTCCATTTGTACGGCAACATCGCGCAACACAATCACTTTGCCAATTACATTGCGATGGGGTTGATTTCGCTGGGCTTGCTGTTTCAGCAGGGCAAGTTGAAGGCGGTCTACGTGGCGCTGCTGGCGGTGTTGTTATTGTTCGTGATGACGTTGAGCGGCTCGCGCAGTTCGTGGCTGTATTTGTTGATGATGAGTGGACTGGCATGGTGGTGGGCGCGGAAGGATGAGGCGATGCGACCATTGCTAATTTATAGCGTGGCATTGATCGCCGGGTTTGGGCTAATGCATTTGGCTGTGCAGCTACCCTTTTTGGCGGGAACAAATGACATCAATACGTTGGGGCGGATGTATCGCGAATTGCTGAGCAATGATGCAGGCCAATCCAGTACCGTTTGGATGAAATTTTATATGTGGCACGAGGCGGTGCTGATGCTCATTCAATCGCCATGGCTGGGGGTGGGCTTCGGACAATTTGCCTGGCACCATTTTCAGCTGTTGCCGGAGTTGCGGGCAAATTACATGTTTGGTCTTTATAACAATGCGCACAACCTGGTATTTCAACTTGCGGCGGAGGCTGGTCTCGCCGGTCTGCTGGCGTTGTTTGGATCGCTGGGAATCTGGTTTTATGGCCTAAGACGCGCATCGCAGAGTGCGGCGCATTGGTGGGGTTATGCTTTATTGGGTGTGCTGGCCATCCACAGCATGCTCGAATATCCATTGTGGTACACCTACTTTATCGCTATCGCAGCGATTCTGCTGGGCGCGCTTGATGAAACGCGTTATCGCCTGGAGTTGCGCAATGCCGGACGGCTTTTGCTATCATTGATTTTGCTGATGAGCTTGCTGTCACTTATACAGTTGCGCATCAGTTATCAGTTACTGAAGGACACCTTGGCGATAAACCCTGCTTCGGGGAATGTCGCCGAATCATCGCAACGTATCCGCGAGGGGATGGTGGCGGTGCATGAACGGCCGCTGCTATCGCCTTATGCTGAGATATACATCCTTGCACGTACGGATGTAGACGCGGATCACCTCAAAGAAAAGCTCGCCGTGAGCTCCAATGTAATGCGCTTTTCCCCAACTCCGCAGGTGGTATATCAGCATGCATTTCTTCTGGCGCAGGACGGTCAGCTGGCGCAGGCTAAACAGATATTGGAGCAGGCTATCTGGTCGTATCCGGGTAATGGGAATGCGCATATGTTACTAATGAGCTTGGCAGTGAAAGATCCCGCCCACTTTTCGGCTCTGCTAGAATTCGCAAATCAGAAAGAACAGGAGCATGCCCGTGCAGTTCGTCAGTAATAATATCCTCCCGATTTTCATCGCCGTGTTTAGCGGCATAATGTTGTTATGGTCGTTTTTCGGAAATCGGTTTCGCGGTGTCAAGGAGGTCGATTCGGCTGCTGCGGTGCAATTCATCAATCACAAAAATGCCGTTGTGCTGGATGTGCGTGAGCAGAGCGAATACGACGCCGGGCATATACTGAATTCCAAATTGATTCCGTTGGGCAAACTTAAGGAGCGCATGGGCGAATTGGAGAAATACAAGAACCAGCCTATCGTAGTGGTATGTCGTAGCGGTAATCGTTCCGGTACAGCTTGTTTTTTGCTGGGTAAGCAGGACTTTGCTCAAGCCTACAATTTGGCCGGTGGTGTTCAGGCTTGGCAAAAAAACAATTTGCCACTAGAAAAGTAGGCATGGAAAAAATAAGCAGGGCAAAAGTATTGATGTATAGCACAGCCGTGTGTCCATATTGCGTTCGTGCCGAACAGTTGCTGAAGCGCAAAGGTGTGCAGGAGATTGAAAAGATACGTGTCGATTTGCAACCTGAATCGCGCATCGCGATGACGGAAAAAACCGGAAGACGCACCGTGCCACAAATTTATATCAACGGAGTATATGTCGGCGGATATGATGATCTTGCATCGCTTGATCATGCAGGTGGACTGGATGTCCTGTTGAAAAAAACCGAATATTTATAATATTTCTTTAAGGGAAGAAACATGACCGGAGCAGCACAAGAGAATAAACAGCCCATATTCAATATGGACAAGATTTATGTAAAGGATCTTTCGTTGGAAATCCCAAACGCGCCCAAAATATTTTTGGAGCGAGCCACTCCGCAAGTCGATATCCAGCTTCACACCCAAGCCAGTTCGGTTGAAGAAGGCCAGTTTGAGGTGGTGGTGATGGCTACTGTCACTGCCAAGATCGGTGAAAAGGTAATGTTCTTGATCGAGGTTAAACAGGCAGGTATTTTTCAGATACGCAATGTGCCTACTGATGAATTGGAGCCGATTCTGGCGGTGATGTGTCCGAACATTTTGTTCCCGTATTTGCGCGAAGTGGTTTCTGATGTGGCGGTTCGTGGCGGTTTTGCATCGGTGTTGCTGAACCCGATAAACTTCGATGCGCTTTACCAGCAACAGAAGCAGCAATTGGCGCAGGCCGTAACATCTACGACGACTCACTAATGAAACCATCAGGTTCTATGTATTGGGTTGTACTGATTGCGCTGATTTTCAGTGCGAGTGGGGGTAATGCGGTGGAGTATGTATCAGTTAGCGAGAGCAATGCGATACTTTATGATGCGCCTTCGATCAAGGCCAAAAAGTTATTCGTGGTGAATCGTTATATGCCCCTTGAGCAAATCGTCACTTTGGAAAGCTGGGTTAAAGTGCGTGACCGTTCCGGGGGTTTGTACTGGGTGGAAAAACACGCGTTGAGTAACAAGCGTTATGTATTCGCGCTGTTGCCACTGGTGGACGTTCATGCAGAGCCTGATTTTAGTTCGCCTCGATTGTTTCAGGTACGCCAGCAAGTGGCATTGGAACGCATTGAATCAACCGGCACAGGCTGGATCAGAGTGCGCCATCAAGACGGAAATATGGGCTATGTGCGGAGCGCCGAGGTATGGGGCGGCTGAACGCACATTTCCATTGCGCCCCTGCGATATGAACATTACCATCATCGGTGCGGGAGCATGGGGAACCGCACTTGCCATCAGCCTCTCGGCCAGCCATCGCGTAACGTTATGGGCGCGCGATGCTGCGCAAGTCGAAGCGATGCGGGCAACGCGATTCAACCAGCAATATCTTCCCGATATTTTGTTGCCTGCCAATATCGAAATAAGCCCGGATCTTTCGGCTGCATTAACAGCTGTCGAGCTTGTCATTATCGCCGTCCCCACAACGGCGTTGCGTTCGACTTTGCATCAGCTGGTGCAATTGCCAAGTCACCCGTCTGACAAACTCAGGACAAGCTGCGGCGTGATATGGGTATGCAAGGGTTTCGAGGCGGAGACTGCCAAGCTGCCGCATCAAGTCGTCGCCGAAGTGTTGCCTGAAGGGTTCAGATATGGCGTGTTGTCCGGACCCAGTTTTGCTGTGGAAGTCGCGCGCGGCCATCCAACGGCATTGACACTCGCCTCTGCTGACGAAGAGTTTGCGCGCAGCACGGCGCAGGCGCTGCACCAAGCACACTTGCGCATCTATGCAAGCACCGACATGGTGGGTGTAGAGGTTGGCGGAGCGGTTAAAAACGTGATGGCGATCGCTGCTGGAATTTGCGACGGTATGGGGCTGGGGCTTAACGCGCGCGCGGCTTTGCTGACACGCGGTCTGGCCGAAATCGCCCGTCTCGGTTTGAGACTCGGCGGGCGTTCAGAAACGATGAGCGGACTTTCCGGTTTGGGAGATTTGATCCTTACTTGCACCGGCGATCTGTCGCGTAATCGCCAGGTCGGTTTGTTGCTGGTGCAAAAGCACGACTTGGCTGAGATATTGCGCAGGCTCGGGCATGTTGCCGAGGGCGTTTACACAGTGCGCGAAGTACATCGCCTCGCGCAACGCCTGGGCGTCGCCATGCCAATTTGCGAAGCTGTCTATCGAATTCTTTACGAGCATATTCCTGTTGCAGAGATGATTGAACAACTGTTAAATCGCGCGCCGAATCTTGAGTTCAACGGCGTTTGATTTATCCGGATTAAATTTTCCTGCAAAACAACAAATCCCACACCCCATGCCCCAGGCGTATGCCGCGCAGCTCGAATTTTGTGAGCGGCCGGTAAGCCGGGCGCGGCGCGTAATCTGCCGCGGTATTTTCCAGCAACGGCTCAGCGCTTAACACTGCCAGCACTTGCTCGGCGTAATCCTGCCAGTCTGTCGCGACATGGATATACCCGCCTGGTTTGAGCTTCTGCACCAATTGCGCGATGAACGACGCCTGGATCAAACGGCGTTTGTTGTGGCGCGCCTTGTGCCATGGGTCGGGGAAAAAAATGTGCACACCGTTCAGCGTCGCATTGCCTATCATGTCGCGCAGCACTTCCACGGCGTCGTGCTGAATGATGCGGATGTTGGGGATGTGTTGGGCATCGATCAGCTTGAGCAGATTCCCCACACCCGGAGTATGCACCTCAAGCGCGATGTAATCGCTGTCGGGATCGGCCAGCGCGATGGCCGCAGTACTGTCGCCCATGCCGAAACCGATTTCCAGAATCTTGGGTGCGTCGCGTCCAAAGGCCGACGCGAGGTTTAGCGGGTGTGGAGAATATTGAATCCCGAAGCGCGGCAGCAGTTCATCACAAGCGCGTTGTTGCGCGGGAGAGACACGGCCTTGACGCAATACGAAGCTGCGGATGTGGCGTTTGCTGGGATCAGATTTTGGAAGTTCACTCATGGGTATTGAATTAACTGCCGTTCGCCCTGAGCTTGTCGAAGGGTTGCACGGTGTTGAGCGTGGGGCCGTTCATGCTTCGACAAGCTCAGCACGAGCGGATATTTGATTTAACTGCGCACAGAACCGATGATGCCCGCCATCGGCGAACTCGGGTTGGCGCTGTAGAGTTTTTTCGGCATGCGTCCGGCGAGAAATGCTTCGCGCCCGGCTTCCACCGCTTTTTTCATTGCGGCCGCCATCAGCACGGGCTGTTGTGCGCCAGCAATCGCAGTGTTCATCAGTACGCCGGCGCAACCCAGCTCCATCGCAATCGCGGCATCAGAAGCCGTGCCCACACCCGCATCGACGATCACCGGCACCTGCACGCGCTCCATGATGAGATGCAGATTCCACGGGTTGAGTATGCCCATGCCTGAGCCGATCAGCGAGGCCAGCGGCATGATCGCCACACAGCCGATGTCTTCCAGTTGTTTGGCGACGATAGGATCATCCGAGGTATACACCATCACCTGAAATCCCTCGGACACTAGTGTCCTTGCGGCAGAGATAGTCTCAACCACATTTGGATACAGCGATTGCGGATCGCCCAGCACTTCCAGTTTCACCAAGCTGTGCCCATCCAATAATTCGCGCGCCAGCCGCAACGTGCGCACCGCATCCTCGGCGCTATAGCAACCGGCGGTGTTGGGCAGCAGCGTATATTTCGATGGTGGCAGAATTTCAAGCAGACTGGGTTCGTTCGGGTTTTGCCCGATGTTGCTGCGGCGGATCGCGATGGTAATTATCTCCGCTCCGCTGGCTTCCACAGATGATTTGGTCTCGGTGAAATTCTTGTATTTTCCTGTACCGACCAGTAGTCGTGAGCTATAACTCTTGCCGGCGATAATCAGTCTGTCGTCCATTGAGTTTCCTTTAAATCAATTAGTTTGCCGTTCCATGCTACGACACAGGATCCAGAATTCATAAAACTGGATTCCGGCCTATGAAGCTGATAGCCATGCGGTTAAGCGGGCCAAAAAACGCAAGCAAAACCGCTGGCTATGTCCGCAAAGACAAGATTGTTAACCACCGCCCACCGCCACGACTACTTCCAGCTTGTCTCCATCCGCCAACAGCTGAGTGGCGAATGAGCTGCGCGGAACGATCTCTCCGTTGCGTTCCAATGCAATGCGCTTTCCTGTCAAGCCCAGCTTTTCAACGAGTGCGGCAACGCTGGTGGAATCTGGAAACGGGTGTGCTGAACCATTAATGTTGATTGTAATCACTTATACTAAATCGCTCAGTTGCAATAAAGCGCGATGCTATCATGCGGATGTGGTTCAATGGTAGAAGGGCAACTTCCCGTTCAATTGGGGTATGGAGTATGGGTATGTCACCGTTCCAAGTTGTGATTTCTGCGCCGATCATTAAAATCGATTTCCTTTATAACAGTTGCTTAATGGCTGAGCACAAAAAAACGGGGGCCGAAGCCCCCGTTCTGGATTTAAATTGCAACTAATGTTTGGCGATTATTTCATGCCAGCTGCTGTTGGCGAAGTGGCAACAAGTGAATTTATCGTTACTGGATCAAGCGCCCCTTCCTTTTGTACGAGGATGGTTTTCTGTAACTCGACAAAAGCCTTATGGGCCATGGAGTAAGCTTTCGCGGCCATTTCAACAACCGTAAAGTCGTTGGAGTTTGGATAATGGGATGCCACGCCGGATTTTAAATCACGCCAGTTTTGATAAGTGCTGGTGACTTCATTCTTTTTCTCTGCCAGCTCATTTTGCCTGTTTCCGGCAAGAGAAACTATTCGATTGTATTTGTTTCCTTCTGCCGCAAGTTGCTTTTCAGCATTAACTTGAATCATTTTTTCCAGAGTTTGAGGGGTTGATGAGTCTGCGATTGCTGAAAATGACAAAAGTGAAATGAACCCTGCGCTTGCAATTGCAAAATAAATGCTATTTCCGTTTTTCATATTGAATACTCCTTTAAGTTAAAAAAATTTAAATAGATGTATCGACATTGAGCAATTTGTCAGATATCTATACATCACTTCATATCCCATGCCAATTTCCGGTGTAGATATGCTGTACCACCACTTCATGCAACATTACTTCACTACAAAAGGATTAAGCAGACCCACGCGACAATCGATGTCAACAACTCGGCAAGCCAAGCAAAGGCAAAATGAAATGGGCCATCATTTCTTAATGTGGTGCCGGAAGAAAAATTACTGTATGAGTTGTTCATTTCGATACTCCTCGCTATTTGATTCAAATCAATTTACAACCAATAAGTCGTATGTTTAGTAACGACCGTTGACGCCGTAGATGTAATTCCTCAGTTCAACATAATCAAATGTAGATACGCCTGTCAGTCCGCTGGGATTGAGTATTTTTATAGTGGTTTCCCCGATGCTATTTTGGAGTTTCACCACTTCTAGATTACTTGACTCTTTGCTAACCGTTGATTCGTTCTGTGTATCATTCACTAAAGACATATCAATCTCCTTATCTCTTCTCAAATAAATTTTGTATGACGACCCGTAACAGAATTGTGATGCCCCGCTTTCGAAGCGACCGGAGCTGTAAAGCTTGCTGAAGAGGCGAAAAAAATCGCCGTGGTAGCGAACATAAAGCTCACGATGAAAGCAGAAACAATAGAAATATCTTTCATGGTGTTCTCCCTGGCTCTGGTCAAAAAATTCATTAACTGTGTGCAAATTACACACGATTAAAGAATATTACGTGTAAAAAATACACACGTCAAGTCTTTTTTGTGATATCGTTCAAAAACTAGATTTCGCACAGGAATATATTGAATGAATGATCTCAAGCAGTTTGCCGGCGAATTGCCCGCGCCACTCGTGGCAGCGCTACGGCGTGTTTTACGGCCTCTGATCAGGTTGTTGCTCTCGTATGGGGTTCGTTTTCAGACGATTTGCGATCTAGTCAAATCGACTTACATCCAAGTCGCGGAAGAGGAGTTCAGGCTTGAAAGCAAGGAGCAGACCGATAGCCGTATCAGCCTGTTGACAGGCGTACACAGACGCGATGTCAAGCGTTTGCGCAGTGAATCACTGGCTGTAAGCAGCCTTTCCTTGCAAGCTTCAATGAGTGCGCAGTTGCTTGCGATGTGGAGCGGGCGCGTCGAATATTGCGATCCGCAAGGTGTGCCGCTGCCGCTGCCACGCTTGGCCAGCAAAGGCGGTGATCATTCGTTTGAAGCCATGGTGCGTTCGGTAAGCAAGGACTTTCGCGCCCGCGTTGTGCTGGACGAATGGTTGCGACAGGGGATCGCTACACTTGACGATCAGGATAATGTGCATCTTGCTGCCGACGCCTTTGTTTCACCTCAGGGGCTTGAGGAGAAAACGTTTTATTTTGGGCAGAATATCCACGACCACCTCGCAGCCACAGTACATAATCTATCCGGTGCTTCACCGCCACTTCTCGAACGTTGCGTCTATTACGACAATCTAACAGCAGAGTCGGTCAAGGAGTACGAGAGAGTGGCCAAATCAGCCGGAATGAAGGCGTTGCATACGGTGAATCGTCGTGCCATAGAGTTGCAAAAAAAGGACGCAGGAAAATCCGATGCCGTATACCGGACCAATTTTGGCATTTACAATTTCAGTGAGGTGGATCATGGTGATGACACTCTTGCGGAATAGATTGTTAATTGTTGCGGCGTTATTTTTCGGTGGGTTTATCGCCGGAAATACTCTCGCCGCAAGCGACCCAATTAAAGAAGGTGGTATCGGCGGAACCGGAACACCTGCTCTGCACGGTGGAATCGGCGGCACTGGCGTGAGGCCGGACGAAGATTCGACCAAGTCCGCACTTGCCGGTAAAGTGCTATTTATAGTCGGTCAAGTCGAAGCCCAAAATCTGGGGCAGGGCAGGTCGCTCGCCAAGGGTGACTCGGTGCGGGTTGGCGATAAATTAAAATCCGGCAAGGGAGCAACGCTGCAGTTGCGTATGGAAGATGGCGGAACGATAGTGTTACGATCGGAAAGCCAGCTGGTAATCGAGTCTTACGCGTACAACGGCAAGCAGGATGGGAGCGAGCATATTGCGCTGGTGCTGCTAAACGGAGGATTCCGTGCTGTCACCGGCAATATCGGTCAACTGCACAAAGATAACTACAGCATCCGTACTCCCAATGCCACAGTCGGGATACTTGGTACAGACCATGAAACTGTATTTGTGGGCAAAGCCTCACCGGGTCAGACGGCTGTGGTCGAGCCGGGAACCTATAATCA
This sequence comes from Gallionella sp., assembly GCA_025350705.1. GTDB lineage: Bacteria > Pseudomonadota > Gammaproteobacteria > Burkholderiales > Gallionellaceae > Gallionella. The sequence goes on from JANXXH010000106.1 coordinate 22,253, forward strand.
CGTGATTTCCGGTGCAACCACACTGCAAAGTGAGCAAGGCAAAGTGCGGATCAAGCCCAATGAAACAGGTTTTGCGGCACTTAACGGAGCGATTCCGGTCCTGCTGGACAAGACCTTGCCGATTTTTGGCGACCTGAAAATCAACTCCGAACAGCATGAAAAGAATCAAGACGACTCAAGCAATCCGGGTAAAGACAGAAATGAGAAGAACGGTTCGAGTGATTCAAACGGTGGTTTGACAGAGCAGAACAATCTTACCCAGACTGACCTCGTGGCTAACAGCACAGTCGATATCAGTACGCTGGAGACGGACGCGTCACCGGCAGCGTCGAAAAGCGCAGTGGTGGGCGCACATATGGCTTTGCGGAGTGTCGGCAGTGCGCAAGTCGGGAGCACGGGAGAAAAGCTGCTCGTGGAAGAAAATGTGCCCTCTGCCTACTCCAACGATGTCACGGGATTCAATTATGTGGATCATCAGGCAACACAGATCGATGCAGGGGCAGCGACAGTGGATGGCGTCAATGTGAATTGGGGAATCTATAAAGGCGGGATCGCTTTCGACGCGTCGGGAAATGCCGTCGCGGTCGATTTTCATCCTTTTGCTTTTGCCAACGGAGGAGCTACT
>JANXXH010000139.1 GCA_025350705.1 Gallionella sp.
GAGACGTTGCTGGCTGTACTTTATCAGATGCTGCAACAAATGGCTGAAGGGAAACGCGTCACGCAAAGCGAGGGTGCCGATTTTCAAGGCCAGATGCGGTTATGCGTAAAGCGAGGTGGTGCAGGATAGTGGCGTCCCCAACGAGATTCGAACTCGTGTTACCGCCGTGAAAGGGCGATGTCCTAGGCCTCTAGACGATGGGGACTGTGACTTGCAAAATTGCTCTTTGGTGGAGATAAGCGGGATCGAACCGCTGACCTCTTGCATGCCATGCAAGCGCTCTCCCAGCTGAGCTATACCCCCCGTACCTCGAAAGAGCGCGCATTATAGAGATGCGACCTATGCTTGTAAAGCTGAACTGCTTAAGCCCGTGTAATATGAAATAAAACTGAATAAGACGTGTATTTCAAAGAGATCATAATGAATCGAATAGCCGTGCTTATCCTTGGTTTATTGCCGTATTGACAAGGGGTTTATTGTCGTATTGTTAAGACGCAGGAAGCTGTGCCATAGCTATGAGCTAAGTGAATTGTATGTAACTCCTTACAAAACAACTGTTGTCCTAAAAATTAGAATGGCCGATACTTAACAATTCTCATGCCGTATTATTTGCATTGCTATATCTTTTATACGCTGCTCTATCTCTGGGGCGGCTATGCCATGGCCGGAGAACCCTCCGATCCATTCAACACCGAGGCGATGCTGCCGCTCAAGCCTGCGCTGCGCCCCACGTTGAACATAGGTAGCGCGGTTGGCGATCCGTGTGCTGCCGCTATGCCCAATCGCGCGCTCGATCTGTTGGAGGTGGTCAACTTCGCCTTGTGCAACAACCCGCTAACCCGAGTGGCGTGGGCGAGTTCGTTGGCTCAGGCGGCGCAGGTTGGTGTGGGCAAGGCGGCTTATCTGCCGAACTTCAGCCTGAATGCTTACGACGAGCGCACAAAAACAAACCCGGCTCCCAGCATGGATCAGCGTAGCGCGGGCGCGACGCTTTCCTATTTGCTGTACGATTTTGGCGCACGCTCCGCAAATCTGGAAAATGCGCGCCAGTTGCTTTACGCGGCTAACGCCACGCAGGATAGCACGGTGCAAGCGGTGTTCCTCGCCGCCGTACAGGATTTTTATCAGGTGCAGGCGAGCCTTGCCGCGCTCGATGCCGCGCTGGAATCGGAACGTGCCGCAAAGGAAAGTTTCGCCGCCGCCGAGGCGCGTTATAACGCCGGGAGCGCAACTCCAGCCGACAAGCTGCAAGCGCAGACCGCTTATTCGCAAACCACGCTGAACCGCATCACCGCCGACGGCAACCTGAAAAATGCGCAGGGCACGCTGGCCAACATGCTGGGCATGGACGCCAACAGGAATGTGCTGCTGGCGCCGATCAATACAACTGCGATGCCAAATGATTTCGAGGGTGATATCAACGCGCTGATCGAACAGGCACGCCAGCATCGCCCGGATCTGCAGGCCGCCGCCGCGCAAGTGAAAGCTGCCGAAGCCAGCGTCGATGCGGCTCGTGCAACGGGCAGGCCGACGATATCCTTCACCGCTTCAGCCAATCAAAACAACATTGCGGGTATCAATTCAAACAATTCATTGGTCGGGATCAATTTGAATGTGCCGATCTTTTCCGGCTTCGCAACGACTTATCGCGTGCGCGCCGCCGAGGCGCAAGTGGATGCCAGGAGTGGGCAGCTTGAGCAGATGCGATTGCAAGTGGCGCTGGATGTCTGGACGGCTTATCAGCATCTTGCCACCGCGACGCAATCATTGCGTTCCACTGCCGATCTGCTGAACAGTGCCGAACAATCGGAACGCGTCGCCCTCGGCCGCTACAAGGCGGGCGTGGGCAGTATGCTGGATGTGCTGAACGCGCAGAGTGCGCTGGCCAGCGCGCGCCAGCAACGCATACAATCCACATTTAACTGGAACATCAGCCGCGCCACGCTTGCCCAGTCCATAGGCAATCTGGATGCAAACCTGCTGCAAACTTTATCGAATACCGGCGTTCAACAGCCAAGCGAAAACGCAAAACAAAAATGAAAAAAATAACTGACCTAAAAAAAATATTCCGCTCGCCGGTCGCGCTGATTGTTTCTTCCGTTGCCGTCATCGGTGTTGCCATCGTAATCTATTGGCTATTCTTCATGGGCACACCGCCGCAATATCGTTCACAGCCGGTGGAGACAGGCAACATCAGCCAGACCGTTTCGGCCAACGGCACGATCAATCCGGTGACACTGGTGAGCGTGGGCACGCAGGTTTCCGGCGCGGTAAAAAAACTCTATGTGGACTTCAACAGCAAGGTTCAGAAAGGCCAGATACTGCTGGAGCTCGACGATGCCCTGCTCGCGGCGCAACTAAAACAGGACTTGGCCAATGTGCAAAATGCCGAAGCATCGCTGGAACTGACGACTTCCAACGAAGCGCGCGCACGCGATCTGTTCAAGCAGGAATACGTTTCCAAGCAGGAGCTGGATAGCGCAGTACAGGCCAAGAAATCATCCGAAGCGCAATTCAAACTGGCGCAAGCGACCGTGGAAAGAGACCGTGCAAATCTCGCCTACTCGGTGATCCGCTCACCGGTGTCAGGCGTAGTGGTCGACCGTTCGGTGGATGTGGGCCAGACTGTTGCCGCCAGCCTGCAGACCCCGACGCTGTTCAAGATCGCGCAGGATCTATCCAAGATGCAGATCGACGCCAATTTCGCCGAGGCCGACATCGGCAACATCCGCGTCGACCAGACCGTGCGCTTCACCGTGGATGCTTTTCCGAACCGGAATTTCAAGGGCGTGGTTAAACTGATACGACTGAATCCGACCACCGTATCGAACGTCGTGACCTACGACGCCGTGATCAACGTGGACAACCCCGAGCATGTATTGTTACCCGGCATGACTGCCTATGTGAACATTGCGGTGGCCGAACGCAAGGATGTGTTGCTGGTTCCCAACGCGGCGCTGCGTTATAAACCAGCCAATGCCGACATGCTAAAGCCCGCAACCAATCAAGGTTCGGCACCCGATCAAAAAAGTGATGCTTCCAAGAGTGGCGGACGTCCCGGTGACACACCGGGTGGTGGAAAACCCAGGCGCGACGCATTCTCCGGCAAGGTATATATATTGGAGAACAGCAAACTGAAACCGGTCAGCGTGACTCTGGGCATCACCGACAACCGTAATACCGAGATCGTAGGCGGAGAACTCAAGGCGGGCGACCAGATCGTCATTGGCGAAGTGCAGGCTGATAAACCGTCGAGCTCCGGCGGCAGGCCGCCGATGAGAATGTTCTGATGCCAAGTATTCAGATGAACGACTCTGTCATTCGCATCGAAGCCTTGTACAAATCCTATGAGACCTCGGCCGGATTATTTCCAGCACTCAAAGAGGTAAACTTCAATATTGCCACTGGTGAATTCGTCGCGATCATGGGGCCATCGGGATCGGGCAAATCCACCTTCATGAATATCCTCGGCTGTCTCGACAAACCCAGTGCCGGTCGCTATGTGCTCAATGGTCGCGATGTCGAGAACCTGGGCAAGGACGAGTTGGCCTTGCTGCGCAACCGCACCATCGGTTTTGTGTTCCAGGGTTACAACTTGTTGCAGCGCATGTCGTTGCTGGACAATGTCGCGCTGCCGTTGATCTATTGCGGCGTAAAAAAGGAAGAACGTCAACAGCGGGCGCATGAGCTGCTGGCCAAAGTGGGGCTGGCTGATAAAGCGGCCTCCCTGCCCAACAAGATTTCCGGAGGTCAGCAGCAGCGCGTGGCGATTGCACGCGCCTTGGTCAACCGCCCGCGTCTAATCCTTGCGGACGAACCCACCGGCAATCTGGACAGCCAGACCAGCGAAGAGATCATGACCCTGTTCGAGGAACTAAACCGCGAAGGCATCACCATCGTGCTGGTCACCCACGAAGAGGACATTGCGCGCCACGCCAAACGCAAAGTACGCTTCTTCGACGGGCGTGTCGTCAGCGATCAAGTCACGCATCAACAGGGAGCCATCGCATGATACTCGCCATGTTGGGAGAAGCCTGGCGCGCGATGGGCGCGAACAGATTGCGCACGATGCTCACCATGCTCGGCATGGTGATCGGCGTCGGCGCGGTGGTGCTGATGATGGCTATCGGGCAGGGGGCGCAATATGCGATCAAGCAAACCATCGCCGCGATGGGCAGCAATCTGTTCATCCTGATTTCCGGCAGCACGTCGGCAGGCGGGGTGCGTTCCGGGGGCGGCGGCAATCTCACGCTGACGGTGAATGATGCCGATGCCATCGCCGAACTGCCCGGCGTGCAGGCTGTTGCGCCCATTCATCCCGGCAGTGCGCAAATCGTGTACGGGCCGAACAACTGGAACACTTCAGTCCTCGGCACAACCCCCGCTTATCTGGAAGCGCGCTCCTGGCAGGTGGTTTCGGGGAACGCCTTCACCGATTCGGACGTGCGTTCGGCGACGCGCGTCGCGCTGATCGGCAAGACAGCAGCGGATAATTTATTCGGTGACGAAGATCCGGTCGGCAAAACCTTCCGCATCCGGCAAAGCCCGTTCGTCGTGCTCGGCACATTGGCGGCCAAAGGTCAGAGCATGGATGGGCGCGATCAGGACGACACTATCCTGATTCCGCTCGCTACCGCGCAACGCCAGGTGTATGGCTCGCAATTTCCGGGCACGGTGCGCATGGTGATGGTACAGACGGCTACGCAGGAAATGATGCCTATAGTGGAAAAGTCCATGACCGAACTGTTGCGCCAACGGCACCGGATACGCGAAGGCATGGACAATGATTTCTTCCTGCGCAACCTCACCGCCGCAGCGGATTCCGCAGCAGAGAGCACGCGCATCATGTCGCTGCTGCTCGGCGCGATCGCATCTGTTTCATTATTGGTCGGCGGCATCGGTATCATGAACATTATGCTGGTCTCGGTGACAGAACGTACCCGCGAGATCGGCATCCGCATGGCGATCGGCGCGCGCGAACGTGACATCCTGCTGCAATTTTTGCTGGAGGCCATCATCATCTCGGTGATCGGCTGCTTCATTGGTTTGCTGCTGGGTATTGGCGGCGCATTGCTGGCAGAGTCGCTTACCGGCACTGCGGTCATCATCACGGCCAGTTCGGCTGTCGTGGCATTCAGCGTCGCGGCGACAGTGGGCATCTTCTTCGGTTTTTATCCGGCACGTAAAGCTGCACAGCTCGATCCGATAGAGGCGTTGCGTTACCAATAAAATTGGGCTGGAAATTGGCTGTTACGCGCAATCAAAGCAATCTCGGCGCGGATCTTTGAATAAAGAATTGACGCAGCAACGCTTATAAGAAACAATTATGCTGGAACTCAAGTGTCCCGTCAGGAGAACGCATGTTGCATCGCAACAAAACAATTACCGCTATTTTGATCATGGCGACGCTCACAGCGGCTTCCGCCTATGCCGGCGACAACCCGTCAGAGATTAATCAGCGCATCGGTCTCGGCGATCCCGTTGCAGGCAAGGACAAATCGGCCCTGTGCCAGGGTTGTCACGGCGAGGACGGCAACAGTGCCTCAGCTACATTTCCCAAGCTTTCCGGACAATGGTCCGACTATATTCAGAAGCAGGTTCGCGAATTCCAGAACGGCGCCCGCTTTAATGAGACCATGACCGATGTGGCAATGAGCGTGGATGATTTCAAGGATTTGTTCGATATCGCAGCTTATTTTGCCAGCCAAAAGACGATGGGAGGCACACCGATAGAAAACGAGGAAGAGAAAAAACTGTATTTGGAAGGCCAAAATTTATATCTTCATGGCAACGAAAGGACAGGTGCTTTCCGCTGCATCAAGTGCCATGGTGAAAGTGGCAAGGGACAACCGCTCAACAACAATCTGTTCCCGGTGCTCGGTGGTCAGCACAAGGAGTACTTGATAAAGCAGCTGACGGATTTCAAGACGGAAGAACGCGAAAACGATCGCTCCGGCATGATGCTTCGCATCACCACCCGCCTGACCCCGCATGACATCGAAGCCTTGGCAACTTACCTTTCCCGGGAGCCGGTTCCTGTCTCGGCGCCTGAACCAGCAGCCTCTGCTGTTGCTGCCGCCGCCGTTTCCGATGTGTTCCAGACTTTGTTGGAAGACAGGCCTGTGCGAATCGAAGACAGCAACTTTGAATTTGGATCTGCCAAATTAAAGCCAAAGATCTTCAAGACACTGGACGAGGTAGTGAGGTTTATGACCCAAAAACCAGATGCCAAGCTGACATTGGTCGGGTATGCGGATAATATCGGCTCGGAAAAGATAAACCAAAAACTTTCATTGGCTCGTGCTGAATCAGTTAAACAATATTTGCTGAAGAAGAAAGTGGTGGCTGAGCGGATCACGGCCAGAGGTGAGGGCTCAGCCAATCCTATCGCTGATAACAAAACCAAAAGCGGCCGCGCTAAAAATCGCCGCGTAGAGATACGCTTGGTGATCAAGGAAGCGAAGAATGTGCGCGTGACCGAATAGTTGCGCTAACGTTCTGCGAAAGCGGGCTGTTCCCAGCCCGCTTTTTTCATTGCTACAAACTTGCATGCTGCACAATGGCTGGCGTGCAGCACAATGGTAAGATACGCAGTCTTCGATTGTAAGCTTGCAGAATCGAGTGATATTTTAGAACATCCGTAACCAACCCGATAAATATGTCAGTTTCCATCAAGACCCCACAAGAAATCGAGAAGATGCGCGTAGCAGGCCGGTTGACCAGCGAGGTGCTCGATTACATCGAGCCGTTCGTCAAGGCAGGCGTGACCACAAACGAACTGGATCAGCTCTGCTACGACCTGATCGTCAACGTGCAAAAAGGCATACCCGCGCCGCTCAATTACGCACCCAGCGGACACAAGCCCTATCCGAAATCCATCTGCACCTCGATCAACCATCAGGTGTGCCACGGCGTGCCGAGCGACAAGGTGCTCAAGAACGGTGACATCGTCAACCTGGACATCACCGTCATCAAGGACGGTTATCACGGCGACAGCAGCCGGATGTTCTACGTCGGCGAGCCATCGATACAGGCCAAACGTTTGTGCGAAGTCACATTCCAATCGCTGTGGCGCGGCATACACGCAGTCAAGCCGGGCGCGTATCTGGGCGACATCGGCCACGCCATCCAGAGTTTCGTCGAACCGCAGGGCTACAGCGTAGTGCGCGAATTTTGCGGACATGGCATAGGCAAGAATTTTCATGAAGAACCGCAAGTGCTGCATTACGGCCGCCCGAAGACCGGCATGAAACTCGAACCCGGCATGATCTTCACGATCGAGCCGATGATCAATGCCGGCAAAGCGGCGATCAAGCAGCTCGGTGATGGCTGGACCGTCGTCACCAAAGACCACAGCCTGTCCGCGCAATATGAGCATACGATACTCGTCACCGATACCGGCTTTGAAGTGTTGACTGTTTCCGATGGCTGCCCGCCACCTCCAAACTCCCGGTAGCTCTACCGCCACATTACGTGAGTCTTTGCGTAGTGATCGGCTGGCTCTGGAACAGGACTTTCTGCAAACTAATCCCCGCAAGGGGGAGGCTGGCGGGTACCCCGCTGCTGCGCAGCGACCCTCCCGCACCGCTAAAGCGGCGCGTCTGCTCAGCGCACACAGCAAGCTGATCGATCGATACCTGTGCAACGTCTGGCAACAACTCGACATGCCGGAACACATCACGCTGATCGCGGTGGGCGGCTACGGGCGCGGTGAGTTATATCCCAAGTCTGACATCGACCTGCTGATCCTGCTGTATGCCGATCCTGACGATGTTCTGCAACAAAAATTGCAAGCTCTGATCGGTCTGTTGTGGGACATTGGGCTGGAAGTCAGCCACAGCATCCGCACCATCGCGCAGTGCCTGAACGAATCCGCCGACATCACCGTGCAGACCAACCTGCTCGAAATGCGCTTGCTCATTGGCGATGCCAGGCTGTTTGGAGAATTGAAAAACGTATTGCAACAATACCTCGATCCGCAACAGTTTTTCCTCGCCAAACAACACGAGCAGCAACAGCGCCATAAGCGTTTCCTGGATGCCGATTTCAACCTCGAACCGAATCTCAAGGAAAGCCCCGGTGGCCTGCGCGACCTGCAAACCATCACCTGGATCGCACGCGCGGCGGGCATGGGCACACGCTGGGCAGAGCTTGCCAAGGTCGGCCTGATCAGCCCGGGCGAGGCGCGCCAGATCGCGCAGCACGACGCGCTGCTGCGAACCTTGCGCATCCGCTTGCACTACCTCGCCAACCGCCGCGAAGACCGGTTGATCTTCGATTTCCAGACGCTGCTCGCCGAGCAGATGGGCATCGCTTCATCAGCCAACCGCCGCGCCAGTGAACACCTGATGCAACGCTACTACCGCACCAAACGCGCGGTGCGCCAGTTCAACACCATCCTGCTGCAAAGCCTGCACGACCACCTGTTCCGCGAGACACCCCCGCAGATCACACTGAACGAGCGATTCAGAAGCATCGGCACGTTGCTGGATATCCGCGACGAGCATCTGTTCGAGAAAACTCCCGAGGCGATCTTCGAACTCTTCCTGTTGATGGAGCATCATCAAGAGCTGACCGATCTCAGCACAAAGACTTTGCGCGCGCTGTGGCGTGCGCAGCACCAGATCGACGGGGCATTCCGCCGTGATCCGTTGAACCGGGCGCGTTTCATGGAGATCCTGCGCCAGCCTAAAGGTGTACTCCATGCGTTGCGGCGCATGAATCAATACGGCATACTCGGCGCTTATATCCCAGCGTTCGGACGCATCGTCGGGCAGATGCAGCATGACCTGTTCCATGTCTACACGGTAGACGAACACATCATGATGGTGGTGCGCAACCTGCGCCGCTTCGTGGTGCCGGAATTTGCGCACGAATACCCGCAATGCAGCAAATTGCTCGGCGAATTTGCCCGCCCCGAAGTGCTGTATATCGCCGGGCTGTTCCACGACATCGCCAAGGGGCGCGGCGGAGATCACTCACAACTCGGCAAAAAGGACGCGCACACATTTTGCGTGCAGCACCAGCTCAGTCACGAGGACACTGACCTGGTCATGTGGTTGGTCGAGCATCACCTCACGCTTTCCGCCACCGCGCAAAAACAGGATCTGTCCGATCCCGAGGTCATTGCGAACTTTGCCGCGAAGATCAAGAACGACCGCTATCTGGTTGCGCTGTATTTATTGACGGTTGCGGATGTGCGCGGCACCAGCCCGAAAATATGGAACGCATGGAAAGCCAAATTGTTAGAAGACTTGTTTCACCTGACGCGCCGCTACCTCAGCGTCGGGCAGGTCGCCGACCAACTTGGCAATATTCGCCACGAAGCGATCAGCGCGCTGAACCTGAATGCAATGTCGCCGGACTCCTACCGGCTGTTGTGGGCGCAGCTCGACGACAACTATTTTCTCGATCACGAACCGCAGGAGATCGCCTGGCATACCCGCTTGCTGGCTTTCAAGGTGAACAACGCCACTCCTATCGTGAAAGCGCGCCTGAGCCGCGTCGAAGAAGGCTTGCAAGTAATGGTGTATTGCCCCGACCAACGCGGCCTGTTCGCGCGCATCTGCGATTTTTTCGCAAGGATGAATTACACGATCGTCGAGGCCAAGATCCACACCACCCAGCATGGTTATGCGCTGAACAGTTTTCAGATCATGGAAGCGATGCGCAGCGACACCGTGTATCGCGACATCATGACTTACATCGAATTCGAGCTCGCACAGCAGATCATGCAGGCCAAACCGGTAGCGCCAACTTCGACTGGACGTGTCAGCCGCCAGCTCAAACACTTCCCGATCGGCACCGAGGTCGAGATCAAACCGGACCACAAAGGGATGTATGTGCTTTCACTGATCGCTGGCGACAGGCCTGGATTATTGGCGCGCATCGCGCTGATTATGGATAAGCACGACATCCGGCTGCATCGCGCCAAGATCAACACACTGGGCAGCCGTGCCGAAGATGTGTTCTGGATCAGCGGCGCGATACTCGCCAACCCTGAACATGCCGCAGCTTTTCTCGACGAGTTGCGGGAGAAGCTACACTCGCGTCATAACGCGGTTGCACTTCAGACTTGAATCCGCCAGGCAATAAGTCTGTCGGGCCACATTATCAGACTGATCAAGTGTCTGCTTTGCTACGCTCTGAAAAATTGTACTGGGTGAAAATTTCCTATGGTTGCTTTCGGGCAATGCATTGAGAAAATGCTACATCCGCAGTCAAAAGCAGATGTCTGCTGCAGAGTTAGAAGCCCATAATTAGGAACAGGCGATCATTCTTGCACTATACTGTCCAGGAGCTGGAAACTTTTAAAATAAGCGTGCGCGTATTAGTGTACCTAACATAGACAGAATGAATTTCATACGAAAATTATTTATTTGGTTGTCATTAATCCTGACTTTGACTGCGTGTGGTCAGGCTGATCGCGAAGCCAAAATCAAACAACACCCCGGCTATCAGGTTGCAAGTGAGACGTGCGGGAAGTGTCATCCAATGCCGTACCCTCCCGATCGTCCGGCTGCTGCTTGGTCAAGTATCGTGAACCGGATGGAAGGCCTGATGCGTAATAAAGGGTATCCCGTACCAGATCAGGCGACGCATGATGCCATCATTAAGTACTTTGAGGACGGCGCGAAAATGTGATCGAAATATCACTACATTCGATTGGAAGAACGACCGCTTTGGGGCAACATATTTCAGGTCATGATATTCTGTCGCGCCGATAAGAGACATTCGTTCAAGCCCGTACTATGATGCATATACGGACAGACCTAATTAAGTGGCTTTCAATAAATCGATAGAATATCGAAAACATGCGTGCTCAATTATTAATAATACGGACCGGTGGGCCAGTCTAATAACTGTTGGGCACTTTAAGCGGGGAGGCTCCATGACCTACGATGAATTCGTTGCATTGTTTCGCGAAATGATTCCGCCCGGAACGATGTTCCAGTATCCTGAGGCGCTGTCTCGGAGGTTGTTTCTAACAAAGTGGACTTCACCCGCTTTCGTAGACATTCCTCAGCTTCCAGTCTGTAGCAGTCCTTAACTTTATCAGCAAGAAATCGGGATGCACTCGAGTGACGCTCTGTTATAATTCGCGCCTTCGGGGCGTAGCGCAGCCTGGTAGCGTACGTGCATGGGGTGCACGTGGTCGGAGGTTCGAATCCTCTCGCCCCGACCAGATAAATTCAAGCGCGTAATGTCTGATAATTCTTCTTCCTTAAAATCATCCACCATTCAGCGCAAGGTAGCCATCGCAGCTTGCTTCGGCACTTTTCTGGAATGGTATGACTTCCTCACCTTCGCCTCACTGGCCACTTATTTCAGCACGCTGTTTTTCCCCCAGGAAAATCCGGTCGCAGCTCTGTTGGCGAGTCTTGCGACCTTTGGGGTCGGCATGCTGGTGCGCCCGCTTGGCGCGGCACTGTTCGGATCGCTGGGCGACAAGTATGGCCGCCGTCCGGTTTTTATTGCGACGATCATGCTGATGGGTCTGGCGACATTCTGCGTCGGGTTGTTGCCGACCTACTCACAGGTGGGCATGCTGGCACCCGTACTATTGTTGGTGTTGCGCCTGTTGCAGGGATTTTCGGTAGGCGGGGAGATCGGCGGTGCGGCAGTTTACCTGACCGAACATGCGCCCATCAACAAACGCGGCGTCTATACCAGCGTGCTGCAATTGATGGGGCCATTGGGTATCCTGGTGTCAACGTTACAGATCGTGTTGCTGCAATCGTATCTGAGCGCCGAAGATTTTCAGGCCTGGGGATGGCGCGTGCCGTTTCTGCTTTCCATCCTGTTGTTGCTGATCTCGATCAAGAGCCGGGTGAATATGTATGAGTCGCCGGTGTTCCTGCATTTGCGCGAGAAGCATGCCCTGTCGAAGGCACCGTTGCGTGAATGTCTAAGCAATCCACACACGCTTGGCCGCATGCTGCTGCTATTCACCTGCATTTCTGCGGGCGGGTCATTGCTGTTTTTTTCGTCACAGGTTTATACCAATGTGTATCTGAAAACTGTGGTCAGGCTCGATCCGCAAATCGCCTCGACACTGGTGATGCTGAGCACACTGGTGTTGTTCCCGCTGACCATTTATTTCGGCTGGTTATCGGATCGTATCGGACGCAGGCCGGTCTTGCTGGCCGGGTTACTGCTCGGTTGTCTGGCTATTCTGCCGGTGTTCAAGGGTTTGATGCACTATGGCAATCCCACGCTTGAGCGCTTTAACAGTGAGGTGCCGGTAGCTTTGTATGGCGAGTCTTGTTCCTATGACCCGTTCACTGCGGCGAAGAATGACTGCGAGCGTAACCAGCAATTGCTCGCCAAGCTGGGCGTGTCATACACGCATAATCCTGCCACGAGGCCCAACAATACCTCAGTGCATATCGGTAACAGAGAGGTTGCAGGTTATCAGCCCACCGAACTCACGCAATTGTTAAAGTCAGAAGGCTGGACGGAGCTGGCCGACCCGCTTCAGACTGACCGGCTCATGATCTTTTTGTTATTGCTGATCCTGGTCGTTGCGGTCGGGCTCATCACCGGTCCGCAAACCGCCACGCTGGCCGAGCTGTTCCCTGCACGCACACGCTATACGGCGGTGGCGCTTCCGCATAACCTTAGCGCGGGCTGGATCGGCGGTTTGTCACCGTTCATGATTACGCTGTTGAGTGTAAAGGATGGCAATGCCTTGTCGGGCATGTGGTATCCGGTCGGGCTGTTGACGCTGGCTTTTGTCATCGGTTTAGTATTTCTTCCTGAGACCCGCAATGCGTCGCTAGAGGGTTAGCGAGTTATCAGAATACAAATCGCTCTGCGCTTATGGCACAATCGCGCTGGTTATCCAACGCTTATCCCTAATTCCTAATGCGCATCCTGATCAGCAATGACGATGGTTATTTCGCACCCGGCCTGATCTGTCTCGTCGAGCATCTGGCCAAGATCGCCGATGTCGTGGTGGTCGCCCCCGAGCGCGATCGCAGCGGTGCGAGCAATTCGCTGACGCTGGATCGTCCGCTCAAGTTGCGCCGTGCCGCGAATGGTTTTTATTACGTCAATGGCACGCCGACCGACTGCGTGCATCTGGCGGTGACAGGCATGCTGGATCAGGAGCCCGACATGGTGGTGTCCGGCATCAATGCCGGAGCCAACATGGGCGACGACACGATCTATTCCGGCACGGTGGCGGCGGCAACGGAAGGATTCCTGCTAGGCATTCCCTCCATCGCGATTTCGCTGATCGGCAAAGAATTCACCTACTACGAAACCGCAGCCAAGATTACCGTCGAGTTGGTGCAACGCTTTGCCAAACAGAAGCACAGTCATCCCTGGCTGCTCAATGTGAATGTGCCAGATGTGCCGCATGACCAATTGCAAGGCATAACAGTGACACGCCTCGGCAAACGCCACAAGGCCGAGCCGGTGGTGAAGGCCAGCAATCCGCACGGCGAAACCGTGTACTGGGTGGGAGCGGCTGGCAAGGCGCAGGATGCGGGGGAGGGTACGGATTTTCATGCGATTGCACAGCAGCGTGTTTCCCTCACACCTCTTCAGATAGACCTCACTCAATATAGCCAGATCGATGCCGTACGCGGCTGGCTCGGGCAGACATAAGGTAATGAGCACCAGGATGAATGGCATCGGCATGACTTCGCAGCGCACCCGCGCGCGCCTGATCGAGCGCTTGCGCGAACAGGGCATCAAGGACGAGGCAGTGCTGGCGGCGATATTCGAAGTGCCGCGACATCTGTTTGTCGATGAGGCCATGGCGAGCCGCGCTTATGACGACGTGTCCTTGCCGATCAATTACAACCAGACCATTTCCCAGCCTTACATCGTGGCGCGCATGACCGAAGTGCTACTCGCCGGCGATCTTCTTTCCCGGCCGCTGGGCCGTGTGCTGGAGATCGGCACCGGTTGCGGCTATCAGGCTGCCGTGTTGGCTCGGATTGCGCGTGAGGTTTATACCGTTGAGCGTATCAAGCCGCTTTACGAACGTGCCAGAAAACAATTGGGCGACCTGAAGATACGCAATGTCAGTGTGCGGTATGCGGATGGCAGTGTAGGCTTGCCTGAGTCAGCGCCGTTTGACGGCATCATCATGGCCGCCGCCGCACCCACGCTGTCAGCTGTGCTGCGGGAGCAGCTCGCGGTCGGTGGTAGAATGGTGTTGCCGGTTGGTATGCAAGAACAGTGGCTGTATTTGGTAGAGCGCGATGCGAACGGATTCCGCGAAACCCAGCTGGAGCCGGTGAAATTCGTTCCCTTATTGATGGGTAAGGCATGAATATAAACACCTGTTATCCCGGCACAGGATGTAACAAGATTTTTGCATTGTTGCTGATATCGGCGGTGTTGGCGGGTTGTTCTTCGAGCGGACATCGCGCACCGGTCATCGATCGCGGCGAAGCTGCCAAGAAAAAGGTCGAGGAAACAGCAAAAAAATCTCCGCGCAATAAAGATTGGCGGCCTGAGGTGCATGTCGTGCAAAAGGGCGATACGCTATACAGCATCGCTTTCAATTATGGTTTTGATTATCACGAGCTGGCTGAATTGAATGGTATCCAGGATCCCAGCGTGATTTCCATAGGGCAGGAAATCCGCCTGTTTCCGGGCAGATCGAAAACCTTCAGCCCTGTTGCGCCTGTTGAAGTAAAGCCGATTGAAAATTTGGTGAAAGATCAACCCAAGCTGGCGAAATACATATACAGCGCTGTGGCAATGGCGCAGATCGACAAGGTTCAGGAGCAAAAGCCTGCAACAACTGTTGCTGTCGAGAGCATACCCAAACCAGAAGTCGCATCAAGCAAGGCTGATGCCGCAGAAGATACCACAGACGACAGTGAAGAACCCGCACTGGAATGGGCTATGCCCGCGAAGGGGAAATTGATCGGACGTTTTTCCGAAACAGCCAACCGCAAGGGCATCGACATCGCAGGCAAACTCGGGCAACCGGTATTGTCCAGTGCTTCCGGCAAGGTGGTATACAGCGGCAGCGGGCTGCGCGGTTATGGCAAGCTGATCATCATCAAGCACAACAAGACCTATCTCAGCGCTTACGCACACAACGACAAGATTTTGGTGAAAGAAGGGCAGAGCGTCACGCGCGGACAAAAGATCGCCGAGATGGGCAAGACCGATGCCAGCCAGGTCGAGTTGCATTTTGAAGTGCGCCGTTACGGCAAGCCGGTTGATCCGGCTAAATATTTGCCGCTTGGTAAATCTTGAGCTGCCAGATAATTCTTGAAAGGTTGGATAAATCTTGACCGGAAAAAAACTCAGCGTCATCAATCACGACCGCGACAGCGCAGCATTACGCTACGTCTATCCGGTGGTATCGCGCCGCGCTGGCGGAGTCTCGGTCGGCATCAACCTCAATACCAACAATGCCTGTAACTGGCGGTGCATCTATTGCCAGGTTCCGGATCTGACTCGGGGTGCTGCGCCGACAGTAGATTTGCCCGTTCTGGAAAATGAGCTGCGCGGTTTTCTCAATGAATTGCTGCACGGCGATTTCATGCAAAACCGTGTTCCGGAAGGCGCGCGGCGCATCAACGACATCGCGCTATCCGGCAACGGCGAACCAACCAGCAGCGCTGAATTTGTCCGGGTTATAGCACTTATCGCGCGAGTGCGCGGTGCAGTGTCTTTGCCGGAGGAGGTGAAGACCGTGCTGATCACCAACGGCAGCCTGTTGTATCGCAAAGAGGTTCAGCAAGGTTTGCGCGACATGGACAAGCTCAACGGAGAGGTGTGGTTCAAGCTGGATCGCGCGAGTGAAGAAGGCATGCTACGGGTTAACGACATCCGCATGAACATCAGCAAAGTCCGCGACAACCTCATCGCATCTATAGCCTGTTGTCCGACCTGGCTGCAAACCTGCTGGTTCGCGCTGGACGGGAAGCCGCCATCGCGCCAGGACGAGGACGATTATCTTGAATTCGTTTCGGCGCTGCTGCATGACGGACACAAACTACAAGGTGTGCTGCTCTATAGTCTGGCGCGTCCCTCGTTGCAAGCGGAAGCGCCGCGTTTGTCCGCATTGCCAGCCGAACAACTGCAAACCTTCGCTGACCGCATCGGCAAACTCGGTTTGCCAGTCAAGGTCAGCTCCTGAGTTACCATCGATTGCACGGATTATCGCAGATGTTTTTTTTATCTTCCTGTCGCTCGGATCACTCAGGTGTAAATAATGGTGAGCGCAATGCGTAAAGTGATGTTGCTGCTTGCGGCTGTCAGCAGCAGTGCAATAGCAGGGGAGTGGGTTGCGGTTAGTTACACTGATGACGGTGGCGTAACTGTTTATGCTGATCCATCCACCATTCGCAAGGATGGCAACATAGTAAGCCTGTGGACGCTGGGTGACTTCAAAAAGTCAGAGCAAATCGGCAACAGCAAACAAGTCTTGTCATTGAAGGAGCAATATGAGTACGACTGCCAGAAACATCAAATGAGGCGCATGCATGCCACCATGCATTCTGAAAATATGGGCAGAGGTAATGTGGTTGATTCCAGCCCCATACACGAGGGGTGGCAAGAAGTCCCGCCAAGCAGTTTGAACGAACAGCTGTGGAGATTCGCCTGTGGCAAGATGTAGGAGCAACAGCTGGGTTGGGAGATACTGATTAAATCTGAACCTGAAGTGCTCTATGTGCCGCGTTTTGTATGATGCCAGCTACTGCTATGCTGCGAGTTAATTAACTGACATGTTCAAATTGCCAATGGCCGTTATCGGGAAGCGTAATAACGAGATGCTAAAGCTGCTACGTGCTGAAGCGGAACTTCGACTTGTTGCTCCTATAACGGCAGACGGAACAACGGCGGGCTATAAACCCGCCGTTTGTTAGCCAAATTTAGCTGTTTTACTTCTTCTCTGTTTGATGTTTGCGTTTGTCTTGGCGACGGTCTTTACGGTCACCGTGCAAGTCACGCTTGTCCTTGCGTCGATCGGCGCGATCTTTGCTAATATCCTTGTTGTCTTTTTTGATGTCGGCGTTATCCTTGGCTAGTTCCTTGCGCTCCTTTGCCACACCAGCAGCGTCGCCTTTTTGCTTGTCCTGATTCAGTTCACGTCGGTCACGATTGCGTTCACTGATGTCTTTTTGTTTTTCACGTTTATCCTGTCGAATATCCTGAGTATCCTTGGCAATATCTTTCTTGTCCGCACGGATGTCTATGGTGTCTTGCTTAACGTCACCCTCAGCAGCTTGAGACAATGGCAGCATGGATACGGTTAGAGCGGTGCCAATAGCGATTAGCATTGGTTTAATCTTGGTCATTGTGACTCTCCATTTGATATTGTATGGGGTAACTACTGTGTTATCGCAATGTAGCAATATCACAGGGCATACAACGCGTGGCGTTGCTTTACCGTTGACGTTAGTGGAATGGCCGAGTGTTTATGACAGGTGAAGTTTTGGCGTTTGAGTAGTGTTGAGTAGCTGCTTTACGGCTGTTAATATGGCAACATGACGTGCCGGTTCGTGCAGCCAGAAGCAGGCGTTTGCTTTTATTCGGTGAAAATAGGATTTAGGCAATAATAACTCTAGGAGAAACTATGTGGTGTCCAAATATTCGCATCGTTCTAGGGCTATTTTTGATTTTTCCGATGTCGTTCGCAAGTGCAGAAGAGAAACTCTACCAGACCGAAAAACAAGTTACGCTTACAGGTATTGTTCAAGAAGGAATAGGCTATGACGCTAACGACAAGCGTGAGGAATATTACCTGTTGGAAGTTGAGCCTCCTTTTTCAGTCGCTCCTGACGAATTTGGAGATGGTGCACAGGGAATCAGGAAAATTCAGCTAGTGCCTTTAGGAGGTGTTCACATTGGGAAGTACTTCAAGAAGAGAATAGAAATCGCAGGCAAATTATCCTATGGGATAACCGCTCACCATCATACAAAAGTCCTGCTCGAAATAGATGAGGCCAGCAACGTTCACATGATTAGCACACAATCAGCTCGGTAGGATGCCGCGAGGAACGAACCGCATCGTTCGAGTGTCCGCTAACGAGAATCCTGTATGACAGCAATGTGTCGATAGCTCCGCTTGGTGAATAGCAGCTATCGGGTAACGAGATATTGTGTCACTACATATCAAATCAAACGATGGGTAAAACGAATATAAATGGACTTCCCACATTCGTAGAGCGGCAAAACCGCACGGCATCGAATGTGCCAAGATTGAATTCCGGTCAATCTGAATAACGAAAGGGGAAGTCCACATGAATATTACGACAATTGGCATTGATCTCGCA
>JANXXH010000152.1 GCA_025350705.1 Gallionella sp.
CCAGTATATCTGCCGCTGACCGGGCGGTTACTTCCAGCACAAAAAATTCCAGCAATCTTAACTGCTGCTTTCTTAATAACTTACAGTGTGTTATCTTCATTCGACTAGCTTAACATCCAAGCTAATCTACTTCAGCCCCAATAACAAATCAAGTTGAAGTTCCGCTCACCGTTGCGTATTGCACCCCTATCTACCACCACGCCCCACTCCGCACGCCAAAAACAACAACGCCGCATCAATGCGGCGTTGTCTTTATAGGTCGGCTATGGGATGCCGATAGAGTCAGCCATCTGATGCTGACTTGGGAAGTTACGATAGAAAATAAATCATTGCAGCGTCGATAGGCATCTCCCAGGAATGGTTAACATTTTTGGGTACTACAAGCGATTTATACGCCAAATTTAGAATAATTTCAATTCGAAAATAATGAGCGCGCCACCTTTGAATCTCATGCGTCCGGTTGCTGCTGCATACGATCAGAATCCAAGCTATGTTTGCCTCCCAGGTTCGGACAAACAGGGTAACAGGCTTTGACCTGATTAACCGGAGTAGGCCTAAGCGCTGTATTCTGGTTATACACAGCCAACGCATGAGCAACCATGCCTGCATGCTTGGACGTGTTGCCGATGCAGAACCCTGCCTGACCGTCAAACGCTCGCCAGCCGTGCTAAAGTGCGATGCTAGAAGGGAATACTGCCCATGATGCCCGTCAAACCTTTATTGGCAAACATCCCACCGGACTTGTTGCGCCAGCAACAGATGGTGGACGCGTTGTGCGCACACCGCATTTTTCCCCGCAAACCCAGGATAGCAGAGACGCACATCTCCTGGGTGCTGCTGACCGGGCCTGATGCTTACAAAATCAAGAAAGCAGTCGATCTGGGCTTCCTCGATTTTTCCACGCTGGAGGCGCGCCACTTTTATTGCAGCGAAGAGCTGCGCCTCAATCGCCGTCTCGCCCCCGAACTCTACCTGAATGTCGTCGCAATTGGCGGCAGCCCCGAGCAACCGGTGCTTGGCACTGAACTAGACAAGCAACCCGCCATCGAATACGCGGTGCACATGCGGCGCTTCGCCCAATCGCACATGATGGATCGCATGCTGGCACGCGGACTCATCACTCCCGCGCATATCGACAAACTCGCCGCCGTCATCGCCAACTTCCACACCGCGCTACCCCCTGCCGCAGCGAGTTCACCGTTTTGCGTCATCTCCGCAATTCAAACCGCAGCGGTGCAAAACTTCGAGCAGTTGCCGCAACTGCTCAGTGAGACCCACGACCTGGCCGCGCTAGAAGAAGTGCGTGCAGCCAGTGAGCTGGAGTACACCGCTTGCGAGCCACTGTTCAGGCAGCGTGCAGATGCAGGCAGTGTGCGCGAATGCCATGGCGACCTGCATCTCGGCAACATCGTGTTGCTGGATGACATGCCCACCCCTTTCGATGGCATCGAATTCAGCATCGCGCTGCGCTGGATCGACGTGATCAGCGAGATCAGTTTCACGGTCATGGATCTGCTGCGGCGCGGCCATCCGCAACTGGCCTGGCGTTTTCTCGACAAGTATCTGGAAATCACCGGCGATTACCAAGGCTGCGGCGTGCTGCGTTTTTATCTCGCCTACCGCGCGATGGTGCGCGCCAAGATCGCCGCGATACGCGCCAGCCAACGCGGAGGCGCGAATGTAAAAAAAGAATTGAAATCCTGCCGCAGTTATCTGCGCCTCGCCCATAGCTGCCTGACACGCCGCCGTCCCGCGCTGATCATCACCCACGGCCTGCCCGGTTGCGGCAAAAGCACCTTCGCGCAGATCGCGCTCGAGCGGCTGGGCGCGATCCGCATCCGTTCGGATGTCGAGCGCAAGCGTTTGTTCGGATTGACGGCGTTGGCGGACAGCAAGTCACAGATCGGCGCGGACATCTACAGCGAGGATGCGACACGCCGCACTTACGCGCGCCTGCAAGAACTGGCGCGAGGAATAATCGCCGCAGGGTTCACCGTAATCGCCGATGCGGCTTTCGTGCTACATGATGAACGCGAAGGCTTTCGTGCACTTGCGCAGGAAATGTCCGTGCCCTTCGTCATTGCCAGTTTGCAGACAGACGATGCATTGCTTACGGAACGGCTCGCGCAGCGAAGCCGTCGCGGCAGCGATGCCTCTGAAGCAGATATTTCCGTAATGCAGAAACTACAGGTTGCTCAGGAGCCTCTACGGAATCAGGAACTGGCCGTCGCCGTGACTTTCACCAACAACGGCGATGTAGCTGCGCTGCGGTCTGCGGATAAAGCATGGCAGATGCTCGATGCACGTCTGGCATGATGAATGAATCGGTCTACCTGCCGGCACATTAACCCATGTGTGTGAAAGATTCGCTGCGGGAAAACGGAACTTCATCAATCTCTGCAAACGACGCATTGCAGATGGTGGATATTCTCGGCAGCAGACGTTCGCCCCCATATCAACAACCATCAACTCTGTTTTAGTAATACCTCAAACTGCTCAATTGGCACAGGCCTACTAAACAAATATCCTTGAAAGTTGGAGCAGCCATTGTTCAGGAGGAATTGTCGCTGTTCTTCCGTCTCCACCCCTTCGGCAATAACATCCATGTTCAGTATTTGTGCCATGGCAATGATGGTGCTCACAATCGCTTTATCGCTGCTATCGGTATCAATATCTCGAACGAAAGACTGGTCTATCTTGAGCTGATTGAGCGGCAGCCGTTTGAGATGCTGTAAAGATGAATAGCCGGTGCCGAAATCGTCCAATGAGAACCTGACACCGATCTCATTCAATTGATTCATGGTTGCAATGACGAATTCGATGTTGTCGAGCAACATGCCTTCAGTCAGCTCCAGCTTCAACATCTTCGGATTGATGGCATAGCGTTGGATGATCTCTATCACTTGTGCCACGAAATCGGCCTGATGGAATTGCTTTGCACTCACGTTCACCGCCAACACGAGGCCACAGGTAAGCTTATCTTGCTGCCATGCCTTGATCTGGGCGCAGGCCGTCTCCAGCACCCAAAGACCTATTGGCAATATCAGCCCGGTTTCCTCGGCCAGCAGAATGAATTGGGCAGGTGATACCAGCCCACGTACAGGATGTATCCAGCGAATCAAGGCCTCTGCGCCCAATGCGCGGTTTGAACTATCTACCTGGACCTGGTAATGCAGATGGAATTGCTGGAACTCGATTGCATTGTGTAATTCACTTTCCAGGGAGACACGGGCAGAAATATTTTCCTGCATCTGCCGATCGAAGAAACGCAAAGTGTTGCGGCCAGCTTTCTTGGCCTGGTACATGGCGATGTCGGATTGTTTCATCAGCTCATCAGTCGGCTGTTGGCTGCCGCTAAACAGGGTAACTCCGATGCTGGCGGTGCAACGATGTGTATGCTTGTCGAGCTGGTAAGGCTGGCTGAGCGCAGCGAGAATTTTTTCACCGATGGATTCGGTCTGTGCTGCAGCTTCAATGGGTTGCCCGCTCAAGTCTAACAACATCACCACGAATTCATCACCACCCAGACGGGCTACGGTATCTCCTTCGCGTATACAGGACTCCAGGCGTTGCGTGACTTGTTGAAGCAATACGTCCCCGATGGCATGGCCTAACGAGTCGTTGAGATTCTTGAAATTGTCCAGGTCAATAAACAGCAGCGCCCCGGCCCGACCGCTACGCGCACTGGAAGCCAATGCCTGATTAAGACGATCCATCAGAAGCAGCCGGTTAGGCAGATGAGTGAGATGGTCATAGAACGCTAGATGCTTGATCTCCTCTTCTGCAACTTTCCGGTCGGTGATGTCTCGGCTCGATGAGAAGAAGTAAGTCTGCCCCGCTATACTGACGCTTGTTGTGCTAATTTCGACATTGAGTAGTGTGCCATCCTTGCGTCGGTGCACAGTCTCGAACCTTGCGCTTTTGCCAATGAAACTTTGGAGTCTTGCCAGCAATTCTTCCTTTGAGTATTGCGAATTCCAATCAGCAATATTAAGTTGGCATGCTTCTTCTTGGGTATAACCCAACATTTTGCAAAAGGAGTCATTGGCCTCAATTACATTTCCCTGCGTATCCATTATGTGGATACCATCGAGAGAATTTTGCATCAATGCCTGATATCGCCTCAGCTGCGCGTCTGTTTGAATCTGAATCCGTTGGCGTTCAGTGATATCAACGTTTGATCCGATATAATGGGTGACAATCCCATCCTCTCCTTTAACGGCACTGATGGAGAGCCATTTTGGATATATCTCACCATTTTTATGCCGATCCCAGATTTCCCCCTGCCACGTTCCGGTGGATTCGATGCTTTGCCACATGTCACGGTAGAACGCTTCATCATGATGACCGGAACTTAGTATACTGGGGTTCCTTTCGATGACTTCTTCAAGGCTGTATCCGGTAATCTTTGTGAAAGCTGGATTGACGGAAATGATCCGATTGTCGGCATCGGTGATCATGATCCCTTCGCTGCTGCCGGCAAATACAGAAGCTGCGAGTTTCAGCGATTCGTTAGCTTCTATTCGCTGCTTCTCACGCTCAAAGTTTTCCAGTGCAAACGTGATATCCCTGGACATTTCATACAGCAATGCGATAGCCTCTTCGTCAAAGGCATTGGTCTGCGAGTGATAGACGGAGAGTACAGCAAACGGTCGCCCTCCTTTTGGTATCGGGAATGCTGCTGCTGAGTGCCAATGATTACCTGCAACTCGTTGCTTCCATGGTGCTGTGATAGGGTCAGTCAAATAATCGTTAACTATGACTGCCCGGTTCTCGCGGTAAGCTATGCCGGTTGGACCACGACCTTCTGGCACGTCTGCAAGCGATGAAATGACAATACCTTCCAGGTAACTTTGCCCATTGCCGTAACTTGCGGCAGGGAATAATAAGTTGCTCTTTTCATCTGGTTGCGCGACAAAAGCCATACTCATTCCACCAAATTCGACTGCACAACGACAGACGAGCGGAAAAATCTCGGCTTGCTGTTCCATACGCACGATGGCCTGATTTATTTCACTCAAAGCCTTGTACAAATTGGACAGGCGCCGAGATCTGCGAACTTCATTCTGGAGCCGGATCGCCATGTACAGAAGATACGAAAGCATCATGGAAACAACAGCGAGCAAAATTGCGGCTTGGATGAAAAGTCGCATATTGCGCTGATACACCTCCTCCAGACTCAAGCGCGCGGCAAATGTGGCCTCTTCACGGTATGAGTAAGAGATGGGGATTTGTTGTTGTTCGAAAATATCATGGTCGCCTGAGGGCCGTTTGAAGCTGGCCAAATTAAACCCATTTGCCGCATCGAGCCGTAACTCCAGGATGGCATTGTTTGACAGAGCCAATTTTTTGAACAACTTATCGATATTATCGTATCGCCCTGATCCCAATTCTGTAGAAAGAATGGAGGCGATCAACTGAATCTGTTCATCTGCAGATTTACGTTCAGCCGATAAATCTTCATGGTAACCTTCGCGTAACAAAACCACTGCTAATACAAAAATCACCAGCAATATAAAAGCAAGTACTTGCCAAGACCATCTTAATAAGAGCGTTTTGGTGTCCATGTTCAGGTCTATGGCTGGTCAGTATTTTTGGCCCAGAAAGGCGCGAAGATTGTCGTATTCGCTATCTGATGCGGCCACTAAGGATGTCATCCCGGGATGGATCGAGGCCATGACTGTTCTGCCTTCCGGCAAGCCGTTCAGTTTTAACAGCGAGCTGCGCAGAGTACCGACCAATTCTGCGGGAAGCCTGGCGCTTGCCACAAACAAATGATCGTACACCGAAAGTGAATGGGCCAATGCCCGCAATCCTTTGGGCGCATATTTTTGAAATGTCTCTTCTTTTATTGCGCCTGCATCGTAATCGCCGGCCAGCACCGCCAAAGCCACATTGTCGTGTCCTTCGACAAACTTATAGCTGACCAGACTGGTTAATGGCACACCCGACTGAATCAGCATTTTCTGGGGAATGATAGAACCCATTGTGGAATTGATATCCGTAAAGATAAAGCGTTTACCTTTCAGTTCCTTCAGCGATTGCAGCGGACTGTCCTGGCGGACTATGATCTCGCCCTTTAATAATGGTTGTCCGTCGATTTCCTGGCGCACCAATAATGGTTTCTTTCCATACTTGGCAACCAGTTTCACATATTCGGCTGGGCCCATGTAAGCGATATCAACGCTGTCAGTGCCTATGGCATCGATGTGTTCTTCGTAGTCCCGGCCTACTCGCACTTGTACCGGCCTGCCGACAGCACGGGCGATATAGTCTGCGAGCGGCTTGAATCGGGAGATTATCTCGTCCTTTGGCAGATAGGGATGAACCGCCAGTATCAATGGTTTTTGCCCGGAAGATTCAGCCGCACAGGCTGCATTCGCCATGATGAAGGTCATTAATATGAAAATCGTTCGAGTTAGCCTAGGCATAATCAAACACTCCTGAACCGGAAGAACACCATTGATAGAGACCCTCTTGAATTTTGATCTTCACGTAAAATACTGCGCGGGGTAAGGTAATATTACCCTGAAACCGAACTCAAATCTTTTAAGATTACGCGCTCATCCATCACTACTATGCGGAACTTTGATCCGTGTAGCAGTTTTCTAAAAAGCGTTCATTGAAGCACCATCAAATGCCGCCCCCTACTTCTGCACGCAGCAATGCCCTGTCTTCACCGACATAGCGCGGCGAAGTCGAGGGATGGGGTTTTGTAATCGCCTAATTAATAATGTTTCGACTTCGCGGCAAACCCCGTTGTCACGCTCAACACGAACGGATAATTGGCGTTTTAACAGCACAGGACTCTACAAAACCACGGGACTGTCCGGCATCTCGTTGGGCTTGCCGCTGCGTGCCGGGAAGTGGCGCGACAGATGTTCACCCACCGCATGTATCCCGGCGAGCACTCCTGCTTCAAACTGTCCTGCGCGAAACGCTGTTTCCATCTCGCGGCAGATCGCTTCCCAGACTTCCTTGCCGAGTCTGACATGGATGCCGCGATCGGCAACGATCTCGACATCTCGATCAGCCAGCAACAGATAGATCAGCACACCGTTGTTGTGCTCGGTGTCCCAAACGCGCAATCTGGAAAATACATCGATGGCGCGTTGTTGCGCCGTCTGCCCAGCCAGCAGCGGCGCAAGCTCCAGCGAAGCCTCGATTACGAAGCGTATCTGTCCATCATGTCGAGCTTCGGTTACGCGTATCGTGCTCTCGATCTCATTCATCACGCGCAATGGAAATACGCGCCGCACCGCAGCACGGCCCATCGATAGATGTCGCATTACTCGTTTTAGGTTCATCTTATTTCCAGATTGTAGGGGCGAGATTCATCGCGCCCTGATTTATTACCGTACCAAATAGGGCGCGATGAATCGCGCCCCTACAAACAAATCACCATCGCCCCGAAGCGCCGCCCCCACCAAATCCGCCGCCCCCGCCGCTGAAGCCTCCTCCGCCGCCAAAACCGCCACTACCAAACCCTCCACCGCTATAGCCGCCGAAGCCGCGTCCACCTCCTCCCAGCAATACGAACACGAACGCCATCAGCCCGACGAACAGTGCGATCAACAGCGGCGCGACCGTCAACCAGGCCAGCACTCCCAGCGCTCCACCCATCAGCACCGCAGCGGGAAAACGCCCGAGCAGCGCGCGCAACATACCGCCAATGACCACTACCACGCCAAAGGCAACAAACAGCATCGATTCAATATCAAATTTTCCGCTTGCAGCAGCACGACGTGGCGGCGGCAACGGTTCGCCGTTGACCACCTGCATCATCGCCGCCAGACCGGACTCGATGCCCGAATAAAAATCGCCGCGCTTGAAACGCGGCACGATGACTTCGTCGATGATGCGATTCGCGGTAGCATCGTTGAGCACGCCTTCCAGGCCATAACCCACCTCGATGCGCAGTGCACGATCATCCTTGGCAACCAGCAGCAGCGCGCCGTCGTCCACGCCTTTGCGACCGAGCTTCCACGCTTCGACGACGCGGATGCCTAACTGCTCGATGCTTTCAGGTTGCGTAGTCGGCACGATCAGCAGCGCGATCTGTGCACCCTTCTTGGCTTCAAAGTCGGCGAGACGGGCTTCCAGTGTTTGGATTTGCTGTGCATCAAGCGTCGCAGTGAGATCGGTGACGCGGTGGGTGAGCGGCGGCAGCGCAACTTCAGCGCGCGCTGCTACGCTCAGCAGCAGCGCAAGTAGAATTACCTGCGCAAAATTTTTCATTTACTTTGCGGGAGCCGGAACCTTGGGCGCAGCGAAGTCCACGGTTGGCGGGCGAGAAATCTCCTTCTCGTTCTCCACCGTGAACGAGGGCTTCACCTTGTAACCGAACAGCATCGCGGTCAGGTTGGTCGGGAATTCACGCACCGTGACGTTGTATTCCTGCACCGCCTTGATGTAGCGGTTGCGCGCCACGGTGATGCGGTTTTCTGTACCTTCGAGTTGCGCTTGAAGGTCGCGGAAATTCTGGTCGGATTTCAGTTGCGGATAATTTTCCGATACCACCAGCAAGCGGCTCAACGCAGAACTCAGTTGTCCTTGTGCGGCCTGAAATTTGGCGAACGCCTGCTCGTCGTTGATCAAATCTGGCGTAGCCTGGATGCTGCCGACCTTGGCACGCGCTTCGGTAACACCGAGAAGCACATCTTTCTCCTGTGCAGCATAGCCTTTGACAGTGTTGACCAAATTGGGTATCAGGTCGGCGCGTCGCTGATACTGGTTCAGCACCTCCGCCCAGCTTGCCTTGATCTGTTCATCGGTGGTTTGAAAGGTGTTGTAGCCGCAGCCGCTCAACAGTGTAGCCAGTAAAACTATCCATAAGGTACGCATCTTTGGTTCCTCCTGGTTAAATGTCAAAATATCAGACGAAAACTATAGCACTAAACAGATAAAGAGCTATCGGCATTTGTAGGAGCGGGCCATGCGGGTGCCCGGACAAAAGTTTTTCGTACCCGCGATTGTTTGTTATTCGCGGGCATGGCCCGCTCCTACAAAAGAATCAGACCGCCTGCCCAGCTAAGTAGCCGGACGCCCAAGCCCACTGAAAGTTATAGCCACCGAGTTGCCCGGTGACATCCACTACTTCTCCGATGAAATACAAGCCGGGCACAGCGCTGCACTCCATGGTCTTGGACGATAGCGCGCGCGTGTCAATCCCGCCGCAGGTCACTTCGGCTTTGCTGTAACCGATAGTGCCTGAAGGGATGACTTGCCAGTCGTGCAGGTTCGCTGCGATCAGTTTGCGCTCCTTGTCGCTGTACTGATTAAGCGGTTTGTTCTCGATCTTCTTGTGCACGGTGAGTTCGGCGCACCACACATCAGAGAAACTTTTTGGGAACCACTGGATCAGGTAATTGCTCAGCAATTTTTTGCTGGTCTTCTGTTCGTCCAACAAAGCCGGCATATCGCAATTCGGCAACAGGTTGATGTGCAGCGGTTCACCATGCTGCCAGTACGAAGAGATTTGCAATATCGCCGGGCCGCTCAGGCCGCGATGCGTGACCAGCATGTTTTCGCGGAACGATTGCCTGCCGAAACTCACAATCACATCAAGCGACACTCCGGTCAGATCGGCATAAGGCTTCCAGTCATTGGGCGCAAAGGTCAACGGCACCAGGCCGGGCTTGAGCTTGGTGATCGGGATACCGAATTGTTCGGCGACGTGGTAACCATACGGCGTCGCGCCGGTCTTGGGGATGGACAGGCCGCCGGTGGCGATAACCAGCGAGGCCGAGTTAAATTCACCGCGCGAGCTGCTGACATGAAACTTGTGCACCTCCTTTTTTTTCTGCTCGCTTTCCGGGGAAGGTGAATAATTGATTTCGCTGACCTCGCAACTCATGAAGCGCTTCACGCCCGCTGCTTCACATTCACTGCGCAGCATCGCGATGATGACGTCCGATTCATCATCGCAGAACAATTGACCGAGCGTCTTTTCGTGGTAGCCGATCTTGTGCTTTTGCAGCAGCTCGATAAAATCCTGCGGCGTGTAACGCGCCAGCGCAGAACGGCAAAAGTTCGGATTGTCGGAAATGAAATTTTCCGGCTTGGTGTTGATGTTGGTGAAGTTGCAATGCCCGCCGCCGGAGATGCGTATCTTTTCCGCCAGCTTCTTGGCATGGTCAAGCAACACCACGGAAAGCCCGCGCTGCCCGGCTTGCAGCGCGCACATCAGGCCTGCTGCACCTGAGCCGATAATAATCACATCTGTTTTCATATTTATTCAGTGGGGCTCATCACGAGCATTGGTTAATGAGCATATTGTTTGACGAAGGCCGTCACTGCATCACGGTACTCTGTCAAGCCTATCGTACCGCTGTTGTTGTGTTCACCGCCCCCTATCATCAAGAGTGATTTCGGTTGCGGTGCGGCAGTGTAGAGTTGTTGCGCCATCTTGACCGGTACTCTGTTATCCCACGTGCCATGAATGAACAACACAGGGATTTTGAGGCGTTTGACTTTTTCCAATGAATCAAAGCGCTGATTGAGCAACCAGTCGACGGGCAAATATCCATACTCCAGCTTGCCCATATCGACCATAGAGGTAAAAGCACTTTCAGTGATCAACCCCGCCGCATCGGGATGGCGAACCGCCAGATCGATCGCGATCGCGCTGCCCAGTGAATGTCCGTAAATGAATGCCTGTTGTGGCTTCACGCCGCGTACTTTCAGCAGATATTGCCATGCAGCTTCGGCATCCTCATACACTTTGGTCTCATTCGGCCTGCCACCGCTGCTCTTGCCATAGCCCCGGTAATCCGACACCAGCACGTTGTAGCCAAAGTTATGCAAACGTTGCGTGTATTCCAAATTTTTGCTGATGTTGCGATGATTGCCATGCAGATTTAAAAATGTCGGTGCGTTTTCTGTCGAAGCCGGAACCCACCAGGCATGCAATTCACCCTGATCCGCGCCACTGCCCACCGGGATGCGCAACTCCTCGAACTTCATGCCCAATCGATCCGGGGTAGTTTGAAGAATGGGCGTAGGCTCGAACACTTGATCAAGCTGAGTTGCCCACATATAAGTGCAAACGGCGGCATACAGCACTGCCATCAAGATGGCACTGATGATTATGCGGCGAGTCCAGTAGTGCAGGCTCACGCAGTTCCTTCCAGCTTTTTCCACAAACACGCGCCCTTGCTTGCCTTGTCGATGTCGGCGAGCTGTTGCGTGTGCGCTGCCAACTCTTCCTCGCTGGGCAGCAGTATGCGCAGTTTGGTGCGCGACGCATCGGTGCTCAGCACGGCTTGTTTGCGCGTTACTGGCGCATCCTCACCGAGCAAACTTTCCTGCCCGCGCGTCATCGCGAAATAGACTTCAGCAAGCAACTCGGTATCCAGCAACGCGCCGTGCAGGCTGCGGTGTGCGTTGTCTATGTCGTAGCGGCTGCACAATGCGTCCAGGCTGTTCTTCTTGCCCGGATGCATTTCACGCGCGACCTTGAGTGTATCCACTACCGTGTTTTGCAATGGCGGCAAACTGATCAACTCAAGTTCGTTGTTGAGGAATCCCATATCGAACGGCGCGTTGTGAATGATGAGCTCGGCACCTTCGATGAACTCAAGAAAACTGCTTGCGATGTCGGCGAACTTCGCCTCGTTCTGCAAACGCTCATAGGTCAGGCCATGCACCGCCACCGCGCCCGCCTCGATCTCGCGTTCTGGATTGAGATAGCGATGGAAGCGGCGCAGCGAAACTTTGCGCCCGTCCAGTTCGATTGCCGCAAGTTCGATGATGCGATGTCCCTGCTTCGGATCCAAACCTGTCGTTTCAGTATCCACCACGATCTTACGCATTGTTGTTCTCCTGCATGTGCCTGGCCAAAAGTTCTTCGGACGGGTGCCCGGCCAAAAGTTTTTCGGATATCATTTCCACACCACGATTCGCCAACTCATCGGCGCGCTCGTTGCCGTCGTGACCCGCATGTCCCTTGACCCACACCCACTCGATTTGGTGTTGCACCGCCAGCGCGTCCAGCCTGCGCCACAAATCCTCGTTCTTCACCGGCTTTTTGTCGGCAGTTTTCCAGCCTCGCTGTTTCCAACCATGTATCCAGGTACTGATGCCCTGCTGCACATATTTAGAGTCGGTATGCAGACGCACATGGCAATGGCGCTTCAACGCCTCCAGCGCTGAAATAGCGGCCATCAGTTCCATGCGGTTATTGGTGGTGTGCGCCTCACCGCCGAACAGCTCGCGCTCCTTCGGGTGCCCGGACAATTGCTTTCCGTCGCCCTTGGTGCGCAACAATGCGCCCCAGCCACCGACGCCGGGATTGCCTTTGCATGCACCATCGGTAAAAATTTCCACTACGTCTTTTGCGTCCTTGTTCATTCGGGTGCCCGGACATAAGTTTTTCGTAGCGGATCGGTTCCGTTACGCTGGGTAATTCTGTGATTCATTTTTGGTCTCGCCGGCAGCAGCTTGCTTACCAGCCCCTCGTTCCACTGCGGCTTGATCAGCCGCATCCCGTGAACACGCTTGATCGCATGCACAAAATACACTCCGCCGCTCACCGCCCACCAACGGTCGCCCGCTGTTTCCAAAAAAGAAAAACGCTCCAGCCAATTGATCTGCTGGAACGGCGGCGCATACGCGGCAAAGCGGCCACCTGTCACTTCAAAGCTCAACAATGCCAGCCAATCCTTGAGGCGCGGCAGCGCAATGAAATTGCCGTTCCATGGATAATCTTGATTGCTGCCCTGTACACGGCGCAACCCCCCTAGCGATTTTTTCAGGCTCCCCACCGATTTTTTCAAACCCCAGAGACTGCGCGGATTGAAACCGCTGATGATCAGGCTGCCTTCCGGCCGCAGCACCCGCGCCACCTCGCGCAACACCTGATGCGGGTTCTCGGAGAATTCGAGCACATGCGGCAACACCACCATATCCATGCTGTCGCAGTCGAACGGCAACTCCGTGCAAATCAGGCGAACCTCGTTCCCCGGTTGGTTCCCCGCGCTGAAGCGCAATGGCATCCGGTTGGTACGCAAAAAGTCATGCCCCTTCAACCCCAATTGCAGCGCGTTGTAGCCGAATATATCGCTCACCGTATGGTCAAAATATCTTTGTTCGCGCGCCAGCACATAGCTTCCCTGCGGAGTGGTAAACCATTCGCTCAAATTCTGCGCAGTTGACTTACAATTCACCATTGCTTCCGTTCCACTTGCATAATGATTAACATCACCGCCATCCCAGCCCTGCAAGACAACTACATCTGGGCCATCCACGACGACCAGCATGCCGCGGTAGTCGACCCCGGCGAGTCTGCGCCAGTGAAGGCCTTCCTGAATGCCCACGGCCTGCGACTGGAGGCCATCCTGTGTACCCATCGCCACAATGACCACATTGGCGGCATCGCAAAATTGCGCGAAGTATACAACGTACCGGTGTATGGGCGGCGACATCCCAACAATCCGCACATCACCGATGACCTGCGCGAAGGTGCACAACTCAAGCTGGACGCGGCAAATATCAATTTGTCAATCACATTCGACATCATCGAAATCCCCGGACACCTCAACGACCACATCGCCTACCTCGCACCGGAAATCGTGTTCTGCGGCGACGTGCTGTTCGGTGCAGGCTGCGGCAGGAATTTTGAAGGGACACCCGCGCAACTGCACCACTCGCTGCAACGCCTGGCCAGCCTGCCCGACACCACCCGTGTCTATTGCGCGCACGAATACACCGCCGCCAACCTGCGCTTCGCGCTGGCCTGCGAGCCGGGCAACCCCGCCGTGAAACAACGCATAGCTACCACCCAACAACTGCGCACAGCAAACCAGATCACCCTGCCCTCCACCATCGCGCTGGAAAAAGCCACCAACCCCTTCCTGCGCTGCACCCAGCCGGAGATCATCCGCACCCTGCAACAGCGCGGCCTGACCGACGCCAGCGAATTGGGTGTATTCACTGCCCTTCGCGAATGGAAGAACCATTTCAGTTGATCCCGTTCGTGG
The DNA here is from genome assembly GCA_025350705.1 of Gallionella sp. Lineage (GTDB taxonomy): Bacteria > Pseudomonadota > Gammaproteobacteria > Burkholderiales > Gallionellaceae > Gallionella. The sequence goes on from JANXXH010000152.1 coordinate 13,980, forward strand.
TGAGTATCGAACCATAACGGTGTTGTTTAGATGTTGTTTAGATTGCGGCAAAAGACGTTCTGGGATATTCTGCGCGCCCTTCGGAGAGGTGGATGAGTGGTTTAAGTCGCACGCCTGGAAAGCGTGTGTGGGGTAATACCCCACCGCGGGTTCGAATCCCGCCTTCTCCGCCAGTTTTACTTGCCCCTCATGGGCTATGTGGCCGTAGCAGGTTCTAACCCTTCCATAAGGACTTCCCCGTCAACCCCATTTTCTAGCAACACATAATTTTCTCCCGCTTCATCCATCGCACGGGCACCGCCCGAGCGAATTAAATTCTCACTGCCATTCGCGATGCGCCGTCACAAGAACAGACTGCATTTCC
>JANXXH010000073.1 GCA_025350705.1 Gallionella sp.
TACCACTTTGTGCTGGAAGCTCGCTTTGTAGAAAGCATTAATCGACCAAATGAACAACTATCAGGAATCATCGATCAATCTTGATTTGAAACAGTATGCGATCGGACGCGTGATAGATGGCATTTACTGGAGTGATGCACAGGCACGGATACTGGATGTGAATGAAGGCGCCTGCAAGATGATAGGTTACAGCCGTCAAGAGCTGACCTCCATGACGGTGACGCAGCTTGATCCGAATTTTCCTGTCGGAAAATGGCCCGCACACTGGGATTCTCTCAAGAAGCAAGGTTCGGCTACATTTGAGACCGTCCATCGGCACAAAGATGGGCACGCCGTTGCCGTTGAAGTCACTACAAACTTCATCAGCCACAACGGACGGGAGCTCCACTGCGCCATTGTGCGCGACATCACCGAACGCAAAAGAATCCAGTCGGATGCAATGGCCTTGATGCAACGCAACCAGTCATTGATGAGAGCCACTCTGGATGGCATACACATCATGGATGAGCAGGGCAACATAGTGGAAGCCAACGATACTTTTTGCCAGATGCTGGGTTATACCCAGCAGGAAGTGCTGGGTCTTAAATTGGCAGATATCAATATGCAATACTCGGCTGAACAGTTGCGGGAACGATTCAAGAGTTTGATTGGCAAAAGTGCGCGTTTCGAGACGGTGCACCGACGTAAGGACGGTATGCCGATTGATGTCGAGATCGGAACCGCCAGTGTGGTTGTGGACGGGCGGTATTATTTTGTCGCATCAAGCCGCGATATCACCGCGCGAAAACGTGACCAGCGCATGATGGAAATGATGAAATTTTCCATGGATCACATGGCGGATAAAGTCACCTGGGTGACTTCCGATGCAAAGATCGTCTACGCGAACCTGGCTGCCTGCAGCTCCCTCGGCTATACGATGGAAGAGATGCTGAAGATGAGCATACCCGACTTCGACCCGGACTTCCCGGCTGAAGTTTGGCCGAAACACTGGGAGGAGCTCAAAAAATACGGTTCACATACCTTTGAAACGAGACATCGCACCAAGAGCGGAGAGATATATCCGGTAGAGGTCTCGATCAATTACATGCGCTTTGGCGACGAGGAATATAACTGCGGCTTTGCCCGTGATATCAGCAAGCGCAAGCAGATGGAAGAGGAGTTGCTGCTGTCCTCCATGGTTCTCCAAAACAGCAGTGAAGGAATGTTGGTCACGGACGAAAACAATCAGATCATTTTCGTCAATCCTGCCTTTACAAATATAACGGGTTACAGTTTTGAAGAAGTGAAAGGCAAAAAACCGCAGATGTTCAAATCCGGTCGCCATGACCAGATATTTTATCGGGCGATGTGGCAGGAAATCGTCAGCACAGGCAAATGGCAGGGAGAGATTTGGGATAAACGCAAGAACGGCGAGATCCATGCCAAATGGCTCACCATCAATACCATCCGCAATAATGACGGATCGATTCACCGGTATGTGGCGTTGTTCTCAGACATCACCGAGAAGAAAAAATCCGAAGAACTGATCTGGCGGCAGGCCAACTTCGACACGCTGACCGGATTGCCCAATCGCGACATGTTCCGCGACCGCCTGGAACAGGAAGTGAAAAAATCGGTTCGCGCCGATCTGCCGCTGGCTTTGCTTCTGGTTGACCTCGATCAATTCAAGGAGGTGAACGACACACTGGGACATGCAGTGGGCGACATGTTGTTGAAAGATGCAGCGCGTCGCATCAGTTCGTGCGTGCGTGAATCAGATACGGTGGCCCGTCTGGGTGGTGACGAGTTTACGATCGTGATATCGGAGATTACAGACAATTCTCACGTCGAGGATGTCGCGCAAAAAATCATCGGCAAGCTCGCCGAGCCATTCCATCTGGGGAGCGATGTAGTCTATATATCGGCCAGTATCGGCATCACCATTTACCCGGACGATGCCCCCAACATCGATGTATTGATGAAGAACGCCGACCAGGCGATGTATGTGGCCAAGAACAAAGGCCGCAACCGTTTCGGTTATTTCACCGCCGAGTTGCAGGAATCGGCGCAGAAGCGGCTGCGCTTATCCAACGACTTGCGCGGCGCATTGGAGGCCAGGCAATTCACTGTACATTTTCAACCTATCGTTGAATTGTCCACCGGACGTGTCCACAAAGCCGAAGCACTGATCCGCTGGGATCATCCTGAGCGGGGCATGGTCAGCCCGGCAGAATTCATCCCGCTGGCAGAGGAAACCGGCCTCATTTTCGAAATGGGAGACTGGGTATTCAAGGAATCAGCCCGATACGTGAGCATATGGAGCAAGCTGTGCCGCGAAGGTTGCCAGATGAGCGTGAATATGTCGCCCATCCAATTTCAGCAGGGTGGCAAATTGTGCGATGAGTGGGGCAAATATCTGCTTGGCCTGGGCCTCACCGGAAAAAATATGGTGATTGAGATCACGGAAGGGCTGCTGTTGAACGCAGAGTCGGAAGTGACTGACAACCTGCTCAAGTTTCGTGATGCGGGAATCCAGGTGGCTGTCGATGATTTCGGTACCGGCTATTCATCTCTTTCCTATCTCAAGAAATTCGATATCGATTATCTGAAGATCGACCGGTCATTTGTGAGCAACCTTGAGACGGATCCGGACAATATGGCCTTATCCGAGGCGATCATCGTGATGGCGCACAAGCTGGGGCTTAAAGTCATTGCGGAAGGAGTGGAAACGGAAGGGCAGCGCAACTTGCTGGCTGCCGCCGGTTGCGACTACGCGCAGGGTTACCTGTTCTCAAGACCCCTGCCACCGGCAGAGTTTGAGAAACTGATGATTGCGCAAGGGCGGTAAAAAATAAAGCCCGGCATCAGTAATGAACCTGCGCCGCAATCCGGATTGGTTTCATAAAGAGTCAAAGAGGGCGGCTCGAAATATTTTATAAACAAAATAACAATTCGAGCCTGGCTCTTTTAATTATGTTTAATGATAGCGCTCCAATCAATCGTGATGTGATCTTCGGCGTGGCCTTCGCGCTGATCGCGGCGGTCGGATTTTCCGGCAAAGCGATACTGGTCAAGCTGGCCTATCTCGACCATGTGGACGCGATCACATTGCTCGCATTGCGCATGGTGTTCTCCGTGCCGTTCTTCATCGGCGTCGCGCTGTGGGCCAGGACTCAGCACGCCGAGCCGCTCAACAAGCATGACCGGATACTCGTGCTGGTGCTGGGCCTGATCGGCTATTACCTCTCCAGCTTTCTGGATTTCCTCGGGCTGCAATACATCTCCGCCGGACTGGAGCGGCTGATCCTGTTCCTCTATCCCACCATGACAGTCATCCTCGCGGCGGTGGTAGCGGCTGTGACACGTTACTGGCGTAGCCAGCCATCTGCGGGAGCAGCCGCGTGCTGCAATTTGCGCACCGGGAGCATGCTCGCATTTTGTTATGGCAGCATCAAGCGCACCATAAGCAAAAAAGTGCTGGTCGCGATGGCGCTGAGCTATGCCGGCATCGCGCTGGTGTTTTTGCATGACGTGGGGATGAAGCAGGGCGGCAGCGTCGTGCTGGGTGCGTCGCTGGTATTCCTCAGCACCTTGTCCTATTCGACGTATCTGGTCGGCGCGGGCCATGCCATCGCGCGTATCGGCGCGGCGCGCTTCACCGCCTATGCGATGGTAGTGGCGAGCGCGGCCAGCCTGTTGCAGTTCATCGTCACGCGCCCGTTGAGTGCGCTCGACTTGCCGGTGAGCGTGTACGAGCTTTCCATCGCGATGGCGATATTCTCTACGGTGTTGCCGGTGTTCCTGCTGTCCTACGCCATCCGCCGTATCGGCTCCGGCAGCGCTTCGTTGATCGGTTCGATCGGGCCGGTCAGCACGATCTTCATGGCCTATGTGTTCTTGAACGAAGGCATAACGCTGCTGCAGATCGCCGGATCGTCGCTGGTGCTGACCGGCGTGCTCATCATCAGCGTGAACAGCAAGCGCGAGGGGAGATGATGGGGCACTTGCATTTGAATCTGGTTGGGGCGATACTGCATCGCATCTGCAATGCAAAAGGATAACGCGATGAAAAGCCCTGCAAAAACCACAGCCAAAACTTCCACCTTCCCGCCGTTGCGGGTGAACAAGGAAATGCGTAGCGCAGCCGAGGCTGCGCTGGTGGACGGGGAGACGCTTTCTGGTTTTGTGCTGGAGGCGATACAATTCAATATCCAGCGCCGGGCGATGCAACAGGAATTTATAGCCCGTGGGCAGGCTGCGCGGGATGCAGCGCGCCGGTCAGGTAAATATGTTTCGGCGGAAGCGGTGCTGGCCGGACTCGATAAAACGCTGGCGCGCACACGCAAGGTGGCTGCCCGCAAGTGAGCTACACGGCCCGGTTCACGCCTGCCGCCGCGAAAGACCTGCAACGCCTGTTCGATTTTCTCGCGGAACGGGATATGAAAGCCGCCACGCACGCCCGCACTGCGATTGCCAAAGGCATCGAATTCCTGCGCACCTTTCCATTCAGTTGCCGCAAGGCATCGCCGGAACACCCCTTGTTGCGCGAATTGATCATCAGCGTAAAGTCAAACTCGCGTAGCGATTCGTTCGCCTCCTCGCCCATGGATTCAAGATTGCCTTTCTCATTTGTCCTTTCTCCCGCTTGCGGGAGAGAGTTAGAGAGAGGGGCTCTCTGCGGGAGGGGAGAGCGTAGCGAGGGGCCGAGGAGAGGGAGCGGACATGACAAGTTTCAATCTCGAGAGCTACTTGTCATGTCCGCTGGCGCAAACGGTTATGTTGCGTTGTTTGAAATCGAGGACAGCCAGACCGTGACCGTGCTGGCCGTACGTCATCAACGTGAAGAAGACTTCTTTTAAGGCCGGATAAAATGTGTCAGGGTGGGAGTGTTATTTTGATGCAGAAAAGTATTTCGAATCTGAGTTGACCCCTTTAATTACGACTTAACTCTCTTTGTAAGTGCTCTTGAAGTCTAGCCAGCACTTCTGAGGTTATGCTTACCCATCGGTGATGTTCAGAGTGTATAAAATTTATATTCGCTGGCGGCGGACTCATTCTATCTAGACGTTCTACATACTGCCGAAGGTTTGGACTGACCCTTTCTGCCTGTTCATACACCTGTGAGAGCCATACATCAATTTCTTGCTTCCACTGGTCGTACTCATCTAAAGTACTCAGTGGTCTATTGCGGAGCGTGATTCCAGAACTTCTAAGAGACCATAGCTTTGTCGTTGCTGCTTGTTTCCACCACCATTTTTTCCATAAGTCCCATGAAAGATTGATGCTGCTAAGCACAAGAACATACGTCGCCAGTGCACCTGGAATGGTGATAGAAAGAGGCAGTTCCCGTAATGTATCTGTGACTAGTACAAATGCGGCTGAAGCAAAGGCCATGATCTGGCCCCATATGGGCGTAAGAATCCATTGGGCAAGGCTTGCATTTGAGGCCCAATTCCAAAAGAGTTTGAATTTTCGTTCCATAATTCACTATGGCAATATTTGTTTGTGCTGTCGAGAAGCGCGTATTCGCCTTCGTTAAATCTCGTCCTGTAGAATTATAAGAGGACGAGATTGTCCCGGTGAATTATCTCCGCATCCCCGCCATACCCAAGCAGTGCTTCGATTTCCTTGCTGGCGTGTTGCGCAATCATCCGTGCTTCTTCGGCGTTGTAGTTGGTCAGGCCGCGCGCGATGTCTAGCCCGTCTTCGTCCACGCAGTTGACCACCGCGCCGCGGTAGTGCAGGGTGGACTCAGAGTTTTGCGACCTGGTCGAGGCCGAACCACACGATCGCGTAGTAGAGTATCGCGAAGACCGCGTTGCTGACCACCAGCGGCAACCAGATCCTGCGCATCTCGACGCCCAGCCAGCGGAGCGCCACCAGGATCGGCTCCTGGCCGACCAAGGCGCAGCCGAGGGTGAGACCGCCCCAGACTCCCCACTTGTTGGCGAACGTCACGGCTCTCGGCGTGCGCATCCGCGCGACCCACCGGTTGATGAAACCGATGTGCGTGCTCTCGCCTGCGAGCCAGGCGAGGACGAGCCCCTCAAAGTAGCCCGCCACCGCGACCACCGGCAGGAGAACCCATGGGTTGTAGTGCGCCGCGATGCCCACGCCGACCGCCGCCGATGGCCCCAGTATCAGATTGGGGGTCATCGACAGCCCGACGATGGAGGCCCATGTCCAGAAGTTCGTCATAAGGATAGGAAATTAAACCGCATGAATTAAAGTATCCATGACCGCCGCACCCCGGTCAATGCCAAAATTTTCGCCGCAATCTAGTCCTGTTGTTTTATAACAAAACTGGATTGCGGCTACGGCCACTGCTACGCGGTTTAACCTGCTGCGCGAGTTCACCCTTCGATACCTCAGGGCGAATGGGATAGTTTTTACGGACTTAAGGAATGCTGAATAGTTTTGTTGTTCTACAACAAGACCAAGTTGTCACGATGAATTATTTCGGCATCGCCGCCATAACCGAGCAGGGATTCGATTTCCTTGCTGGCATGTTGTGCGATGAGCCGTGCTTCTTCGGCGTTGTAGTTGGTCAGCCCGCGCGCGATGTCCTGGCCTTCTTCGTTTACGCAGGTGACCACCGCGCCGCGTTCGAATTCCCCGACGACTTTCTTGACTCCTATCGGCAACAGGCTCTTGCCCTCGCTGCGCAATGCCGTTACTGCGCCTGCGTCCAGCACCAGTTTTCCCGCGACTTGCAGGTGGTCGGCCAGCCATTGCTTGCGTGCCGCTAGCGTGAGGGTGGGAGCGGTGAGCAACGTGCCGATGGATACCCCTTGCATCAGCCGCAGCAGCACATCGCGTTCGTGACCAGAGGCGATGATGGTATGCGCACCGCTGCGCGCCGCGCGTTTCGCCGCGAGTATCTTGGTGATCATGCCGCCGCGCCCGATGTGGCTGCCGGTGCCGCCTGCCATACTTTCCAGTTGCGCATCGCCCGCTTTTGCTTCCTTGACCAGCGTGGCCTTGGCATCTTTGCGCGGATCGGCGGTATAGAGGCCGCTCTGGTCGGTGAGGATGATGAGCGCGTCGGCTTCGATGAGATTCGTCACCAGCGCGCCCAGCGTGTCGTTGTCGCCGAATTTTATTTCGTCGGTGACGACGGTGTCATTTTCGTTGATGATCGGGATGACGCGCAAGGCAAGCAATGTGGTCAGCGTGGCGCGTGCGTTCAGGTAACGCTCGCGATCAGCCAGATCGGCGTGGGTGAGCAGCACTTGCGCGGCATGCAGATCATGTTTGCGGAAGCAGCTTTCATAGGCTTGCACCAGACCCATCTGGCCGACTGCCGCTGCGGCCTGCAGATCGTGTATCGAAGTGGGGCGCTTGTTCCAGCCGAGGCGTTGCATGCCTTCGGCGATGGCGCCTGAAGAAACCAGCACGACCTCGTGACCGTTTGCATTGAGCGCGGCGATCTGCCGCGCCCAGTTGCCCAGTGCTTTGAGATCGAGACCCGCACCTTGGTTCGTCACCAGGCTGCTGCCTACCTTGACGACGATGCGTTTGCAATTGGTTAAGTCGGTTTTCATGTTCAAAATTATTTTAAATATTCATTCAGTAGTGTCCGGTTAATTTACAAATTGCCGAGCCAAGATTAAATATTGGCGCGGCTTGCGAAGCAATTTATTTTGGTGCCGATTTGAAATCAGTTTACCTATATTCCGGTTCGAGTAACTTCCAGAGATCGATACCTCT
>JANXXH010000057.1 GCA_025350705.1 Gallionella sp.
GCGATAATGACGCCGCCCAACACCTCAATGAGGCCAGGGCAAAACTCTTTCAATCAATCAATAAATCCCAACTACGCGCCGCCTGAGCAATGCCTCACAAATTACCTTTGTTCAGGCTCATGTCTGGATTGGAAAATACTGCCGCAGCGCACACTGAGCGTGTCCACGCCCACCGGATCGAAGCCGAGATGATCAAGCAGTGCGGAGTCCTGCCCCTCAGAATTTACCGCTTGAGTAGGTATAACAAGCGAGCCGCCCAGATCCTCGAGAATATCTTGTGCGGCCTCGACCAGTTTTGCTCCTTGTTTGAGCAGCGCGTGACAACCTTTGCTTTGCGGCGCATGTATCGAGCCGGGGATGGCGAATACATCCCTGCCCTGTTCCAGAGCCAGCCGCGCCGTGATCAGTGAACCGCTTTGTAATGATGCTTCCACCACCAGACAGCCCAGGCTCATACCGCTGATGAGGCGATTGCGGCGCGGGAAGTTGGCGGCAAGCGGTGGTGTGCCAAGAGGAAATTCCGAGATCAGCGTGCCTTGATGCGCGAGCGCGTGCGCGAGATCACGATTGGCAGCGGGGTATACTTTATCTAGCCCCGTGCCGACCACCGCAATACTACTACCTTGTCCACGCAATGCGCCGCGATGGGCAGCCGCATCAATACCGTGCGCCAGGCCGCTGATGATACACAGCCCGGCATCGCTCAACGATTTGGCAAATGCCTCGGCATTATTGATACCCTGTGGTGTTGCGCTGCGGCTGCCGACTATGGCCAGCGCTGATCGGTTGAGCAAATCCAGCCGCCCCTTCACATACAACAGCAACGGAGGATCGGGAATGTTAAGCAAAGCTTGCGGATAATCGCTGTCGGCGAGAGTGACGATGTGGTTGTTGTCGTCCTCAAGCCAAACCAAGGCTGGTGCGATGGCGCCATCGGAGATGCCCTTGTTGATCTCAGCGGCGACGTCGGCTTTGACGACAGACTTGAGAGAGCTGATGGAGGCAGTGAAAACCGCGTCCGGCGAGCCGAACTCCTTTAACAGCCGGCGTGAGCCTTCGCCGCCCAATCCGTGTGTCAGGCTCAGTGCCAGCCAAGCCTTGAGCGATGCATCAACGATCATTGTTTATGGGGTGTTGGCGTGATCCAACAGCTGCACCGGCAATTTTGTTTGCATTACCAGCGCATACGAGACTTTTTCGAATACACGGAACACGAACACCAAACCGTAGCGTTCATCGGGTAGGGTGTAATTATCCCCCTCGAATTTTACGACTTCACCCTTGTGATATAGCGCCAGCACATGACCATTTTCCAGCCCGTCACGCTTGCCTTTGTTCAGGGTGATGACGGAGTTTTGCCCACCTTGGGATACGCCTCCATAAATAGAAATCACGCTTGCGGAAATAATTGATTCCGGAGCTCGCGGCAAGTAGGTGTTGACATCGTCGATGGAGGGCGCAACCAAGCGGTCGCCAGCGCGAATTTCCTGTATGGAAAGGGTGATTGCAAGGGTGCTGAGATCCGCATAGCGTATTACCTCAGCATTGCCCAGATAAACAGCCTCGATACCAAGCACATCTTCGGTGTCTGGATCGACAAAGGTTTTGCCAGGACGATAAATCTGCCACTTGTTACCTTTGTCTGTGGGCAGTCCTTTGGCGAAAGCGGTGTCATCATTGCCGAGTATCACGCGCCCTTCGCGTGCACCAACCAACGTGGGCGTGTCTTTTAAGTCTTCTTCTTCAATGACTAGCGGCCGGCTTAAAAATGGCGCTATGGCATTGGCGGGGATGCTCGGAATCGCATTATGCTGATCGCCGAGATCGCGCACCCTCGGTGAAAGCCTGGTCACCCCGTTCGTATCGGGCGCAGGCCGGGGTTCGGATATATCATCTTTCTCTTTGATAGCCGCCTTAACTTCGCCGGGTTCGACTGGGATGTTTGTTTCAGTTTGACCGATGCGCAACATGCCGTTGACCCTATCGAGATAGATTATGTCTCCCGGATAAATCCAGTGCGGGTCTTTGATGGTTTCTTTGTTGAGACCCCATATGTGCGGCCACTTCCAGGGGTCTTTGAAAAATTTTCCGGAGATGTCCCACAACGTGTCGCCTTTGACGACGACGTGCCGGTCAGGCGCATCGCTGCGAATATCCAAGCGAATATCCGAGGGGTTTTCGGACTCGGCAGCAAAGGTGCCGGACTCTGTAACAAAGGCCAGGACAGGCAATAAGAAGCAAATCAGCGATATAATCTTGCGCATGGAAACTCCGGCAGAGTCGATATAAGGGGCACGCAAAGTTGCTGCGCTTCATTAAATTCTGCATCCAGTCTACTAAATTAGCAAGCATTTATGGGAACTTCTAAAATCTACTGTGTGATTCAATAACGGTATGCCAATTCTGAAGATTTTGCAGTATCCGGATGAGCGCCTGCACAAAGTCGCGAAGAAAGTTGCGCAGGTCGATGAAACGATCCGCAAGCTGGTGCGCAATATGGCTGAGACCATGTATGCCGCGCCGGGGGTGGGTTTGGCCGCGACGCAGGTGGACGTTCATCAGCGCGTCATCGTGATAGATATTTCCGAGACACACGATCAGTTGAAGGTGTTTGTCAATCCTGAAATCATCGCTAGTAGCGGCATAAGCCATTGCGAGGAAGGCTGTCTGTCGGTGCCGGGCATTTATGAAACAGTGAACCGCGCGGAGAAAGTCACTGTACGCGCCCTTAATGAAAAAGGCGAATCCTTTGAGCTGGATGCCGAAGGGTTGCTGGCGGTTTGTATCCAGCATGAGATGGATCATTTGATCGGCAAGGTGTTTGTCGAATATCTGTCACAACTCAAACAAACCCGGATTCGTGCCAAGCTGAAGAAGCGGCTGCGCGAAACAATGTAACTTAATGTTACGCAAATAATAAGAAAGGCGCGGTCCACGAAAAACACGAAAGGCACGAAAAGATACATACGCATTTCCCCCTGTCATTCCTGATACATTTTGAACACGGCACTTGTATTGATCATTCGTTGCATCAAATCTCTTTTGCTCTTTGATTGCGTGCCTTTCATGTTTTTCGTGGACAATGTCTGACTTCAGATAAATCAATATGAAAATCATTTTTGCCGGCACCCCGCATTTTGCCGCCACCGCGTTGGCTGCGCTGCTCAAGGAACGTAACGTCGTTGCGGTGTTGACCCAGCCAGATCGCCCGTCCGGTCGCGGCATGCAACTGACCGCCAGCCCGGTGAAGCAGCTTGCGCTGCAACACGGCCTGCCGGTATTGCAGCCCGCTACATTGAAATCCGAACAGACGCAACGTGCTATCGCGGCGCTGGGTGCCGATGTGATGGTGGTGGCGGCCTATGGTTTGATCCTGCAGAAAGCGGTGCTGCAACTGCCGCGTTATGGCTGTTTGAATATCCATGCATCCCTGCTGCCGCGCTGGCGTGGAGCCGCGCCGATACAACGGGCGATTCTGGCAGGAGATAACGAGACCGGCATCACCATCATGCAGATGGATGAAGGGTTGGATACTGGTGACATGTTGTTGCGTCATGTTTGTCCGATCGCCGCAAACGAAACAGCGGAGACGCTTCACGACAAATTGGCTGGGATGGGAGCGACCAGCATCCTCGAAGCATTGTGCCTGCTACAAGACAATAAATTGAAGCCGGTCAAACAAAATAACGACGAGGCAAGCTATGCCGCCAAGCTGACCAAGAGTGAAGCGCAGATCGATTGGCGGCAGGATGCCCGGCAGATCGAACGGGCGGTGCGCGCATACAATCCCTTTCCGGTGTGCCATGCCAATTTCAATGGCGTAATGATAAAAATCTGGCAGGCCGGATTATGTGCCGAACAACAGGGTGATCCGGGCAAGGTACTGGCGGTAGATAAGCACGGCATCACGGTAGCGTGTGGCAAAGACGCGTTGTGTCTGGAGGTGTTGCAGCGACCGGGAGGCAAGGCGCAACCCGCCGTCCAGTTTGTACAGGCGATGCCTATCAAGGCTGGCGATCATTTTTCAGTGAATTAGATGCACAACATACAACTCGCCGCCAGCCAGATCGTTCAGCAAGTGTTAGTGGACGGGCGCAACCTGAATCAGGTGCTGGATGAATCGCTGAGCAGGAAGGCAGTCTGGACACCGTCTCAGCGCGCCGCCTTGCAGGATTTAAGTTACGGCACCTTGCGCTTCTATGGGCAACTGGATGCGCTGCTGGGTGAGTTGTTGCATAAGCCGCTCTCGGATCGGCGTATCTACCACGTGCTGCTGGTAGCGTTGTACCAACTGCAATACAGCAAGGCCGCTAAGCACGCCGTGGTCGATCACGCGGTGCGTTCTGCGCAGATGGTGAATACAAAATTAAGTGGAGTGGTCAACGCGATATTGCGCAATTTTCTACGCAGCCAGGCTGATTTGCTGGAGCGTGCAGAGCAGCATGCGACGGGGCGCTACAGTTATCCGCAATGGTGGATAGATGAACTGCAAGCGCAATATGGAGAACGCAGTGCCGCGATACTCGAAGCTGGCAATCAGCATCCGCCGATGTCCTTGCGGGTCAATCAGCGGCGCACTACGACAGCAGCGTATCTGGTGCAATTAACACAACAGGACTTATCCGCCAGATTGATCGAACCGGACGCGTTGCAACTGGACAAACCGGTGCCGGTAGACAAGCTGCCGGGATTTCATGCCGGACTGGTTTCGGTACAGGATGCGGGTGCGCAATACGCCGCACGTTTGCTGGATGTTCACGACGGAATGCGCGTACTTGATGCCTGCGCCGCACCGGGCGGCAAAACTTCGCATATCCTGGAACTGGCTGAAGTTGAAATGGTGGCAGTGGACAAGGATGCAAAACGCTTACATCGTGTCGCAGACAATTTGCAGCGCCTGGAGCTAACCGCGCAACTGCTGGTCGGTGATGCTGCGGAGCCGGAGAAGTGGTGGGATGGCAAATGTTTTCAACGCATACTTGCCGATGTGCCCTGTTCGGCTTCTGGCGTGGTGCGCCGTCATCCAGACATCAAGTGGTTGCGCCGCAGCTCCGATATAGCCAGCTTCGCTGCGCAACAACTCGACATCTTGCGCGTGTTGTGGCGACTGCTGGCGCAAGATGGTAAATTGCTCTATACCACCTGCTCGGTTTTTCATCAGGAAAACGAACAAGTCGTTGCGGCGTTCCTGGCGCAACAACCGGATGCACGGTGGCTGCCGATTAGTTTACCTGACGATATAGATGGCCAATTGTTACCCAATGATCAACATGACGGATTTTTTTATGCGCTGTTGCAAAAAAGTGCTTAGTACATTGCTGCGCGGTGTGCTGCTGGCTTGGCTTTTCGTCGCACCAGCTCAGGCAGATGGCATTTTTGTCAACATGGCGGAAATCCGATTGGGTGAAGATGGCTTTCAACTTTTCGCCAGCTATGACATCAACCCAAGTTCCGTGGTGAAACAGGCTTTGTCACGAGGCACGCCCATTTATTTCGCGGGGGAATTTTTACTTACACGCTCCAGGCTGGACTGGCTGGATACGGTTCAACAAACTGTTTCGCGAGGTGTCCAGCGTATCTTTGTTGACAAGCCAACAACGACACACTGGTCCTGGCTGGATAAGGAGATTTATAAAGGTGAACAAACAATCAAGATTTCTTATAGCGTGCTGACGGGGCGATACCGCATTTCGCGCGGTGCGTTGTTCCAGAATTTTTCCAGTCTTGAAGATGCGTTAAACATGCTAGCCAGGCAAAGTTCGGCAGCTATACCCGCAGAGCTAATGAAAAAAGAGGGGAACTATATGGCGGCAGTGCGCCTGAGATTGGACATTGCACAACTGCCCAAGCCGCTGCAGGTGAACGCGCTGACCGATAATGATTGGACGCTCGATTCCGGTTGGTATCGCTGGGTGATCAATCCGGCGGGGGTCGTGATTAACAACGACAGCAAGGCGGAGTGACGGCGCGGTGACTTACCTTATTTCCATCAGTGTTGTTGTTAGTGGTGTGCTGCTTTATTTGTTATCCAGCAGTAGCGCCAACACCGAAGGCTTTTCCACCAATTATTACGGCTTGCTTGGATTGACGGGCATGTTGGCATCAGGATTGATGGGATTGGTCGGCTATCAATTATGGCAGTTGCGCAACAAGCTCAAGAATAAAGTGTTCGGTGCAAAGTTAACTTTACGCCTGGTGTTATTTTTTACGCTCATTGCGGTGTTACCAGGCGCTTTGATCTATGCGGTTTCAGTTCAATTTTTGGACAAAAGTATTGAGTCGTGGTTTGACGTGCGTGTCGAGAAAGCATTGGAGGGCGGGCTCAACCTTGGCAGAAGCGGCCTCGATATAAGTTTGAAGGAACTTGCCAAAAAAACACAATTTACCGCAGCGCTATTGGCGGAAAAACAGTCGGGACAATATCAGCGTGCACTGAAGCAATTGGTGGATGTGGATGCGGCACAGGAAGCGGCCTTGTTCACCGTCAAGGGAAAGTTGATAGCCTCATCCTCCAGCGGCAACGCGCTATTGCCGGACAAGCCGGAGGACGATTTGTTGCGCCTGACGCTGGATAAAGGTGAATACGCAGTGATTGATAACTTGCCCAATAAGGAAATGACTCTGATGGCGCTGGCGATAGTGAAATCCAAAACACTTTCTGGCGGGCGATACGTGTTGCAATTCACCCAGCCAGTGCCAAAGCAGATCGGGTCGGATGCCGAAACCGTGCAAGCAGTGTATCGCGACTATCAGGAGCTGACGCTTTCACGACTTGGATTGAAACGGCTGTATGCGATTACTTTAACGCTTTCATTGTTGTTGGTGCTGCTGACAGCAGTATCCGCTGCATTTTTCCTCAGTGAAAAGTTTGGGTCGTCGCTAGAAGCGTTGGCAGAAGGGACACGTGCGGTGGCGCAAGGCGATTTTACCGAACAATATCCTATTCGCAGCAGCGATGAACTGGGCGCGTTAACCGGTTTGTTCAACCAGATGACGCGCCAGTTGTTCGAGGCGAAGCAGGCCAGCGAACAGCAGCAGCGAGTAGTGGAAAGTGCCAAAGTATATCTGGAAAGCGTGTTGACACACTTATCTTCCGGTGTGCTTGCGCTTGACCAGGAATGGCGCTTGCGTTCAGTAAATACCAGCGCTGTTCAAATCCTTGCAACGCCCTTGCAAGAGATGAATCGCATGTCGTTAAGTCAAATTGCAGAGAAGTACGGTTTGCTGAGATCGTTCTGCCAGACCGTCGTGGATGCGTTTGGCGAAACTGAGAGCGGTGAATGGCAGCGGCAGATTGAACGTTTGAGCAGAAATGGCACCCAGATTCTGCTGATGCGCGGAACACGTTTGCCACAAGGCGGAGAAGCCGGTTATGTAGTGGTGTTCGATGATATCAGCCATTTGCTACAGGCGGAGCGGCAAGCGGCTTGGGGCGAAGTGGCGAGAAGACTGGCGCACGAAATCAAGAATCCGCTCACACCGATACAGCTTTCAGCGGAGCGATTGCAGCACAGGCTTAGCGACAAGCTTGATGAGGGCGATGCAAAACTATTGCGACGCGCCACGCAAACTATCGTCAGTCAGGTCGCCGCGATGAAAAACATGGTCAGCGATTTTGCCAATTATGCACGCGGCCCTGCCTTAAAACTGTCGCATCTGGACGTGCATAAGCTGATCAAGGAAGTACTGGGTTTGTATGAGACAGGCGCAGTTCTCATCATATTGAAACTGGAAGCGTCGCAGAGCGAAGTCAACGGAGACGCGACACGCTTGCGGCAGGTCATCCACAACTTGCTGCAAAATGCGCAAGACGCGATGCAGGGTATCGGGCAACCGCAGATAACATTACACACTGAAACGCAAAACAGAGAGATTCATCTGTGGGTCGAGGACAATGGCGCGGGCTTTTCGGAGAGCGTGCTCACGCGTGCCTTTGAGCCATACATGACGACCAAGGCTAAAGGGACCGGACTGGGGCTGGCGATTGTTAAAAAGATAGTGGAAGAGCATGGCGGGCATATCACCATTGAAAATATCGTGGGCGGCGGGGCGCGAGTCAGTATCAGCCTGCCGCTGGTTGAGGAGACATAATGGAAAGTAAACAAATCTTGGTGGTGGATGATGAAATCGGCATCCGCGAATTGTTATCGGAGATCCTGTTTGACGAGGGATACCAAGTTTATCTGGCCGAAAACGCCGAGCAGGCACGTGCATATCGGAACGAGCGCGAGCTGGATCTGGTGTTGCTTGATATCTGGATGCCGGACACTGATGGTATAACTTTGCTCAAGGAGTGGGTCGAGCAGGATTTGCTGACCATGCCGGTGGTGATGATGTCGGGTCATGGCACGATAGAAACGGCGGTCGAGGCGACGCGCATCGGTGCGGTAGATTTTCTGGAAAAACCCATTGCGTTGCAAAAGTTGTTAAGCACCATTGCCAAAGCGATCAAGGATGATGAGCCCAAGCCGCAGGTACGGGTTGCTGAGACGCAAGGCCAAAAAATCGTACTAGGCATCGACGGACAAGCGCTGCAAATTTCTCTTCCGTTGGATTTGCCCTTGCGCGAAGCGCGAGATCATTTTGATGCGCTTTATTTTGACTACCATTTGCGAAAAGAAGTGGGCAATGTCTCGCGGGTAGCCGATAAGATCGGACTCGAGCGCACTCATCTTTACCGCAAACTCAAGCAACTAGGCATTAAATTCGCCAAAAAGGGCGGTGCGGACGAAACCTAGCAGCAAATCGTATTCCTTGGCAGCAGCGTGGCGGTTGCCCTAATCGAGGGGGTGCGGCATAATTGCAGACCCAAACGATTCTAGGGCACCCTCATTTTCAACGGGGGGTACACTCCACAATTAACCAATCCCGTGAGGATGTATTAAGAGGTATTAAGAATGGCCGCAACACGAAGCGTCACCCCACCGAAGTTTAATGATACAACCGGCGCAATCCGCGCCCTGGCAATGGATGCCGTGCAGAAGGCCAATTCCGGCCACCCCGGCGCGCCGATGGGCATGGCAGAAATCGCCGAGGTCCTGTGGAACCACCATCTGCGCCACAATCCGGCCAATCCCCACTGGGCAGACCGCGACCGCTTCGTGCAGTCCAACGGCCACGGCTCGATGCTGGTTTATGCCCTGCTGCATTTGTCCGGTTACAACCTGCCGATGGATGAGTTGAAAAGATTCCGCCAGTTGCATTCCAAGACACCCGGCCATCCCGAATACGGTTACACCGACGGCGTGGAAACCACCACCGGCCCGTTGGGCCAAGGCATCACCAACGCCGTCGGCATGGCGATGGCCGAGAAACTGCTGGCCAACGAATTCAACAAACCAGGCCACACCATCGTCGACCACCACACCTATGTGTTCATGGGTGACGGCTGCATGATGGAAGGCATTTCGCACGAAGCTTGCGCATTGGCTGGCACCTGGGGCTTGGGCAAGCTTATCGCGTTCTGGGACGACAATGACATTTCCATAGACGGTCATGTCGGCGCATGGTTTACCGACAACACGCCCAAGCGTTTCGAGGCTTACGGCTGGCATGTGATCGCCGACGTGCAGGGACATGACCCTGTAGCACTCGACACCGCCATCAAGGCTGCCAAGGCAGTGACCGACAAGCCCACGCTGATCTGCTGCAAGACCATCATCGGCGCCGGTTCGCCGAACAAGGAAGGCACCCATGACGTGCATGGTGCTGCATTGGGTGATGCCGAGATCGCCGCAACCCGCGCGCACATCGGCTGGAAATATCCGCCGTTCGAGATTCCCAAACATGTGTATGAGGCATGGGATGCGCGCACCAAGGGTACCGGTCTGGAGCAACTGTGGAACAACAAGTTCGCCGAATACAAAAAGGCCTTTCCAAAAGAAGCCGCCGAGTTCGCGCGTCGCATGAAGGGTGAGTTGCCTGCCAACTGGACAGAACAGGCTGCCAAGGCGATCGCGCAGATCAACGAAAAGGGCGAGACCATCGCCACCCGCAAGGCCTCGCAAAACGCGATCAATGCACTGGTTCCGGCACTACCGGAATTCCTCGGCGGCTCGGCCGACCTGACCGGTTCCAACCTGACCAACTGGACAGGCGCGCATCACGTGAATGGAACCAAGCCCGGCAATTACATCAGCTACGGCGTGCGCGAATTCGGCATGTCGGCCATCATGAATGGCATGGCGCTGCACGGCGGCCTGTTGCCGTTCGGCGGCACCTTCCTGATGTTTTCGGAATACGCGCGTAATGCCTTGCGCATGGCCGCGCTGATGAAGCAGCGCGTGATCTATGTGTACACCCACGACTCCATCGGCTTGGGCGAAGACGGCCCGACGCACCAGCCGGTCGAGCAGACCACCACATTGCGCTTTATTCCCAACATGGACGCTTGGCGTCCGTGCGACACCGTCGAGTCCATCGTGTCCTGGGTGTGCGCGGTAGAGCGCATGACCGGCCCGTCTTCGTTGATTTTCAGTCGCCAGAACCTGGCGTTTCAGAAGCGCGATGCCGCGCAGATCGCCAACATCCGCAAGGGCGGTTATGTGTTGTCCGAAGCTGCGGGGGGCAAACCGAAAGCCATCATCATCGCCACCGGTTCCGAAGTGGATCTGGCGATGAAAGCGCAGGCTGCATTGGCAACCGAGGGTATCAACGTGCGCGTGGTGTCGATGCCGTCGACCAACGTTTTCGATCGCCAGGATCAGGCTTACAAGGACAGCGTACTGCTTAAGGGCGTCAAGCGCGTCGCGGTGGAAGCAGGCGTGACCGGCCTCTGGCACAAGTATGTCGGGTTGGAAGGCGCGGTGATCGGCATGGATTGTTTCGGCGAATCTGCCCCAGCACCCGAGTTGTTCAAGCACTTCGGTTTTACTACTGACAACGTGGTTGCAACGGTTAAGAAGGTTATAGGTTAAATGGTCGCAACCTCGTTGCGGCGGAGGCTAACATGTGCGTAGCGAATGTTAAGGGGCGTGTTGCCCCGGCCAAAGCCACAACATAGTGAAAACCGTCAAGAGCGTGCTCTAAAAAGATTTTTACATTAACTATCGGGAGTATTAAACATGACAATCAAAGTCGGTATCAATGGCTTCGGCCGCATCGGCCGCATGGTGTTCCGTGCAGCGAGCAAAGATTTTCCAGAAATAGAAATCGTTGCTATCAATGATTTGTTGGAGCCGGATTACCTTGCTTATATGCTCAAGCACGATTCCGTGCATGGCCGCTTCAAGGGCGATGTTGCGGTCGATGGCAACACGCTCATCGTCAATGGAAAAAAGATCCGTCTGACCGCGATCAAGAATCCGGCTGAACTGAAATGGAATGAAGCCAAGGTCGATATCGTCGTTGAAAGCACCGGCTTTTTTCTGACCAAGGAAACCTGCCAGGCGCACATCGATGCGGGCGCGAAGAAAGTGATCCAGTCCGCGCCTAGCAAAGACGACACCCCGATGTTCGTGTACGGCGTGAACCACACCACTTACAAAGGCGAGAGCATCGTTTCTGCCGCATCCTGCACGACCAATGCGCTGGCACCGGTTGCCAAAGTGCTGAATGACACTTGGGGTATCAAGCGCGGCCTGATGACCACCGTGCATGCGGCAACAGCGACACAGAAAACCGTCGACGGCCCATCCAGCAAAGATTGGCGCGGCGGTCGCGGCATTCTGGAAAACATCATCCCGTCTTCCACCGGTGCCGCAAAGGCCGTTGGCGTAGTGATCCCGGAGCTGAACAAGAAGCTGACTGGCATGGCCTTCCGTGTACCGACTTCCGACGTGTCCGTGGTTGACCTGACGGTTGAGTTGAACAAGGAAGCGACCTATGAGCAGATCTGCGCAGCGATGAAGTCAGCTTCGGAAAAGGGCCCGTTGAAAGGCGTGCTCGGCTACACCACCGACAGCGTCGTCTCAACGGATTTCCGCGGTGAGACCTGCCCGTCGGTATTCGATGCCGGTGCCGGGATTGCGCTGGACCCGACATTCGTCAAGGTCGTGGCCTGGTATGACAACGAGTACGGTTATACCTGCAACCTGATGCGCATGGTGACTCACATCGCAAAATAATAAAGTAATGTAGGGTGGGCACGTCTTTTGTGCCCACCCAACAATTTGCAGGAGAAAAGTATGTCAGTGATCAAAATGACCGACCTGGATCTCAAGGGCAAGCGCGTCCTGATCCGCTCGGATCTCAATGTGCCTGTCAAGGATGGCAAGGTAACTTCCGATGCGCGCATCACAGCTTCGATGGCGTCGATCAATTTCGCACTGAAAGCCGGAGCGAAAGTGATGGTGACTTCCCATCTTGGCCGTCCGGAAGAAGGTGTTTACTCTGAGGAGAATTCGCTCAAGCCGGTCGCCAATGTCATAGCCAACAAACTGGGCAAGCCGGTGCGCCTGATCAGGGATTGGGTGAATGGCGGCTTCAATGTTGCCGAAGGCGAACTGGTATTGCTGGAAAATTGCCGCTTCAACAAGGGTGAAAAGAAAAGCACCGAAGAAACCGCACGTCTATATGCCGCACTGTGCGATGTGTTTGTGATGGACGCGTTCGGCACTGCGCACCGCGCCGAAGCCTCTACACACGGTGTGGCAAAATACGCCCCTGCCGCTGCCGCAGGTGTCTTGCTGACTCAGGAATTGGAAGCGCTGACCAAAGCACTGCTCAGCCCGGCGCGCCCGATGGTCGCCATCGTCGGCGGCAGCAAGGTATCAACCAAGCTGACCGTGCTGGAAAGCCTGTCGGAAAAAGTGGATCAAATGGTCGTCGGTGGCGGAATCGCCAACACCTTCCTCAAGGCGACCGGCCATCCGGTCGGCAAGTCGCTGTGCGAGAATGATCTGGTTCCGACCGCGCAAGCGTTGCTGGAAAAGATGTCGGCACGCGGCGCAAGCATCCCTATCGCAACCGATGTCGTGGTCGGCAAGGAAGCGCCGTTCGTGGCGGGAAACGAAAACACACCCGCTATTATCAAAGACGCAAAGGACGTAGCCGATGATGAAATGATCTTCGACATCGGCCCGGATTCAGCGCAAGCGATAGTCGACATCATCATGAATGCCGGCACCGTGGTGTGGAATGGGCCGGTCGGTGTGTTCGAATTCGACCAGTTCGGCGAAGGCACCAAAAAGATCGCGATGGCGATTGCAGAAACGAAAGCTTTCACTTTGGCTGGCGGCGGCGATACGATAGCTGCAATCCAGAAGTACGACATTTACGACAAAGTGTCTTACATCTCCACCGCTGGCGGCGCGTTCCTGGAATTCCTCGAAGGCAAGAAATTGCCAGCCGTGGAAATCCTCGAACAACGTGCCAGTCAGCAACAATAGGAAACACAGGCAACAATAACAGGAAATATAAAAACACATGCTGCGTAGAACAAAAATAGTTGCAACACTGGGGCCTGCTTCCAACGACCAAAAAGTACTTGAGAAAATGATACGTGCCGGAGTCGATCTGGTGCGCATGAATTTTTCGCACGGCTCCGCTGAAGACCATATGAAGCGTGCTGAAACCGTTCGTGCTGCGGCCAAGGCATGCGGGCGCACTGTGGGTATCCTGGCAGATCTGCAAGGTCCGAAGATACGCGTACGAAAATTCGAGAATGACAAGATCGTTTTGAACAACGGCGATACTTTTATACTTGATGCATCGTTTGAAGGGTTGGGCAATCAGGAACGCGTAGGCCTCGATTACAAAGAGTTGCCCAACGATGTCAGCGAAGGCACGGTATTGTTGCTCAACGACGGCATGCTGGAATTTCACGTAACCGGTGTCAAAGGCACTCAGGTCATTTGTAAAGTGGTGCGCGGTGGCGTGCTCTCAAATAACAAGGGCATCAACCGCAAAGGCGGCGGACTGACCGCGCCCGCGCTGACCGACAAGGACAAGGAAGACATCAAGACCGCCGCGTTGATCAAGGCGGATTACCTGGCGGTGTCGTTCCCGCGCACCGGCGAAGACATGCGCCTGGCGCGCGAACTGATGCACGCGGCGGGCGGCAAGAGTTTTTTGATGGCCAAGATAGAACGTGCCGAAGCGATAACAGCGTTGGGCGACATCATCGATGCGTCGGATGCCATCATGGTGGCGCGCGGCGACCTGAGCGTGGAAGTTGGCGATGCCGCCGTGCCCGGTTTGCAAAAGCGCATGATCAAAATGGCGCGCGATAAAAATCGTTTGGTGATCACCGCCACGCAGATGATGGAATCGATGATCACCAACCCGATCCCGACGCGTGCGGAAGTCTCTGACGTGGCGAACGCCGTGCTGGACGGCACCGATGCGGTGATGTTGTCGGCTGAAACCGCAGTGGGTGATTATCCGGTCGAAACCATCGAGGCGATGGCGCGCATCTGCCTCAAGGCGGAAGCTGAAGGCGAGGATCATATGATCGACCGCCGCACTATCTCGCAAAGATTTTCCCGCATCGATCAGTCGATCGCCATGTCGGCGTTGTTCGCCGCCTCACATCTCAAGGTAAAAGCGATTGTCGCGTTGACACAATCCGGTTCGACACCGCTGTGGATGTCGCGCATGAATGCCGGTGTGCCTATCTTTGCGATGACACCGTTGCCGGAAACCTTGAGCAAAGTGACATTGTTTAGCGGCGTGCATCCGATCGCATTTAAGAGTATCTCAAAGGATCAACATCAGGCATTGCACGATGCAGAGGAAGAGCTGGTGCGATTGAAGCTGGTAGCAAAGGGCGACTTGATGGTGATGACCATCGGTGAAGCGATCGGTCAATCCGGGCATACCAACACGATGAAAATCGTCAAAGTCGGTGATCATCACAAACATTAATTGGCGCAGGGGCAAGGCGCGCCGTGCCCCTGCAAATTTGAATTTTTTATCAGGAGAATAAAATGGCACTCGTATCTTTGCGTCAACTACTCGATCACGCTGCGGAAAACGGCTACGGCCTGCCCGCATTCAACGTGAACAATCTCGAACAAGTCAAAGCGATCATGGAAGCGGCGGACGAATGCAACAGCCCGGTGATCATGCAAGGCTCCGCTGGCGCGCGTAAATATGCCGGTGAAGCCTTCCTGCGCCACCTGATCGCGGCTGCTGTGGAATCCTATCCGCATATTCCGGTTGTGATGCACCAGGATCACGGCGCATCCCCGGCGGTATGCATCAACGCGATCAAATCCGGCTTCTCCAGCGTGATGATGGACGGTTCGCTGAAAGAAGACGCCAAGACACCCGCCTCGTTCGACTACAACGTGGATGTCACGCGCCGTGTGGTTGAGATGTCCCACGCGGTCGGCGTTTCGGTGGAAGGTGAGCTGGGTTGCCTGGGTTCGCTGGAATCCGGGATGGGTGAAAAAGAAGACGGCCACGGCGCGGAAGGCGTGCTGACCCATGACCAATTGCTGACCGACCCGGAAGAAGCTGCGCAGTTCGTGCGTCAGACCGGCGTGGACGCTTTGGCCATCGCGATCGGCACTTCGCACGGCGCGTACAAGTTCACCAAGCCGCCCACCGGCGAGACGCTGGCGATCGGCCGCATCAAGGAGATCCATGCGCGCATTCCCAACACCCACCTGGTGATGCACGGCTCATCTTCGGTGCCGCAGGAATGGCTGAAGATCATCAACGAATTCGGCGGCGACATGGGTGTAACCTACGGCGTACCGGTATCGGAGATCGTCGAGGGCATCAAGCACGGCGTGCGCAAGATCAACATCGACACCGATCTGCGCATGGCATCGAGCGGTTCGGTGCGCCGCTACCTGGCGCAAAACCCCAAGGACTTCGATCCCCGCAAATTCCTCGCGGTATCCACCAAGGCGATGAAGGAGATATGCAAGGCGCGTTACGAAGCTTTCGGTTGTGCAGGCCAAGCGGGCAAGATCAAACCGATCTCATTGGAAGCTATGGCGAACCGTTATGCCAAGGGCGAGTTGAAGGCGATCGTCAAGTAAAATAAATTTTGCAGCAGCAAACAAAAAGCGACCCGAGGGTCGCTTTTTGTTTGTGACATGTCAGCACAGAGAAATCAATCGCTTTCCTTGTACCAGTACGTTCTGCTGCGGCTGGTCGATACGGTGATGGGCGGTTTTCCACCACCGATAGGAGTCTTGCAATCCGACCCGACACAAGTCGCGTCGCCTCCGCAACCGATACAGAACGGCAAGGTCATAGTCGTACCATTTACATCCACCGCGACCGACCCTGCCACCGGAGAAGGCGGCAAGCCACCACCGTCGTAAACGATGGAGTTGGTTTTTCCGGTCAACGGAGATATCTGGTAACCTTTTGCCGTTCCGAGGTTTGTGGTACATGCATTGGAGCTGGGTGTCGCGGGTGTGTTGGTACCGAAGTAGGTATAACCAGCTACCGTGAGTGGCGCATTGACTACCTTTTCACCTGCCCCGAGAGTGAGGTAGTAACCACTGCGAGTGCCATCGTAACTAGTCGCGGTAGCAGGCGGCACAGGAGTGATATCAACTAAGTCAGCTTCCGTAACAAGTGCCTGTGCAGGTGTGGCAGTCGCATCGTTACCGGTGTGCAGGTCTTTCACCATATAGAAACGATTCGTCACACTATAGGCAGAATTGGTGGCCGTGGAATAGAGCGGATGTTCACGATCACCGGAACCGATCAACACCGCATCGTAATCGGCGGTGGGAACCATATCCGCCGGATAGAGGAATTTGCGGGGTGTCGTCCCAGAGGCGCAAGCTCCGGTATTGCAACCCAGCGCCGCCAGTTTGGTCACCTGCCAATAGTCAGGTGTTATATGGGTCGCCGTGGGTTCGAGATCCACACGCCATATGTTACCGCCCACATCAGCGGCATACAGACGGTCGATATAACCGTCATTTCCGCTGATATCCATCAGGGTGATGTCGGAAGGAATGCTGTAATTCATCCCGGCGACCGTGCAGGTCGCTTTGACAGTTGTGCCGCTGCATGCAGAAGAGGCGCCATACGTGGCTTTCCAAATCAGATGGCCGTTCAAGGCATTCACGATGAAGATTCCGCGCCCTTGAGTGCTTGCCGCAGGCGGTTCGATATCTTCCGCGACATTGTCATAACCTCCCCCGAAAATCATCACCGGTGTGGGTAAGTTGGAGCTGCTGCAAGTGGTGCCGCCGCAATAGCCTTTGACAAAAGTCACTTTAGGTTGTGACCAGGTTTGGGTGACTTCGGTGAAATCTGCATCTGCGCTGGTTATCTCCCACAAGAACGAAGGCGCGGTTGGCGTGGTTACGTCCAGCGCATAGATAAGCTCACCACCACGGCGCATCGCGAGGTAGAGATAGGCGGTGTTGGCCGTGCCATCCGCGTTCATCTTCTGGTAAACACTGGAAGAGCCATCAATAAAATAATCCTTGGTTTGCGGTGAAGGGAGGATACCCGGAGGCGTGGAAGCAAGCTTCAATACCGGACTATTGTCGTGCATCCGCGCGAGCTTGATGATGAACTCGGATGGGATGAAGCTCCACAATTCGCTGCCAGGTGTGGGCATCGTGCTTCCGGTCGGGTTGGACTGGTTACCGTTGACAGCGCGGAACACGCCGTCATTGGCACCGTAGTAAACGACCACTCCGATCGTGCCGCCATAGTTGATAACGGTAGGACGCGAGTGCAGCACGTCGCCATGCAAAGACGGGCGGACATTGATCGCAGTGTGGCTAGGGTCAGGGCTGGTTTCATCCAAAAAATTGTCCTCGCCGCGTACCCAGTTGATAAGAGTGGTACTGTTAAGAACGACACCGGTTGAGGTAGCCTTGATGATTCCGGTCGCCGGTGTCACCGGGGTAAGAGTAACAGTGTAAGTGAAAGTAGTGGTGGTGGGGACACTGGTGATCGGGAAAGTACCGACATAACCGGCTTCATTGGCACCCTGCGTGCCGCCGATACTTACGTTTTGTCCGACTGTATAACCATGTGCCACCAGGGTTGTTCCAGTAGCTGTAGCAGTTGTCGAGTTTCCCGTCGACCTGGTCAAGGCAACGGCCGGGTTTGTCGTTTTGTCAGCCGTAATGGCCGTGCCTGATGGGTCTATCGTTGCAGGGGATGGCGGGGTGGTAGCGGTAGTGTAGGTAAAAGTTGTTGCGCCAACGCTGGTGATTGTGAAGTTACCGTTGTATTGGGTGACAGCATTGCCGGAAGTATCGACGACATTGGCAAGCGTCACTGTATTGCCGACCGTGAAACCGTGAGCCGTGGTCGTGGTGACAGTTACAGGGGCAGATCCGACGGCGGTTTCAGCGCCGAGAACAACACCACCGGTGTTTACAATGCTCACTGTTACCGCAGTGGTTGTAGTTACCCCTTTAACTTTCGTTGTTACGTTACTTGTAGCTGTTGCCGTTGCACCCCCAGCCGGTGATACGGGTTGTACGACCACCGGGTAGGTAAATGTATTGAGGCCCGTAACCGTAATTGTCTGAGCACCGTTATATTTGGTCTGCGTCGCGCCATTGATGGTTATCAGATCGTTGCTTGCATATCCGTGGTTCGTCACCATCGTCACGGTTGCAGTGGCGACGTTAGGTGCGGCTGCAGTGTTCATGTTACGGGTAATCGAGCCGGCAACCGTGGCGCTGCGTATAACCTGAGGGGTCGACGCTACGCTGGCGGTATAACTGCCCGTTGCTGTCTGCGGCGGATATTCGGGTACGGTGATGGTGAACATCGTCGTGCTCGGGACAGTCACTACTGTAAAGGTACCGTTATACTGTGACTGATCAGCATTGGAAATGGTGACCGTGCTGCCGGCAATCAGGTTGTGCGGTGTGGCGGTAGTGACGGTTGCAACGGTGCCCGAACGGGTAAGCGAAGTTACGTTGACTGTGGATGCCGAACCAAACGAACCGGCTGTGATGGCAGCATTGGCAGTGGAGAATAGATTGGCACTGTTGGTCAAAGCAGCGACGCAAGTCCCCGGTCCGCCGGGGCAATAGGTGTAAAAGTTGCGCGGCGTGCTGGGGTAGGAGGTGTAATTGTTCAGCAGGTAGTTGCCGCGAGACATTTGCGCGGCACCGCCTTTTTCGACAAGCTCGCCGTCCGGCGAATCGTACCCCAGAGCCGCGCCCTGAGGTTTGTTTCTCCAGAATCCGCCGTTCAGATCGGGCTCTACGCCAACATTCTTTGTAGTCCAGTAACTGACCGCATTGGGAGAGATAAATCCGGTGCCTGCCCCGCTGATGGCGCTTTTGCCCAGACTGTCGCAGAGCGACAGGACTTGGGTGGTCGTGTTGAAACAGAAATGGTACTGCTTGAGGTTGCCTACCCATCTCGGCAGGCCGGTCGCATCGGGGCGGAACATACCCATGTAGATCTGGTTCAGGAAGGTGCCTTGTGCATTGACGCTGACGGGCAGGCTGGATGACGCGAACACGCTGTTGACAGCTTGTACTTCGTTGAGAATTTTCAGGATAGCCTCGTAGAGAACGTCATAGCTGGTTCCTGCCGCGAAATATCTGCCGCCGCCAAAGTTAGCCACGGCTTGAATAAATATTTCCATATTGTTTGTTATGGTTGCAGGAGGTACTGCAGTATCTCCTGTCGCAATCGAATAAGTGATGATGCCCTGTGATCCGGCCGCCATAGATGAGGAATCATTGTTATACATGAAGCGTGCCCATTCCCTGGCCCAGCCTGCCTCGGTATTATTCGGGATTGCCGTAAGCAGCGCCGTTCCTTGAGCCGCAGTAAGAGTGCCCAGAGCCACGGCATTGTTTATAGCCAACGTAAGATAGGGGGAGGGGTATTCGCCATTGTCCTGTGCATGACCTGCATTTGCTTTTACATTACTCAGATATATGATGAACTCTTTTTTGCATGAGGTCGAAGTATTGACACCGGTGTAGCTTACTCCGGAGAGCATCCCCGTGCCGGTTGTCCCGCCGTTTCCGCCGGTGTAGTACGCCCAGGTTTCCTGGAATTCAGAGCCTTGACCTGACTTGCCAACTGATTGGTTCAGCGCCTTGACGGCAATGATGATCGCCTGCCGGTTGGTGCTGCCGGAAGGCACTGTGTAGCTGATACTTGGAAAAGTCACCGAGGCCGGGCCGGTGTAAGTGTTATCGTCTAACGGTGTAAGCTTGAGGACAACCCCATCCATGGTGGTCATGCCGAGATTGACCAAGGCAACGCCACCTGTCCTGGTTGTCATGCCATGCACGATATTGACCAGAGCGCACTGATCGTTTCCCAATGCATTGCTGCCTTGGCTAGGTAGCGTGTTGTCCCAATAGGTACAAGGCCCTACTGCGTTATTCTGACTGGATGGGTTATCTACAACAATCATAACGTTCGGTATGTTGGCCGTACCGGTAACGCCGGTGTAAATATCAATATCTTCAGCTTGGCTGGCGATGGGATTAATCAGCAACGCGCCAAGCAGGACAATTAATATCAGTTGTATGTTTTTCATGATAACACCTCCAAAAATAAAAATTCCAAAATTACAAGTTACAGACTTCCAGGTACAAGGCCAAAAAATCGGGCAGAAACTTTGCCAATTGCAAACAGGATGTTCATATTGGTGGCGCTCCGCCGCTCCAGCAGTTTGTTCCTGTCGGGACGCGGATATATAGACCCTGATGCACGACGGTATTTGCTCCGGTGTTGGCATCGGCTACGCTGGCCTGGATGTCCCATGATTGCTTATAGCACCACGACTGGCCAGTTGCCGTTACGCCCGAAGCGCCCACAATTCCCGTCGAGGTTGTTTGGCCGCTGCTGACGCAAGCTTGGTCAGCTGCAACGGTCAAGGGATGAAGTTGGTCATTTGTAAGCGCGATTGAGCTGGTGCAGACGGGTGCACTAACCTGCCCGGAGTAATCGACGCGGCCGTCTTTGTTGATGTCTACCGAAATGGTCGCGACGACAGGACTGGCGGTGAAGTTGGTGCTTATTACTTGTTCAATGGCTGATTGAGCCACCGAGCCGGCCTCCTCACGGAATTGCGCATTGCCGACAATCTGGAGGCTGGTCGTGGTGCTGTTGATGGCCGATACCGCGACCAGCGTCAGCAGCACCAGCATGATCAGTGCCACTATCAAGGTGCTGCCTTGTTGTTTGTTCGGGCTCATGGTGTTTCCCTCCGTCCCGCAGGATTGACCAGGCGAACCAGCTGAGTAAAGGCATGCCGCTTGTAACTATCGTTAGAAGGGGGAGTAACCGTTCCAAAAGTATCGCCGAGAGAATAAGTTTTGTTTTCGTTCCAGCCGGTGGTCGGGTTCTGGTTGCGCGCCAGGATGTTGATTTTTGCCGAAACGATGTTTGAAAAATCTGCCAATGTGCATGCGGCACAGCTGATATATCGGTCAGGTGTCCCATCGCCATTATCATCCACGCCATAATCAACCTGCAGGTATTCTATTCCCTCGACCAATGGCGTGACATTCCCAAATTGGTCGATTTGTTTGAGCGTGGGGATGCCATCGCCGACACCACCGGTTACATTGTTGTTTGGCGAGACAAAATAAGTGGTCACCATGAATTGCCGCAAATGGGCCGAGGTGGCACAATCCAATTTATGAGTGCTGCCAAAGCTTGCCGGGGCAGTGACTATTTGATAGTTGTTGGGCGGTGCGGCGGTATCGGTTGAGCACATCGAAACCTGAAGATAAGTTGTGGTATTCACCGCGTTCGCCGCTTGAACGATGTTGGTGCTGGCCCGGCGCACTACCAAAATATCGCTGCCGGCTTTTAGAGTGCAATTGTTGGTGGTCGTATAAGAGGGGCTGCAATAACTGGCATTGCCGGTCGTATTATAAGCGGCAGCGCAAGGCGGGCTGGTGATCAGGCTCGTTGGCGACGCGGCATCGTAGCCCCCCGCTGGCACTCTGAGTACGTCGAGATTTTTGGTTGCGTCAGTGATGGCTGCCGCGTCACAGGGGTCATAAAGCGTGGTAGGTGCGCCACTGGTAGAAAAGTTATCATAGAATCCCGCCAACCTCAGGTTGCCGGATATCAGCTCCATCGCATAGCGCCCGTTGTCTATCATGCGGTTGGATTTGTCCAGTTCGGAGCGCGTCTTGCTCTGATTGATGAACAGGGTGGACAGGGAAACAAGAATCAGCAAGCCGATCGTGATCGAGATCATCAGTTCGATGAGCGATAGGCCGCTTTGGAATCCGGCAATTCGCTTTGTCGGTTGAAACTCCGCAAGACCTTGGCCGGAGATTCGAGCTTGATAGTTGGCAGGATGTTTCATGTTATAGCAAGTCCGCTATTGAGACAGGGAGTGAAATTGCGCGGTGCAAGGTTTCTTGGGGATTGTTATTTCGATCCATATATTGGTTTAACCCGCACTGCCCTGCTGAGTAAGGCGTAGAAACATCGGGTTCTTTTGTGCTGTTCATGCCCTGCCATGAAACCACGACCGAATAAGTCGTTGCAACACCACTGACCGGTGAGGCAACTTGAAAAACGCAGCCGCGCGCGCCTATCATTGCGCCTACCGTTGTTGTTCCTTGTGTTTCGGCGGCACCCAGAAGGGCGTTGTGCCATTGGCATAGATCGAAGCTGCTGCCGGTTCCTGCGCAATTCAGAACGGCAGAGCCATTAAAGCCTGTTCCGCGCGACGCAGTGGTGATGTATGAAGCGGCATTTTTGCGATTGGTGTCGATCCGGTCCGCCATGTCTTTGAGCAGGATCAGGGCTTGCGCGCGCTGATAGGATTCCAATTGCGCGGTGAGTGCACGGGCTTGCAGACCGGCCAAACCTAACAATCCGATCATCAGGATGACGATGGTCACCAGTACCTCGATCAAACTAAAGCCCTGTGTTGAGCTCAGTCGAAGTGCGATATTTTTCCGGTATTGAGTCATGGACATGCTCCACTGACTGGTTTGTAAATGCGCGGCATCCCGCTCAGTTCGATCTTGATGCAGCTCGCGTAGGGAGTCGTCGCTCCATAGGCATCGATCAGAAAGGTTGGGGAGGCCGTAGCCGTCGTCCTGCCCGTGCGCTGGTAGGTAACCCACGGGGTATTTGAGGTAGTTGAGGCAGGAGTACACAGCGTGTTGGCGGGTGTATTCGGGGGATTGGGTCCCACGTCAACACCTTTCAATTGCGACTGACTGCGTATTATTGTGCTGCCGGATGCGATAACCCAGCCGACCTCATTATGAGTTGGACTTGGGAAAGTTACCTGACAGTATTGAGGGGTCACAGTGACATTGCTGTTCCGTTTGATCGCTTCGCTTCTGGCCAGGGTGAGGGCGGCATAAAGTTCAAAGCTGGCATTCTTCACTACCTGGCTTTGGGTCAGGGACTTGAAGCCGGGTATGGCAATCACAGCCAAAACGCCAGCGACTGACACAACTATCAGAAGCTCAGTCAGTGTGAATCCGGAAACAGAAGAGGGCGAGGATTTCATTTTTAAGTAATTTAAATAATTACCATTTGCTGAGCGGTAACTTGCTGCCCGAATCATCCAACTTCAAACTCCCGTCGCCGATCTGGGCTGGGCTGGTAGGTGTTGCCGTGATTTGAAAAGAAGGGAAGTTCAGTGCCGGGCTGCAAGAAACATCCAGGCAAATTGCAATGGTGTAGTTGTTTGTAACGGTAGGCGGGGCAGTCATTGCAAGAGTGGGCGCGGGGTCTGTAGTCGCCCAGCTGGAGGTATAAGAACGTGCATCCAGCAAATATTGTTTCTCGCGATTTGCCACATCCATCATGAAGGCTTGAGCGGCAGTCCGGTTACCTTTAACTATGTACTGCTTGTATTGCGGAATGGCAACAGCAGCAATAATTCCGATTAAAGCAACCACAATCATTATTTCGATCAATGTAAAACCTTTTTCGCGTTTCATGGATTTGCTCCGTTTAGAGTTGAAGTGGATATTAGGTGAAGGATTCTATTGTTTCCACTGCTGGCTGACTAGAGGCGCGGGAATCCAGATGAACGGCATTATTTTGTGCTAACTTCCATGCTCTTGCTCAAGATTAAGGCAGTCAACGACGAACGCTTTTGTGTTGTCCGATGCGCAAAAATTGTTAAATAGCCATAGAGAGCAAGGCCGAAAAGCGCTAAAATGCCAAGCTGATAAATTTACAATATTAAGGAAATAATTCATGAGCAAAAGCCTGGTTCAATTCATCATCGAAGAGCAGCGCGCGATTCCGGGAAAGGCCAGCGGCGATTTCACCGGGCTGATCAGCGATGTCATCATCGCCTGCAAGCAGATAGCGCATGATGTTAACAAAGGTGCGTTGATCGGCGTGCTGGGCAGCGCGGGCAGCGAGAACGTGCAAGGCGAGACGCAGAAAAAACTCGACGTCATCACCAATGAGATTTTTATCAAGTCCACCGAGTGGGGCGGCCATCTGGCGGCGATGGCTTCCGAGGAGATGGACGATGTGTATCCTATCCCGGCGAAATATCCCAAGGGCAAATATCTGCTGGTGTTCGATCCGCTGGATGGGTCATCGAATATTGATGTGAACATTTCTGTCGGGACGATATTCTCTATCCTGCGCGCACCCAAAGGCGTGGAGAATCCGGCCGCGGCTGACTTTTTGCAACCCGGTACCACGCAGGTTTGCGCCGGTTACGCGCTGTATGGCCCGTCGACCATGCTGGTGATCACCACCGGTCACGGTGTGAATGGCTTTACGCTGGATGGTGACATCGGCGAATTCATGCTGAGCCATCCGAACATGACAGTTCCTGCGGATACCGTGGAATTCGCGATCAATGCGTCGAACGAGCGTCACTGGGAAAAACCAATCCAACGTTATGTCGAAGAATGTATCGCGGGCAAGCCTGGCCCGCGCGGGAAAAATTTCAATATGCGCTGGATCGCCTCGATGGTGGCCGAAGTGCATCGTATCCTGATTCGCGGCGGTGTATTCATGTACCCCAGAGATGACCGGGATCCGGGCAAGGCCGGCAAGTTGCGTTTGTTGTACGAAGCCAATCCCATGTCGTTCATCGTCGAGCAGGCGGGCGGTGTGGCCTCCACCGGATATGAACGCATCCTGGACATCGATCCCACCGGTTTGCATCAGCGCGTGCCGGTGATACTAGGCTCGAAGAATGAAGTCGATCGCATCGTCCGGTATCATAAGGAGGCTTAAGTTTTGGCAACACCGCAGTTCGAACGTGCAGTAAAATATTGGAGGTTTTCATGAGCAAGCCACTGGTTTCGATATTGATGGGCAGTGCCAATGATTGGGAGATCATGCAGCAGGTTGCGCGGCAGTTGCAGGATTTCGGCGTGGCTTACGATGCACGCGTGATTTCGGCACACCGTTCGCCCGACCTGTTGTTCGACTACATCAAGGATATCAGCGCGCAAGGAGCGCAGTGTTTCATCGCCGGTGCCGGCGGTGCGGCGCATCTGGCCGGCGTGATCGCGGGCAAGACTACGCTGCCGGTGTTGGGTGTGCCTATGCCGTCCAAATATTTGCAGGGCATGGATTCGTTGTTGTCCATCGTACAAATGCCCAAAGGCATTCCGGTGGCGACGTTTGCGATAGGCGAGGCGGGCGCAGCCAATGCCGGTTTGTTTGCGGTGGCTATGCTGGCGTTGAATGACGCCGATCTTGCGCAGCGTTTGCAAGCATTCCGTATCAAGCAAGCGGATGCGATCAAGGCGACCACGTTGCCGACTTTGTAATCGGCAATATGCAATCTTTAGTGGAGAAATAACATGAGCGAAATAAGACAAAAAGCCGAAGTCACCACCTCTGGCAAGGGCTCGCGGAAGATCAAATGGATCGTGGGTGCCATCTTTTTGATATTTGCCACGGCTGTTGCGATGAATTTACCTCGCGGATATAACGATGATCTGTCGCGTATCGGCAAAGGCCAGCCGACGCTGGTGCTGGTTCGCGACAAAAATGCAGTGCAGAGTTTTGATCTGATGAATGTGCTGAACGGCATACGCGATCGATATGCCGGACGAGTCGAGTTTTTGTTGACCGATTTCGACACGCCGGAGGGGAAAGCGTTTATCGCCGCCAGCAATGCTGCGCGGGCAACACTGGTGTTGATCGACGCTAACGGCAAGCCGCAAAAAATTTTATATGCTCCGCAAACTGGCGAGAGTGTGCAGCAGGAAATCGCTGCCACACTCGGGGTGCACCTCAAATGACTTATGGCCGGGGCACCCTCATGATTGCAGCGTTGCTGCAATCGGACATAAAAAGTTTGCCCTTTCTGCATCGCGGCAAGGTGCGCGACCTTTATGCGGTAGGTGATGATAAATTACTCGTGGTGCAGACGGATCGTTTGTCTGCATTCGATGTGATTTTGCCCGACCCGATCCCTGGCAAGGGCGAAGTGCTCACCACGTTGTCGAATTTCTGGTTCAACAAACTTCAGCACGTCATTCCCAATCATCTTACCGGCATCACGCCGGAATCTGTGGTGGCGGGCGCGTCTGAGCAAGCGCAGGTAAAAGGCCGCGCGTTTGTCACCAAGAAACTCAAGCCGTTGCCAATCGAGGCTATCGTGCGCGGTTATCTGGTGGGATCCGGTTGGAAGGATTACCAGAAGACCGGAAAGGTATGCGGCATTGCGCTGCCAGCCGGGCTGCGCGAAGCGGAAAAACTGCCTGAGCCTCTGTTCACGCCATCCACCAAGGCTGCCGTGGGCGATCACGATGAAAACATTTCGTTCGCGCAAACGATCGAGTTGCTCGGTGAAGCTCGCGCGAAGGAAGCGCGCGATGCCACGCTGGCGCTTTATGTCGAAGCGGCGAATTATGCGGCGACCAAAGGTATCATCATCGCCGATACCAAATTCGAATTCGGTGTGGATGATGCGGGCAAACTGTATCTGATCGACGAGGCGCTCACGCCTGATTCATCGCGTTTCTGGCCGGCCGATCAATACCGCGTGGGCAGCAACCCGCCCAGCTTTGACAAGCAATTCGTGCGCGACTGGCTGGAATCATCGGGCTGGAACAAACGTGCTCCCGTGCCGCGAATCCCGCAAGACGTACTGCAAAAGACCGCTGACAAGTACCGCGAGGCACTGGTCAAGCTGATTGGCGCATGAGTTCGCCCAAGCAACTCGTCGAAGGGTTTCAGCGCTTTCGCGAACGACATTTCGCCGGAGGCGATGTGCAATTTCAGGATCTGGTTCAGTTTGGTCAAACTCCCAAAGCATTGGTGGTGGCCTGTTGCGATTCGCGGGTTGATCCTGCGCTGGTGCTGGATTGCGCGCCGGGCGATCTGTTCGTAGTCCGCAACGTTGCCAATCTGGTTCCTCCCGCAGAAAATCAGGGCCACTATCATGGCACCAGTGCTGCGCTGGAATTTGGTGTGCGGAATCTGGGTGTGCAGCACATCATCGTGCTTGGGCACGCGCAGTGCGGCGGTATTCATGCATTGCTGGAAGGCAGCGTGAATAAGGAGGAATCCTTTATTGCCGAATGGATGGGGATAGCCGAAGCAGCAAGGGAACAGGTGGAAAAGGAGCATGCGGGAGCGAGCAGCGAGGTTCGTCATCGCGCTTGCGAACAACAGGCGATTCTGGTTTCGCTAAATAACCTGAAGACTTTTTCCTGGATATGCGAGCGTGTCGAACTAGGCAACCTTGCTTTACACGGTTGGTATTTTGATATCGAGCGGGGCGAGTTGCTGGGTTATGACGCAACCACCTGCAAGTTTGAAACGCTGTAGTCGGATGTCACGGTAAATCTGTTTGGTAAATCCGCAAGCCAAGTGAATCTCGTTGCGCGGAGGTTATTTTTTCCCGGTCAATTCTATATAACGCGCTTTATCAGCATCGTAACGCGCTTCCACCGATGCCTTTTCTGCTTGTGGTTTTTCCATATCCTTATTCAACTTGTCTAGTCGGGCTTGGGTTTCCTGTAAGTCATCCTTCAATGAACCAGGGATTTCTTTTTTCCTTAGAGTGTAGCCGTCGGCTTCTTTTTGCAATCCAATCAAATTGTCGTTGGTTGTCTTGATGGCAGAATCGATGACATTGATGCGGGCGTCGATTTGTTGCAAACTGCGACTGCGCGCCAGATCGATTTCCTTCACGCTGCTATAAGTGCTGGTCAGAGTCTGATCATGGCGTTTTTTCTCGGCTGCGGCCTTTTCGTCCTCGAGTTTTTTGGCATCTTCTTGTTCTTGGGCGCGACGCTTCTCAGGCGTGAGCACTTCTTGTTTGTTTACCACACGTCCGGCCTGGTTCAGCTCCGCACGGTCTTTGTCGGCATATTCCGGTGGAATGGTTTCGCCGTAGTGCGTAGTGCCATTATTATCCACCCATTTGTACATTTTTGCCTCGACAGGAAAACTGAAGGCGGCGCCAACGGCAAGTGCAACAAGCAATTTGTATTTATCCATTTTTTACTCCATAACGATCACGATAAGATTGTACGGCGGACAGATTTTGCATCATCCCGGCTTCGCTATGCAAATAGCCTAACAAATCATCCAGTGTTGCAATAGATATTACCGGAATATCATAGTTGCTTTGTACCTCCTGCGCGGCGGAAAGTTCGCCTAGCCCGCGCTCCATGCGATCCAATGCGATCACTACTCCGCACGGCTGCGCACCGGCTGCGCGAATCAGCTCGATGGATTCGCGCACTGAAGTTCCTGCGGAAATCACATCATCGATGATAAGCACGCGACCCTGCAACGCCGCGCCCACCGTCGTGCCGCCTTCGCCGTGGTCTTTGGACTCTTTGCGGTTGTAGCAGTAAGGCACGTTGTTGCCTTGCTCTGCCAGTGCAATCGCGGTTCCAGCTGCCAGCGGAATGCCTTTGTAAGCCGGGCCGAACAGCATGTCGAATGGCACTCCTGAAGCCAGGATCGCCTGCGCATAAAACTGCGAAAGGTTTCTCAGTGCCACGCCGTCGTTGAACAGACCGGCATTGAAAAAGTAGGGCGATAACCGACCCGCCTTGGTTTTGAATTCGCCGAAGCATAATACTTTTTGCTGCACGGCAAAGCGTATGAAATCTTGTCTGAAACTGGACATGGTGATTGCGACAGGGTGAGCTGATGTTGCGCATTATAATGGTACGCAAGACAACCCAAGAGAATTTTCATGCGCATTATCACAATCAATTTGAATGGCATTCGTTCGGCAGCCGGCAAAGGTTTTTTTGAATGGCTCGCCCAACAAGATGCCGATTTTATTTGCCTGCAAGAACTCAAGGCGCAAGCGGCGGACATGAGTGTGCAAATGCTCGGGCCGCACGGATATCGCGGCTACTTCCATTACGCGGAAAAAAAAGGGTACAGCGGTGTCGGCATCTATAGCCGTGAACAGCCGCAGCAGGTCATATCGGGTCTGGGCATCGCCGAGTTCGATGCCGAGGGACGTTATATTTGCGCGGATCTTCCCGGCTTCAGCTTGGTGTCGGTGTATCTGCCGTCAGGTTCCAGCGGCGAGGAGCGTCAAGCGGTAAAGTTCAAGTTCATGGAAGCGTTTCTGCCGCATTTACGGAAGCTGCGCGCCAGCGGACGCGAGGTGGTGATCTGCGGCGACTGGAACATCGCGCACAAGGAAATCGACTTGAAAAATTGGCGCGGCAATAAAAAGAATTCCGGATTCTTGCCCGAAGAGCGTGCCTGGCTGACCGGGTTATTCGATGAGGCCGGTTTTGTAGATGTGTTTCGTCTTGTACATCCTGAATTGGAAGCCTATACTTGGTGGTCGAATCGCGGTCAGGCGTGGGCCAAGGATGTCGGTTGGCGTATCGATTACCAGATCGCTACGCCGGATATTGCAGCGCATGCGCAAGCGGCAAGCATCTACAAGGCGCAACGTTTTTCCGATCATGCGCCGCTGATTATCGATTACCTGTAGGGGCACGGCGGTGTCCATTCCACATCCAGCTTGCTGGATATAACCAACCACTTGGCAACTGTCTTTTGTTTACGTAGTGGGATGGCTAGTCGTTCCATCTGTGGATTGCCTCTCTTAGTTGCGCCGTGTCCCTAACAGAACTTCGACTAGCTCTGCTCCCAAGGCAACCCCGCAGCTCGCCAACCGCCGATAGTATTGCGGTGTTTGTCGCCATTTGGGTCGCCTTCAAAACCTTCCAGCACGTTGTAGCAGTCGCTATAGCCGGCCTGCGTGGCTGCTGCAGCAGCATGGTGCGAACGCACCCCGCTGCGACACAGGAAGATCACCAGTGCCTCCTTGTCCACCTGCTGATCCAGTTGGGTGAGGAAATGCGGGTTGGCCTTCATGCCGGGGTAGCTCGCCCATTCGATATTGACGCTGTTGACTACGCGGCCTACCCAGTCCAGTTCAGCGCGGGTGCGCACATCCACCAACTTCGCCCCGGGCGCGGATTGCATGATTTCATAAGCTTCGCTGGGGTAAAGCGCGCCCTCGTAGGGCAGGTTCATCTCTTTGGCACGCTGTTGCGCAGCTTGCAGTGTGGCAGTGATTTTTCCCATGATGTTTCTCTCTTTCGAATATGTGGGACGGGGCCGCGTTCTTATTCAAACGAAGGTTTAACGATATTGCCGTAAATGTTATGCTGCACGACTACAGTCGCATACTAGCGCAACCCACATGAAAAATCATACTCCTCCCCAGCAATCCCGCGACAATATCGGGGCATTCGAACCGGTGCACCCGGAGCGATTTGCCGCAGCGCAAAAAAGCACTTGGGTCAGTATAGTCATCAATGTACTGTTGACTTCTGTGCAGGTTGTAGGCGGTTTTATCTCTCATTCTCAGGCGTTGATGGCGGATGGCATGCATTCTCTGTCGGATCTGCTTTCTGATGTGCTGGTGCTTTACGCGAATCGTCACGGCAACCGGCATGCCGATGCGGATCACCCTTATGGCCATGCGCGGATAGAAACCGCTGCGACGCTCATTTTGGGCACTTTTCTGGCAGTGCTTGGTGTGGTGTTGCTGGTGGCGGCTGCCATGCGTTTGCAGCATCCGGAAACGTTTCAGGCGGTTAATCCGTTGGCGCTGGCCATCGCGGTAATTGCGCTGGTCGCAAAAGAAGGGATGTTTCGCTACATGCTGGCGGTGGCCAAGCGGGTGCGCTCGCAGATGCTGGTGGCCAACGCGTGGCATGCGCGTTCGGATGCGGCGTCTTCATTAGTGGTCATCGTCGGTGTGGCGGGTAATCTGCTCGGTTATACCTTCTTCGATCTGCTCGCTGCAGCGGTGGTGGGCGTGATGATCGCGCATATGGGCGGCAAGCTGGCTTTTGAGGCGATGGCAGAACTGATCGATACCGGACTGGACGAGGAGGAGGTAGAAGCGATACGGCAAACCTTGCTCAACACGCATGGTGTGCGCGGGTTGCATGAGTTGCGCACCCGCAAGATGGCCGACAACGCATTGGTCGATGCGCACATCATGGTCGATCCCAAGATCAGCGTTTCGGAAGGGCATTACATCGCCGAATCGGCGCGCCATGCTGTGCTCAAGCATCATCATGTGATGGATGTGATGGTGCATATCGATCCGGAAGATGATCTGAAGGCCAAGCCGAACGCGCATCTGCCAAGCCGCCCTGGTTTGCTGGCGCATCTGGCCGAGCGTTTGGGGGAGCCGGGCTTGCAGGATAATCGCGTGGTGTTTCACTATCTGGATGGCAAGGTCGATGCGGAAATCTATCTACCGGCTGATCAGCGGATTGCCGCGCAAGCGGATGAGTTGCAAGCGCGTTGTAATGAACTGGTGCTGGACGATGAATTATTTCGTGTCATACACGTTCACCGCAGTCACGCACAGAATTAGTGCGCAAACAATCATGCCACGCCCATTTTAGGTGCAAATATTTGATGCGCTGCGTAACTGGCTTATGGCACAATGACGGCTTATTATGCGGATCAGGGCAGGCACGTTTTCTGCATCAAGAAAATTCGGGTTTTTAGTTCAGTTGTTTAATTTTGAAGTTCTGGGAGAAAATTATGTCGATGTCGGCAAATGATGTTTTGAAGATGATTAAAGACCGCGAAGTAAAGTTCGTGGATTTCCGTTTTACCGATACGCGCGGCAAAGAGCAGCACGTGGGCGTACCCGTTAAGGCCATGGGTATGGAGAAGTTTGAAGAAGGCCATGCGTTCGATGGTTCTTCCATCGCCGGCTGGAAAGGGATTCAAGCGTCCGACATGTTGTTGATGCCGGATCCGGCTACCGCTTACATCGATCCGTTCATGGATGAAAACACCATGGTGATCACCTGCGACGTCGTGGAACCCACCGATGGCAAAGGCTATGACCGAGATCCACGCTCCATTGCCAAGCGTGCCGAAGCCTATCTGAAATCCAGCGGCATCGGCGACACGGCCTACTTTGGGCCGGAACCCGAATTCTTTATTTTCGATTCAGTGAACTGGCAGGTCGACATGTCCGGTTGCTTCTGCAAGGTTAATTCCGAAGAGGCCGCATGGTCTTCAGCAGAAAAATTTGACAGCGGCAATACCGGCCACCGTCCAACCGTCAAGGGCGGTTACTTCCCGGTTCCACCAGTTGACAGCCTGAACGACATTCGTGCTGCAATGTGCATAGCCTTGGAAGATATCGGTATCGAAGTAGAGGTGCATCACCACGAAGTCGCGACTGCAGGCCAATGTGAGATCGGTACCAAATTCAGCTCGCTGGTGCGCCGTGCTGACTGGACGCAGGGATTGAAGTATGTTGTGCATAACGTTGCGCATCAATATGGCAAGACTGCGACCTTCATGCCCAAGCCCATCGTCGGCGACAACGGTTCCGGTATGCACGTGCACCAGTCGATTTGGAAGGGCGGCAAGAATCTGTTCGCGGGTAATGGTTATGCAGGGTTGTCTGAGATTGCCCTGTATTACATCGGCGGCATCATTAAACATGCGCGTGCGCTGAACGCTATCACCAATCCGCTGACCAATTCTTACAAGCGCCTGGTACCCGGTTTCGAGGCGCCGGTTAAACTGGCTTACTCTGCTCGCAATCGTTCCGCTTCCATCCGCGTGCCGTACGTCCAGTCGGATAAGGCGCGTCGTATTGAGGTGCGTTTCCCCGATCCTGGTGCAAATCCGTACTTGGCTTTCACCGCAATGATGATGGCTGGCTTGGACGGAATTCAAAACAAAATCCACCCTGGCGATCCAGCAGACAAGAACTTGTACGATTTGCCACCGGAAGAAGATGCGAAGATCCCGACTGTGTGTTCCAGCCTGGAACAGGCACTGGATTACCTGGATAAGGATCGCGAGTTCCTGACACGCGGCGGCGTGTTCTCCGACGACTTCATTGATGCTTACATTACATTGAAGATGGAAGATGTCACACGATTTCGCATGACTACGCACCCGGTCGAATACGATATGTATTACAGCGTCTAACCTAGTGGTTCAGGTAGACCAAAACAAAACGGGGCGCAAGCCCCGTTTTGTTTTGGTCTACAAATGTTTGTTTGTGTCTGGCGCTTGACCTATACTTGCTGCGTTACTTTGAGGAAGTGCGAACATGAAACGAATATTATTTGCCGTGTGGTGTGTCAGCCCATTGTTGGTTCAAGCCGATATCTACAAGTCTGTCGATGAAGATGGTCATGTCACATACTCAAGTACGCCTATCAAGGGAGGCAAGAAGCTGAACTTGGAGCCCCTGCCTACCATGAAGCCATTGGCGCCCGCCTCATCAGGTTTTCCCAAGGTGGATGGTGAAACGCAAAGGGGAAGAGATGATACCCGACGCAAGATATTACAAGATGAATTGAATGCCGAGGAAAAGTTGCTCGAAGAATCCAATCAGAACCTGAACAATGCTAGTCCTGAAGTCTTCAAAGGAACCGAGGGAAAGACTTTCCGCAATGTCGCAAAGTACGATGAAAAGATAAAGCTGCTGCAAGAACAGATTGATTTGCATACAAAGAATATCGAAGCACTTAAGACAGAGTTGTCTAAGCTTAAAAAATAAATATTGTTACGTCTGGCATGTTTTCTGCTTTGTAAAACATTATGCCCGACTTTCCTCATCTCACACTTGAATACCTGGCGACGGCCGTTATCCTGCTGGACGATGAGTCGCGCATCGCCTATCTCAATCCAGCTGCGGAAAATTTGTTCGATGTGAGCGGGAAAAACTTGCTCGGACATCCGCTGCAACAGGTGTTTACGCACACCGAGCAATTGGCCAGCGCGATGCAGCAAGCGATACAAAACAATGCCAGCTATATCGAGCACGACCTGACGCTGGGCACGCATGCGCACGGCAAACTGCAACTGCGCTGCGCGGCAACTCCGCTGCAATTAAGCAAACGATATTTGCTGCTCGAATTTCATGCTATCGACAGGCCGCTGAAACTGGCACGAGAAGAACAGATGCTGGATCAGACGCAGGCCAGCCGGCTGTTGTTGCGTAATCTCGCTCACGAAATTAAAAATCCTCTGGGTGGTATACGCGGGGCGGCACAACTGCTCGAGCAGGAACTGGAAAAACCCGCTTTGCGCGAATATACCCAAGTCATCGTGCAAGAGGCGGATAGGTTGCGATCGCTGATGGAGAAATTGCTCGCTCCGCAAAACGCCTCGCACTACAGCGCGCTCAACATCCACGAAGTGCTTGAGCGTGTGCGCAGTGTGGTGTTAGCGGAAATGCCGGAAGGCCTGACAATCAAACGCGACTATGACATCAGCCTGCCCGCACTGGTCGGTGATAAAGAGCAGTTGATACAGGCCATGCTCAACATCGTGCGTAACGCTGCGCAAGCAATGCAAGGGAATGGGACTATCATTTTGCGCACACGTATTGCACGTCAGGTGACAGTGATCAAACGCCGACATCGTTTGGCGGTTGTGGTGCAGATCATCGACAACGGTCCGGGCATACCGCCAGAATTGCGCGACAAGGTTTTTTATCCGCTGGTATCGGGGCGCGCCGACGGACACGGGTTGGGGCTGACGCTGGCGCAGGACTTCATCAGCCAGCACCAGGGCATGATTGAATTCGATAGCGAACCTGGACGGACCTGTTTTACCGTGATGCTTCCGCTAACTTGAATATTTGGTGACTAATATGAAACATTCTGTATGGATTATTGACGACGATCGATCTATTCGCTGGGTGCTGGAAAAATCGCTGACGCGCGAAAATATCGAGTTCAAAAGTTTTGCATCTGCTGACGATGCGCTACATGCGCTGAAAAATGATATGCCACAAGTGGTTGTCAGCGATATCCGTATGCCCGGCAGCTCGGGACTGGATTTTTTGCAGACGTTGCATCAACGCTATCCACTCATTCCTGTCATCATCATGACCGCCTATTCCGATCTGGAAAGCGCTGTCTCTGCGTTTCAAGGCGGTGCATTTGAATACCTGCCAAAGCCCTTCGACATCAACCACGCCGTTGAGCTGATACGGCGCGCGCTGGAGCAAAGTCGGCACAAAACAGATGATGCCGAGCAGGTTGAAGTGGTTGCGGATATTTTGGGACGGGCCCCTGCGATGCAGGAAGTTTTTCGCGCCATTGGCAGGCTGTCGCAATCACACGCAACCGTGCTGATCAATGGCGAATCGGGTACCGGCAAGGAATTGGTTGCAAGAGCATTGCACCGCCATAGCTCGCGTGCAGACAAGCCGTTTATCGCGATCAACACCGCAGCGATCCCCAAGGATTTGCTGGAGTCGGAATTGTTCGGCCACGAACGCGGCGCTTTCACCGGTGCCGCGGCGACCCGGCAAGGACGCTTCGAGCAAGCCGAGGGCGGCACGCTGTTTCTCGATGAGATCGGCGATATGCCGGCCGATCTACAAACCCGCTTGTTGCGCGTGTTGTCAGACGGAAATTTCTACCGCGTCGGGGGACATCAGCCGATCAAAGCCAACGTGCGCATCATCACCGCCACGCATCAAAATCTGGACGAGCGGGTCAAGGAGGGATTGTTCCGCGAGGATTTGTTCCATCGACTGAACGTGATCAGGTTGCGCCTGCCGCCGCTGCGCGAGCGACGCGAAGACATTGCGCTGCTGGCAAAATATTTTTTGCAAAAAAGCGCGCGCGAACTGGCGGTTGAGCAGAAGCAATTCAGCGATGCGACATTGCAACATCTCAGCGCGCAGGATTTTCCCGGCAACGTGCGGCAACTGGAAAATCTTTGTCACTGGCTGACCGTGATGACACCCTCGCAGACAGTCGAGATCGCCGATCTTCCCCCGGAGTGGCGCGGTGGGTTGTCCGCGAATGCAACAACGAGCGGCGACTGGAGTATGGCTTTGGCGCAACAGGCAGCAGTTTCTCTGCAGCGCGGCGATGAGCGCATCATGGATACGCTCACTGCACTGTTCGAGCGCACCCTGATCCAGCAAGCCTTGCAGCACACCAATGGGCGACGCATCGAAGCTGCTACGCTGCTTGGCATCGGGCGCAACACTTTAACGCGCAAGATTCAGGAGTTGGGGCTGGATGAGTAGGATGTGTAGGAGCGGGCCTTGCCCGCGAACAAAAATACAATCGCGGGCAGGGCCCGCTCCTACAAAGTCAGTGCT
This sequence comes from Gallionella sp., assembly GCA_025350705.1. Classification (GTDB taxonomy): domain Bacteria; phylum Pseudomonadota; class Gammaproteobacteria; order Burkholderiales; family Gallionellaceae; genus Gallionella. The sequence continues at coordinate 36,401 of JANXXH010000057.1, forward strand.
GCAATTGTTTCAACAGCTTCTCGTGTATTCCGCCGAAGCCGCCGTTGCTCATCACCAGAATGTGATCGCCTGATTGAGCTGCAGCAGCGATCTTGCCGATCAGCGCGCCAAGATCATCCTCCACTATCGCTTTGCTGCCCAACGGGGCGAGCGCGCCGCGCGCATCCCAGCCAAGGTTCCCGGCGTAACAAAAAACCAGGTCGGCATCTTTCAGGCTGCCGGGTAAAGCATCTTTCATCACGCCCAGCTTCATCGTGTTGGAGCGCGGCTCCAGTACGGCGAGGATGCGCGACTTGCCGACCTTGTGGCGCAGTCCGGCAACGGTGGTGTCTATCGCGGTAGGGTGATGCGCGAAGTCGTCATAAACGGTAATACCATTTACGACACCGCGCACTTCCATGCGCCGCTTCACATTCCTGAATTCGCTCAGGGCAGCCAATCCCTGCGCGATGGGCACACCCGCATGGCGCGCGGCTGAGAGAGCTGCAAGAGCGTTCAGGCGATTATGTTCGCCAAACAGCTCCCAATTCAGCGTGCCTTGCATTTCACCGCACAGTGTCACACGGTTGCTGGCATCGATCTGCCATCCATCACTATTGCCGAACCGTTCCACCGGAGTCCAGCAGCCGCGCTGCAACACACGATCCAGAGAGACTTCGCGGCCATTGCAGACGATCAGTCCGTTGCCAGGCACGGTGCGCACCAGATGGTGGAACTGGGTCTCGATCGCGGCGAGATTGTCAAAAATATCGGCATGGTCGAACTCGAGATTGTTGAGTATTGCGGTGCGCGGGTGGTAGTGCACGAACTTGGAACGCTTGTCGAAAAACGCGGTGTCGTATTCATCCGCCTCGATGACGAAAAATGGCGATTCGGTAAGGCGCGCAGAAATACCGAAATTCTCCGGCACACCCCCAATCAGAAAACAGGGATGGAGTTTGGCATATTCCAGTATCCAGGCCAGCATAGCGCTGGTCGTAGTCTTGCCGTGCGTACCCGCAACAGCCAGCACCCATTTATCATGCAATATGGTTTGCGCCAGCCATTGCGGACCGGAGATGTAGGGCAGGTTGCGATTGAGGATTTCTTCCATCAGCGGATTGCCGCGCGACACCACATTGCCGATGACGAACACATCAGGCTTGAGATCGAGTTGCGCCACGCCGAAGCCCTCGATCAGTTCGATGCCTTGCGCTTCCAGTTGCGTGCTCATCGGCGGATACACGTTGGCATCGCAGCCGGTGACGCGATAGCCCGCCTGCTTGGCGATGGCCGCGATGCCGCCCATGAAGGTACCGCAGATGCCGAGGATATGTATATGTTTTGTTTGGCTCATGACTCACGTCCTGAAAATAAAATAAACCGCGCCCGTCATGCACAGCGCGGCATACAGGTAATCCCACTTCAACGGCTGGTTCATGTACAACACCGCGAACGGCACGAACACCGACAGTGTGATGATCTCCTGCAATATCTTCAGTTGCCCGAGGCTGAGTTCGGTGTAGCCGATGCGGTTTGCGGGTACTTGCAACAGATACTCGAACAGCGCGATGCCCCAACTCACCAGTGCCGCTACATACCAAGGCGAACTGGCGAGGTTTTTCAGGTGCCCGTACCACGCGAAAGTCATGAACAGATTGGATACGGCGAGCATCAGCGCCGTGACCAGTATCGGATGCGAGATCAGGTTCATCGCTTATCTGGGAAAAACAGACTGTCCACGAAAAACACAAAAAACACGAAAAGGACAAACAGCTAGAAAGTACTCAAGAAATACTATTTCGTGTATTTCGTGGACAAGGCTGTCTTTAGTTAACGCCCAACAGTTCAACATCAAACACTAATGTCGCGTTCGGTGGAATCGCCCCGCCCGCGCCGCGTGCGCCGTAGCCCATGCTTGCAGGAATAGTCAGAGTACGCTGCCCGCCGATTTTCATGCCCTCGACGCCCACATCCCAACCTTTGATGACGCGGCCAGCGCCAAGGGGAAATACGAACGGCTCATTGCGGTCGCGCGAGCTGTCGAATTTTTTGCCGTGATGATCCGGTGCCGATGCATCGTAAAGCCAGCCGGTGTAATGCACCGACACGTTTTTGCCAGCCGTCGCCAGATCACCCGTTCCCAGTTTCACATCAGTCTTGATCAGTTCAGTCATGTTGCTCGTCTCCGTGGTTTTTGCGGCTTGATCGGTACAAGCCGTTGTTGAAAGAATGCCGGCAGTTAACAGTAGTGCCAGTGGGAAAAACAGGGGGAATTTTTTCATCAGGTAATCCTCAAGATTAAAGTTAATCAATAATTTCAGCTTCCATAAATGTAACAGCATGTCCGGCAAGCGCAACCCGGGTGCGTTTGAGTTCGCATTGTATATCGCCGCCGCGCTTTGAAACCTGCCGTGCGCTCAAAAATTGCTTGCCCAGTTTGGTAGGGTGGGCAGACATGTTTTTTGTCTGCCCACGCGGCTTGATGACCGCGTGGGCACAAAATCGTGCCCACCTTACTTGGCTTGATATTGCGTGATTCGCATCCTCCCTAATAACTCAACACCGGAGCCAACCAGCGCTCCGCGACTTCCAATGTCCAGCTTTTACGCTTTGCGTAGTCCGCGACCTGATCCTTGTCTATCTTGCCGGTGGCAAAATATTGCGCCTGCGGATGCGAGAAGTAGAAGCCACTCACCGCCGCGGTGGGCAGCATCGCGAAATTTTCGGTGATCGTGATGCCTGCGTTGAGCGGTGCCTGCAACAGCTCGAACAGCGGGCCCTTTTCAGAGTGCTCAGGGCAGGCGGGATAGCCGGGCGCGGGGCGGATGCCGCGATATTTTTCGGCGATCAGTGCATCGTTGTCCAAAGCTTCGTCTGACGCATAACCCCAGAACTCGCGGCGCACGCGGGCATGCAGCAGTTCGGCGAAAGCTTCGGCGAGACGGTCGGCCAGCGCCTTCAACATGATCGCGTTGTAGTCGTCGTGGTGTTTCTCGAATTCCACGACGCGCGCATCGATGCCGATGCCGGTAGTCACCGCAAACGCGCCGATGTAATCCGCCACGCCGGTTTCCTTGGGCGCGAAGAAGTCGGCCAAGCAATAATTTGGAATGTCCGCCGGCTTTTTGGTTTGCTGGCGCAAGTTGTGCCAGGTCATCGCCACCTTTTTGCGAGACTCGTCGGTGTAGATCTCGATATCGTCACTGTTGACAGTATTGGCAGGGAACAGGCCGAACACCGCATTCGCGGTCAGCCATTTTTCACTGACGATCTTCTTCAGCATCGCTTGCGCATCGGCGAACAGCTTGCGAGCTTCGTTGCCGACCACTTCGTCCTGCAATATCTTCGGATAGCGCCCCGCCAGTTCCCATGCCTGGAAGAACGGGGTCCAGTCTATGTATTCGGCGATCTGGGCTAGCGGATAGCTTTCGAAATTGTGCACGCCGGTGAGAAATGGTTTGGGTGGCGTATATTTCTTCCAGTCAGTCTTCACGCCATGCGCGCGCGCCTCTTCCAGCGAGACGTATACAGCCTTGCTCTTCTTGCCCTCGTGCTGCTCGCGGGCAGCAGCGTAGTCGGACTTGATGCCCGCGACGTACTCGTCGCGCAGCGTGCTGGAAAGAAGATTGCTGCACACGCCCACGGCGCGTGAAGCATCGTTGACGTACACCGTGGGACCGCTCAGGTAGTTGGGCTCTATCTTCACCGCGGTGTGCACGCGCGATGTGGTTGCACCGCCGATCAGCAGCGGTATCGTGAAGCCCTGCCGTTGCATCTCTTTCGCCACATGCGCCATCTCTTCCAGCGACGGAGTGATCAGGCCGGACAAGCCGATGACGTCGGCATTGTGCTCGCGCGCAGTGTCCAAAATCTGCTGGCAGGGCACCATCACGCCCATGTTCACCACCTCGAAGTTGTTGCACTGCAACACCACGGTAACGATGTTCTTGCCGATGTCGTGCACGTCGCCCTTCACGGTCGCCATCACGATCTTGCCCTTGGTGCTGGTGTCGCCGGAGCGCAATTTTTCCGCCTCGATGTAAGGAATCAGATGCGCCACAGCCTGCTTCATCACACGTGCCGACTTCACCACTTGCGGCAAAAACATCTTGCCCGCGCCGAACAGATCGCCGACCACATTCATGCCGGTCATCAGCGGGCCCTCGATCACCTCGACCGGGAACTTGGCCTGTAGCCGCGCCTCTTCGGTATCTTCGACGATGAAGGTGGTGATGCCACGCACCAGTGCATGGGTGAGGCGTTCCTGCACAGCGCCTTTGCGCCACTCCAGGTCTTCGATTTGTTCCTTGCCGCTGCCTTTGACAGACTCGGCGATCTTGACCAGTTTCTCCCCTGCGTCGGGATCACGGTTCAGCACTACATCTTCCACCGCGTCGCGCAGGTCTTTGGGGATTTCATCGTACACGCCGAGCTGCCCGGCGTTGACAATGCCCATGCCCATGCCGGCCTTGATTGCGTGATAGAGGAACACCGTGTGGATCGCTTCGCGCACCGGGTCGTTGCCGCGGAACGAGAACGACACGTTGGACACGCCGCCGGAAATCTTTGCGTAGGGAAGATGTTTTCTGATCCATGCAGTGGCTTCGATGAAGTCCACCGCGTAGTTGTTGTGTTCCTCGATGCCGGTGGCGATAGCAAAGATGTTCGGGTCGAAGAGGATGTCCTCGGGCGGGAAGCCGACCTTGTTCACCAGAATGTCATAGCTGCGCTTGCAGATTTCGGTCTTGCGCTTGTAGGTGTCGGCCTGGCCCTGTTCGTCGAATGCCATCACCACCGCCGCCGCGCCATAGCGGCGCACCAGCGAGGCGTACTTGATGAAGTTCTCCTCGCCTTCCTTAAGCGAGATCGAGTTGACGATGGACTTGCCCTGCACGCACTTCAGTCCCGCCTCGATGATGTTCCACTTCGATGAGTCGATCATCAGCGGCACTTTGGAGATGTCCGGCTCGGACGCGATCAGGTTGAGGAACTTCACCATCGCGGCTTCGCCGTCCAGCATCGCCTCGTCCATGTTCACGTCAATCACCTGAGCGCCGGTTTCCACCTGCTGCTTGGCAACTTCCAGTGCCTCGTCGTACTTGCCTTCGAGGATCAGGCGCTTGAACTTGGCCGAGCCGGTGACGTTGGCGCGCTCGCCGACGTTGACGAACAGCGAGTCATCGCCGATGTTGAACGGCTCCAGCCCGGACAAACGGCTCTTCTTTTCCAGATTGGGAATCTTGCGCGGCGGAACATCTTTTAATGCGTCTGCAATCGCCTTGATATGCGCGGGCGAGGTGCCGCAGCAACCTCCTGCGATATTTAGAAAACCGCTGGTGGCGAATTCCTTCACCAGTCGCGCGGTGGTCTCCGGCATTTCGTCATAGCCGGTCTCGGCCAGTGGATTGGGCAGACCCGCATTGGGGTGCGCGCTGACATAGCACGAGGCCACGCGCGACAACTCTTCGACATACGGCCGCATCAACTCGGCGCCCAGCGCGCAGTTCAGCCCGATGGACAGCGGGCGGGCATGGATTAAAGAGTTATAAAATGCCTCGGTGGTCTGTCCGGACAATGTGCGCCCGGAAGCGTCGGTGATCGTGCCGGAGATCATGATAGGCACGCGGAAACGGGAATAAGCTACTGCGCGACCCGGCTGCTGCGTTGCGTCCTCGCTCGCGCCTCGCCTACCTTCATGGTATGTCTCGTTGCTTGCTCCGATGCGCCTTGCATCCGAGTCTGCTCGCGACGCTTCTTCCCGCTTCCGCACCTCTTGTTCACGCTCAATGAAAACTTTCTCGATGGCGAACAACGCAGCCTTGGCATTCAGGGTGTCGAAGATGGTCTCGACCATCAAAATATCTGCGCCGCCGTCGAGCAGGCCGCGCACCGACTCGGTATAGCTTTCCACCAGCTCATCGAAGGTGACATTGCGCGCGCCGGGATCGTTCACGTCCGGCGAGATCGAGGCGGTGCGCCCGGTCGGTCCCAGCACGCCTGCGACGAAACGCGGCTTGTCCGGCGTGGAGAATTCATCGCACAGCCCGCGCGCCAATTTTGCTCCAGCGACGTTTAACTCATACACCAGATGCTGCATCTCGTAATCCAGCATCGACACCGAGTTGGAATTGAAGGTGCAGGTCTCGAGGATGTCCGCGCCTGCTTCCAGATATTCGCGATGGATGCCGCTGATCACGTGCGGCTGGGTCAGCACCAGCAGGTCGTTATTGCCTTTCACATCAATCGGGTGATCGGCAAAGATTTTGCGCGCGCCGTTGTAGGTACCGAAAAGTTCGGTGCCGCGATAATGCGCCTCGGTCAGCGTGTGGCGCTGGATCATCGTGCCCATCGCACCATCCAGGATCAGGATACGTTTTTGCAACAGGGCTTCGATGGGATGCGTGGTGTGTGTCATGGTGCTAGACTAAAAAAACGAGCGCGGATTTTACCATGCGACCACTCGTGTAGCGGGAAGTTTGCGGCTCAGAGATTCAGCCTGCGATACTGTACCGCCTCGGCGATATGTTTGGTTGAGATGCCCTTATCCCCTTCCGGATCGGCAATGGTGCGCGCCACTTTGAGCACGCGGTGATAGGCACGCGCGGAGAGGTTGAGGCGGCTGATGGCTTGTTGCAGCAGCGCGACGCCTTGCTCATCGGGAGTGCACAGCGCATCAATCTCGGTTACGGAAAGTTGCGCGTTGGCTTTATCTTGCCGCGCAAGCTGGCGTTGTCGCGCGATCTCAACGCGGGCTTGCAGGTCGGCACTGGTCTCGCCATCCGCCTTGTTGAGCAGATCATCCTGCGGTACCGCGGGCACTTCGATCTGGATGTCGATGCGATCCAGCAGCGGGCCGGATATCTTGCTGCGGTAGCGCGAGATATGATCTGGCGTGCAGCGGCATTTGCCGTTGAAGTGGCCGTGGTAACCGCACGGACACGGGTTCATTGCGGCGATCAGCTGGAACTGTGCGGGAAAATCGGCGCGCCGCGCGGCGCGAGAGATCGTGATGCGCCCCGATTCCATCGGCTCGCGCAACACTTCCAGCACGCTGCGGTCGAATTCGGGCAGCTCGTCGAGGAACAGCACGCCGTGCAAGGCCATCGAAATCTCCCCGGGACGCGGATTGCTGCCGCCCCCGACCAGTGCCACACCGGATGCGGTATGGTGGGGCGCGCGATACGGGCGAGTCTTCCACTTTGCCACATCGAAGTTGCCGTCCAGTGATTGCAGTGCAGCGCTCTGTAGCGCTTCGGCCTCGGTCATCTGCGGCAGGATGCCGGGGAAGCGCGCCGCAAGCATGGACTTTCCGGTTCCGGGCGGCCCCATCATCACGCTGTGTCCGCCCGCTGCGGCGATCTCCAGCGCGCGCTTGGCTTGCGTCTGTCCTTTCACTTCACGCATGTCCGGGTAGTGTGGGTGGATGGCCTGCGGCTGGCTGACGAATGGTGCGATGAGATTTCGTCGGGTGAGATGCGCCGCCACTTGCAACAGCGATTGCGCCGCATACACGGTGGCGTCTTCAACCAACGCAGCTTCGGCTGCATTCGCTTGCGGCAGAATGAAAGCGCGCCCGCTGTTCACCGCGCGATAGGTCATCGCCAGTGCGCCGCGTATCGGGCGCAGCTCGCCGGTCAGCGCGAGCTCTCCGGCAAATTCATAATCATTCAGGCGGTCGTCAGGGATCTGTCCGGTGGCGGCGAGTATGCCGAGCGCGATCGGCAGGTCGAATCGACCACCGTCTTTGGACAACAAAAAATTATTCTGGCATAAAAGTGCCAGTAATCAAATTTTAATTGGTACGAAACGAGATTTTGGTGCGTGAAAAAGACTTCAAATAAAAAATTAAACGAGCCATAACTTTCTCCAACTAAACCAACCATAAATCAGAATTTGGCTCATATTTTATGATTGAGCAGCATTCAAAACATATGTTTGTCTTAAGACCCCTTTTCCTTTTATCTCTTTGTTCGATCATATTTTTTCGAAGGAC
>JANXXH010000074.1 GCA_025350705.1 Gallionella sp.
GTAGCCCCACGCTCAAATAGTCGGACATTCGAACATGCCCTCCCAGCTCCGCCGCTTTCCCCGCCATGATTTGCCCCCGGTATGATTTGCGTACCGGTGAATTGTAATGGGAATTTCGTTAAGTGAACAGCATTGGGGACAGGCCACGGTTTCATAATTGATCTGTGAAGGACAGTTATGCCCGATCAATCCAGTAGTTCGGCTCTCTGTGCTGGTGCGCCACCGCAATCACGTAAATATGGTCGCTTTCTACCGAGTACAGCAATTTATAAGGGAACCGGCTTAATGTCAGCCGACTGATCTCGCCCCGCTCTATTTGACACGACAAGGGCCACGCTTAAATACGCGAAAGGGCATCACGTATTTCTCCGCGAAATTGGCTACCGAGTTGGGGAACTTGCTGGTTGTAATAACGTTCGGCCTCTTCAAATTCCTGCTGTGCTTCTGGCGAGAAGACCACCCGCATCAGAATTTCCCGAAGATCTCTTCTGCCGGTATGCCTTTAACTTTGCCTGCACGATTGGCGGCAAGTCGCTTCTCCGCTTCTTCGAGCCAAACACGGTCAATTACAGGGTCTGGTTTATCGAGGCTATGCAAAATTTGGTCAACCAAGTCAAAACGTTCTGCGGGATCGAGCTTTAATGCCTGTGCGACGATTTCCTGTTTTCCCATGACAATCTCCTTCAATGCAAACTTTGTGTATCTTAACCCCAAAATTATCAGGGTTCATTTTTCACCCAAGGCGACCGATAGTGCGCTTCTTCTGCTCCAGTGATGTCATGAGTTCGCAGATGTCTGCGACTACCTCGCACTGCATGGCTGCCATGCTTGATTGTTTGCGGTCGTAACTTGCGACCTCAAACTTGAAACCCAGCGAGTCATCTTTGCACAAATGTTGCCTGACCCCTTTGCCCTGCGGTTCGGAAAGTTTTTTGATTGTGAAATTATCGTCAAGATAGCCTCGCTTGTTAGCCACAACGTCTTTGGTGGCAGGATGGGAAGCACATCCTCCAATAACAAAATCGTCAGCACAGAGAACCAGAAAAATCCAACACTCTTTCCAAATGTCATCAATCCTCCCGTTTTGTTAATTGAAATTTAACGAGGTTGGGTCAAATTACTTTTGTCATCCGGCACCATGCGCGCGTTGTTTCTCCAAAACCACCAGCGCGATGCCGCCAAGTATAGCAACAGTCGACAATACCAGGCGCGGTCTCAGCGCCTCATAGTCCGTTCAACCCTGCCTTAGCATGGCCTCAAATTCTTCGATCGGTACCGGCTTGCCAAACAGATAACCCTGGTGGCGATGGCAGCCGCTCTCGATAAGAAATTGTCTTTGCTCCTCGGTCTCTACCCCTTCGGCAATGACATCCAGCTTGAAGCTTTGTGCTATCGCAATGATGGTACGCACAATTTCCTTATCGCTGGTGTCGACTGTGATGTCGCGCACGAATGACTGATCGATCTTGAGTTGGTCAAGCGGCAGCTGTTTGAGGTATTGCAAGGATGAATAGCCAGTGCCGAAATCATCCAACGAGAACTGGACGCCGAGCTCATTCAATGCGTTCATGGTCAAGATGGTTTCCTCCATCTTCTCCAGCAACACGGTTTCGGTCAATTCCAGCTTGAGCAGCTTCGGGTTGACGCCATGACGTTGTATGTTGGCGTGCACTTGAGCCACGAATTCAGCCATGCAAAATTCCTGGGCACACACGTTCACCGCCAGGACGAGGTCACGTGTCAGCGCATTTTTCTCCCACGCCTTGAGCTGGGCACAGGCCGACTCCAACACCCATTGTCCGATCGGGAGGATCAGCCCGTTCTCTTCCGCCAGTGGAATAAATTGTCCGGGTAAAATCATTCCACGCTCAGGGTGATCCCAGCGTATCAATGCTTCCGCGCCCAATGGGCGGCGCGAACTGTCCACCTGCACCTGGTAGTACAACCGGAATTGCCGATGCTCGAGTGCCTTGCGCAGCTCTCGTTCCATGGATACGCGTTCGTTGATGGCCTTCTGCATCTGCGGGTCAAAGAAGTACAGCGTGTCGCGACCGAGTTTTTTGGCATGGTACATCGCGATGTCGGCCTGCTTCATCAACTCTTCCATCGAGGATTGATGGTTAATGAAGAGTGTCGCGCCGATGCTGGTAGTGGTGCGGTAATCGTATTCGGCCAGTTGGCAGGGCTGGCTGAGGAGGGACAGGATCTTCTTGCCGATGAGTTCGACCTGCACTCCCGCTTCAAATTTATGTTCGCTGAGGTTCTCCAGTACCACCACGAATTCGTCGCCGCCCAGGCGCGCGACGGTGTCGCCTTCACGCACACACTGCTCGAGACGATTTGCGACTTGTCGCAGCAGCAGGTCGCCGATGTCATGACCGAGGGTGTCGTTGAGTGCCTTGAAATTGTCCAGGTCGATGATCAGCACGCCGCCATACCGCTTGTTGCGTGCACTGACAGCCAATGCCTGATGCAGTCTATCCATCAACATGCGGCGATTGGGGAGTCCCGTGAGTGAATCGTAATAGGCCAGATGCTTGATCTGTTCCTCTGCCGCTTTGCGCTCTGTGATGTCGAAATGCGAGCCGACATAGTGAGTGACGATCCCGTCATCCTGCTTGACCGCGGATATGGTGAGCCATTTGGGATAGACTTCGCCATTCTTGCGCCTGTCCCAAATCTCACCTTGCCATTTTCCGGTCCGGGCTATGATTTCCCACATCTCACGGTAGAAGTCCGCATCGTGGCGGCCGGACTTGAGGATGCGCGGCGTCTGGCCCACGGCTTCCACGGCTGTATAGCCCGTGGTGTCGATAAAGGCCTGGTTCACCCTGAGGATCACCCCGTTTGCATCGGTGACCATCAATCCTTCCTGCGCCTCGAAAGCGCTGGCGGCGATACGGAGGTCGGCTTCGGTCGCACGCTTTTCCTCGCTGAACGCATATGACACCAGCAGGTAAAGGCCGGCTGAAGCGCATCCCATGTTGAGCAGGTAGAAGATGTTCCTGGCCAGCTCCGGCAAGAGGGTGGCGTGAGCCGCGACATAGTCGTCGATCAGCACGGATATCACGATCAGCAGGAAATACGCGAAGAACCATTTCAGTGCCGCACGCTTCTCAAGATACATCAGCGCCGCGATGGGCGAGAAGATCGCCCAAATCATCACCATGCTGCCGGCGGAAAAACCGCCCAGCGACCACATCAGCAGGAACGGCAACAGCAGCACAAGAACCAATTGGATGTATTGTATGAACTGCGTCTTCTTGGTCTTGAAGAAATAGATGAGGCTGAGCGCCGAGATGATCGCGTAGGACATCGGTATCGAGCCGGAGAGAAAATGACCCAGCAGAAAGTAGATCGATCCCCAGATGAATGCAGCCACACCAACGATCAAAGGGACCAGGGTCAATGCCACTTTTTTTAGCCGCAAATCGGCATCGTCTGTTGGGAGAAACCCAAGCTCGACAATTCGAACCAGCCAATTTTTTGGAGCAAACACCAATATTTTCCCCAAATTTAATATCGATAGCTGGCAACAAATAGCCAACCTGATCGATAGTAACAACTACTTGTCAGCGGGCGACATTCTCCTTCCGCTTCTCCAGTATCACCAGCGCGATGCCACCAAGTATAGCAACAGACGACAGTACCAGGCGCAGCGTCAGGGGCTCGCCGTGGAATACGATGCCAACCATGGCCGCAATCCTGGCCGCAGCCTTGGCAGCTTTAAACACCGGCAATGCCGTTTACCAAATAGCGGAATTACTAGAATTCTTTCCAATCACCGTCCTTGTCAGGTTTGGCTTTTGCAAGTTTCTGAGTTGCAATTGGCAAGGCTGATGAAGCAGGCTTGATCCTGTTTTGTGAGATGACCCTTTTGGCTGCTGATTGGGCATCTGAACGTGACAACATCCTGACTGCCTCCAGTTTGAACGCGCTGACTTCTCGCAGCAGGGCTTGCGCCTGATCTTGCATGGATTCGGCGGCAGCGGCAGATTCTTTTACCAGCGCGGCATTCTGTTGGGTTACTTCGTCCATCTGGACAATCGCGGTATTCACTTGTTCGATGCTCGTGCTTTGTTCTCTGGTTGTAGCAGAAATATCCTTCATCAACGATGCGACCAACTGCACCGAGGTGACAACATCGCTTATCGTATCGGCCGCATCCTTCACTTGCTCCGATCCGACAGTCACATTTGCCATTGAGCCGCCAATCAATTGCTTGATCTCCTTGGCCGCAGCGGCAGAACGTTGCGCAAGATTGCGCACTTCGCTGGCGACTACTGCAAAACCACGGCCCTGTTCACCGGCGCGCGCTGCTTCGACGGCAGCGTTCAAGGCCAGAATGTTGGTCTGAAAAGCAATTCCATCTATTACGCTGATGATGTCCCCGATCTTCTTCGAGGATTCATTGATGGATGTCATGGTCGCCACCAATTTTTCTACCGCCACACCGCTTTGTTCCGCGACATCGCAGCTGCCTTGCGCAAGTTGATATGCATGCCTGACACTTTCAGCATTCTGGCGCACTGCCGAGAGGAGTTCTTGCATGCTGCTTGCTGTCTCTTCCAAACTGGAGGCCTGCTCTTCGGTCCGTTGCGACAGGTCTGCGTTGCCGGAAGCGATCTCTTGCGATGAAGTGGTAATGGTTTCGGTGGTGTTGCGTATATTGGCGACGATGCTGGAGAGCTTGTAGATCATGTCCTTGACGGCAAACAACATGCTACTGGTGTCATTAGCCTTGATGCTTACCTCAATCGTCAGGTCGCCCTCCGCCACGCCTTTGACCACTTCAGCCGCATAAGCCGGTTCTCCACCCATTTTCCCCAAGACGTTGCGAGTGATCCATGCAGCAAAAAAGGCAGCGCTTAATGATGCGACCAAACCGCCGATGATCATCATGCTAAAAGTCGATTGGGCTTTGCCCGCAAAGCTGGCGCTATTGTTGTGTGCCTGTGTGATCTGTTGCTCGCGAAACATTGCCAATTGATTGGCGATGGATTCGCCGAATTTGAAAAACTCAACCGTTCCGTTGGAACCATCCATCTGTTGATCACCGGCCACGGTACTGCGATTGAGGTACGCGTCCGCCATCGCTTTACCACTGGCGTAAAAGCGATTGAAGCCTGCTTCGATCGCTTCGATTTGTTTCAGGTTTTGTTCGTCATTATTCACTCGTAACAGCTGCTTATACTTTCCCGCATCATCCAAAAAGCGTTTGGCCGAATCTTCGGCGTTCTTATAACCTTCCCGGTTGGGAGAGGCGGAGACAGCGGTCAGATATAGCTGAACTTCCAGGCGACTAAAGATCATTTCATCCACCAATAGAATATTGGGCAAAGTAATCTCATCACCTTGCTTGGCATCCCGTGTGAGATGTGAGAGTGAAACGCCGACCACCAGAAAAGTGGCTGCGTACATCACCACCACAACAGTAACGGAAATGATCATCCGCATGCTGACACCTAAGTTACCAAGCATGACAACCTCGAGTCAAAAAGTTAAAGGGTTTCATTTATTCTCCCAAGGCGCAGCCGATGGGCGCCTCTTCCTTGGTTCCAGAGGTGTCATGAGTTCGCGGAGGGCTTCGGTGTTGCATTTGACTGCCCGAACCAGAACCCGAGGTTCAACTTGATTCAATTCAGCCAAGTGCATACTGCGCATGATTTTTTGCCCGCGAACGCGAATAAGAAACATCCGCGATTCGATGCGCTCTACAGACGCAATCAACTTCTTGGCGATTGTTGTTTGAGCCACCAGCTTCTTGTCAGCCATCGCCTCTCCCCTTCCTGCGGCATTCTACACAATTATGGTCGCTTCTAAAGTATCACCAGCGCGATTCCACCAAGTATAACAACAGACGACAATACCAGGCGCAGTGTCAGCGGCTCGCCGGGGAATACGATGCCGCCTAGCGTAATCCAGAGAGGTGGGTTCATCAAAGATCACTGCAAGCGGCAGTTCAACCCTGCCTTAGTAGCACCTCAAGCTGCACTATCGGTATCGGCTTGCTGAATAAATACCCCTGGAAGTGTGTGCAGCCATTGTCCAGAAGGATTTGCCGTTGTTCTTCCGTCTCGACCCCTTCGGCAATGACATCCAGATTCAGGCTTTGTGCTATGGCAATGATGGTGCGCACTATCGCCTTATCGCTGCCATCTGAAGTTACATCGCGGATGAACGACTGGTCTATCTTGAGCTGATCGAGTGGCAGCCGTTTGAGGTATTGCAAGGATGAATAGCCGGTGCCAAAATCGTCCAGTGAGAACTGGACGCCGATTTCATTCAATGCGTTCATGGTCGCTACAGTATCTTCGATGTTTTCCAGCAACAGGCTTTCGGTCAGTTCCAGTTTTAGCAGTGCAGGTTTGATGGCATGGCGTTGCGCGACAGCTTGCACTTGAGATACGAAATCAGACTGACGGAATTGCCGGGCACTGACGTTCACTGCCATTACTAGATGACTTGTCTGTGCCTCAAGCTGCCAAGCCTTGAGCTGTGCGCAGGCCGTTTCCAGCACCCATTGCCCGATGGGCACGATCAGCCCGGTTTCTTCCGCCAGCGAGATGAAGTGGCCGGGGAACACCAAACCGCGTTCGGGGTGATTCCAGCGTAGCAATGCCTCCGCACCCAAAATTTGATAAGAACTTCCCACCTGGATCTGGTAATACAACTGGAATTGTTGCTTATCGAGCGCTTTGCGTAATTCAGTTTCGAGAGCGGCGTGGGCGTTGATGGAGTCCTGCATCGCCGGGTCGAAGAATCGCAGCCTGTTGCGACCGGCTTTTTTGGCCTGATACATGGCGATATCGGCTTGTTTCAACAGCTCTTCAGTCGATTGAAGCTGGTCAGTGAACAGCGTGACGCCGATGCTGGGAGTACCGGTGTAGCTGTGTTCATCTAGCAGGTAAGGCTGGTTGAGCGATACGAGGATTTTCTCGCCGACGGCTTCCGCCTGTGCAGCGGCTTCAAGAGCCTGTGCGCTCAAGTCTCCCAGCATCACTACGAATTCATCACCGCCCAGACGGGCCACGGTATCACCCTCGCGCACACAGGACTCAAGCCGTTGAGCCACCTGTTTCAGCAACACATCACCGATGTCATGGCCGAGGGTGTCGTTAAGCGTCTTGAAATTATCCAGGTCGATGAATAGCAGCGCACCTTTCTGGCCGCTGCGCGAGTTGGATGCCAAAGCCTGCTGCAGTCTGTCCAAAAGCAGTCGCCGGTTAGGCAGTCGGGAGAGTGAGTCATAGAAGGCCAGACTCTTGATCTCTTCTTCCGCAGCCTTGCGCTCGGTGATATCGATAAAGGTCACCACCGCGCCTTCGAGACGCCCGTTGTGATAGATGGGATGCGACCAGTATTCCACCGGAAAGCTGCTGCCATCGGCGCGCCAGTGTACTTCGTCGTCTGCATGTGCCGGTTTGCCCTCAAGTGTCGACAGGCGAACGCCGCATTCCTCCTTCGGATAAGGCCTGCCGTCAGGATAGGTGTGGTGTATCAGCGCGTGCACACCCTTGCCGATCATATCTTCCTTGTACTCGTAACCCAGCATGCGCAGACAGGCCGGATTGACGAAGGTGCAGATACCCTTGGTGTCCACACCATAGATGCCTTCTGCGGTGGAATTGAGCAATATTCCATACTGTTCCTGTTGTTCCAGGCGCTCTGCCTCGGCACGAACCTTGGCTTCACGCAGTTGCTGCACATTCAGCGCGAAGGCCGCCTCGCGCGCCAGCCCATCGATGAGGGCAATCTCGCGTACCGAATAAGAGTGCGGCTCAACATGCGTCACCGCCATCAACACACCGATCACATTTTCGTCCAGTTGCATAGGTGCAGCGATCGCCGAACGGATGTTGAAATGCTCCCTCATCATTTGGCTCACGCGAGGGTCGTCACGGCAATTTTCAACTGCAACAGTCTGGTGATGATAGAAGGCCCAGACCGCAAGAGATGTCTCGTCCAGGTTAAGGCGGTAGTGCCCTCCGGGCGATAGTCGGATCCGGTTTGCGCGACGCCGACCAATTGGTTTGTCTCCTTGTCGTATATGATCACGAACGCTTGTGCCGCATTTGTCGCCTTGCAACAAAGCTCCACCACCTGCTGAAAGACTGCGGCAGTGCCAACCTCGCCGCCGGCGCTGCGCAACAACCGGTTGTTGACATTCATGATCTCCGCTTGCAACCACTGCCTTTCCAGCAAGGTCCGATAGTCCGCAGTGAGCACGCCGATCTCGTCGGTGGAGCGTCCACGTAACTCGGCGATGCGCGCTTCGGGCAAAAGTTGGGCTGCGCCGATCAATGCCTGCAGCGGACTGAGCGATTGCGCAAAACTGTGGGCGAAGATCAGGCTGCCGCCGATGGCCAGCGCCTCGAGCAGCAACCAGACGCCAAAGGTCTCGAAGCTGAAGTAGCCGGTGCGTGTCCAGTAGTATTGCACCAACATTGTGTCGATGAGCAGTGGCACCAGTGCGCCAATCAGGAACACCTTGGTACGGATGGCCAAGATGGGGCGTGAAAGTGACATGGTGCCCAGCGCCTGACCGAACAGGTCGAAGATCCGGAAGAAGATCGGCAAGCCGACGATGATGGAAACAATGAGCGCGACCAGTTCGATGCGGAACCAGTCATAGGCTGTCGCCACGAAACCGGTGTATATCTCGGCAGCCAGGATCACCGACGCGGGCGCAACGGCCAGATAGATCAGGAACGTGACCCAGAAGACTAGGGGAAAGCGGCGCACCGCCCGCTGGGCACTCTCGGGGCTACATCCTGGCTTGCCGTCGAGCCAGTCGGCCAGCGGCTGCATCTGACGCGGCAAGAACCAAACCGAGAAGGCGAGCCAACCCAGAATTATAGAGCGGCTCCAGTGGAGTAGTGAGAATACCGATCATATGCGTTGGCTGCATCACGCCGATCAGCAGGATGAAACCAAGGCCGAACACCGGCGGGATATTCCATGTATGGAATATCAACCAGCGCAACCGGCGCAGCAGTTTCTTGCCGCTAATCAGTCCTTCGCTCGTATGCCCGGCGACGGTCACATCATTCTCCCGATAACTTCCGACTCGCTGATCGACTTCGCGCCTTAGTCTGTCCTTCAGTTCCGTTTCGTCTATATTTTATATCGTAGCTCATTTCAAGTTCAGCCACGTCTGTGCATCCGTTGTGCAGCCACTTATGCCAACTTTTTATCTTACATCTTCGGCGGCCAGTTGTGCGATTCCTTCTGGCAATCCTTGCACCATGCATAGAGCGCTTCATACATCACCATGCCGTGCTTGAGCATCTCATGGTCATCCGGAAAGATGCGGGACAGACCCAGCGAGATCGCATACACCCCGGCCGACTGGAGAGTGAGGTCCAGCCTTGAGGTATCCGCTCCTCTGACGATCTCGGCAAGCTGTTGCAATGCAGGATCAGTGAGCTGGTATTTTTTCAGGAACGCATCAAAGCTGCATAACTCCCCTGCGTGGGAGAATTCGACGCCGGGAATGTCGTAGGGGATGGCACCGGTCTCGTTCGCTACCCGCAGCACGTCACCGCTGGGCACGTACAGAAATTCCGGATCCTTGTCGATGAATTTCGCGATCAGCCAGGGACAGGCGATGCGGTCGATCTTGGGACGTTCACGTGTGACCCATTTCATGATTGGTCTCCTCGAGTATTTTTGCGACTCTTACATTAGAGCAACTCTATGCCGAAGCGGCGCACCGCGAGTGCGAACAGGCCAAAGCAAACCACGGTGATGACGATGCAGGCCAACAACGTTGGCCAGAAACCGATGCGCGGCAACAGTGCCGGAAAAGCGAGAAACATCGGCAACGTCGGGACTACGTACCAGAATGTGTACCACGCGTGATTGGCGATCTTTTCCTGTGGCTGGTTCTCGACGTACAGCCAGATCAGCGCCAGCACGGTTACCAGAGGCAGCGCCGCAACAAAGCCGCCGAGCTTGTCGCTGCGCTTCGCCAGCTCGGATACCAGCACGACCACTGCGGCAGTCAGAAAATATTTAGTGATGATCCAGGTCATGACTTCCCCCCGGAGATTATCGACAATGGAAAAAACATCTTTGCATTTTCCCTCCCGACCAAACGAGTTTACTTACTGAAACAAACTCGATCAAGGCCTGGCTACCCCAAAAAATAAAAATTACAATCATGCCAATTCAGGCAGTGGACGAAGGAAACATCTTGGTGGATATCATGGTCTTGAGCTTGTTGTCCACGCCCTTCACTGTAACGGGAGAAGTCGCGAGGGGAAGAATAGGAAATTCAACCGCACAAGTCAACACAACTCGCGCATTTATTCACATCAATCCGGCTTCCATCGTCAAAGCTATACTGAATCCGCGCCGCGCTGGCTCCCTTGGCAAGCATTTATCGCGTCAACACCGAAAGTACCGAATCAATTTTTTCATCCAATTGGTAAACCCCATCTATATTTGACCCCTCCGCTTTCGGTTGATGCTACCTTGATTCATTGACAGGGGGTATCGATTAAGGAAGGTCTGAATAAGTAACAACAAATGAGAACGACGAGTGCACATTCTGCTGTGGGAATTCGAATTGGCCGGAAATTACCCTGGCAAGGGTCATTTCGCCGGTCATTCCGGTCGATTTTCTGCTCATCAGACGCACCTCTCCTGCGGAAGCCGTAACAGATGCCGTCGCGCCATGAACAGATTCGCCAGCGCCGCCACGACGAACAGGCGATGGCCGTTCTTCACCATGCCGCGATAGTTGACCTTGGCAAAACCAAAGATGCGTTTGATGATGAGAAAAGCATGTTCAACCTTGGCACGCACACGCGACTTCCTGCTGTTCTTCTCCCGTTCCCGTTCGCCGAGTCCATGGTTGCGAAAGCCCTTCTGGTTGGTGAAGTCACGCGCCTTCGGTGCGGCCTGAGCGATCAACTCCTTTTGGCTGGAATAGGCAGAATCGCCATACACCCGTTGCTCGTTGCCGTGCAGCAGTTGCGGGATGGCGTGTTTGTCGTGCACATTGGCAGGTGTGGCGACCACCGAGTGGATCAGCTTGGTCTTGCTGTCCACACCGATGTGCGCCTTCATGCCGAAGTACCACTGATTGCCCTTCTTGGTCTGGTGCATCTCCGGGTCGCGCGCATAGCTCTGATTCTTGGTCGAGGACGGCGCATTGATGATCGTCGCGTCGACGACAGTGCCGGTCGCAACCGCAAGCCCCTGGGTTTGCAGATGTCGGCCAACTTCCTCGAACAGGCGCTGCCCCATTCCGTGTTGTTCCAACAGATGGCGGAACTTGCACACCGTGGTTTCGTCCGGCGCCCCCTCCCGCCCCAGATCGATGCCGACGAATTCGCGCATGGACAGGGAATCATAGAGGGCTTCTTCCACCGCAGGGTCGGAGAGGTTGAACCAGTTCTGGAGGAAGTAGATGCGCAACATGCGCTCAAGGCCAACAGGCGGGCGTCCGTTTCCGGCTTTGGGGTAGACCGGTTCGATCAGGGCACACAGGGCAGACCATGGCACTACCCGATCCATCTCGGACAGAAACGCCGCGCGTCGCGTCGTCTTGCTGTAGCGGTCAAAGCTGCCTGCAGAGAGTGTTGTTTGTTTCATCGTTCTGCTCCGTTTGTTCGATCTTCGCTTCTGACATCATGAAACGAAATCGTTCAGGACTTAATCAGAGATTCCTTAACATAGGATTCTTCGGACTATCAATGGTGCACGCTAAATGTTGAAGCTTACACACAAGTCCAGGGGCCGACACTTCCTGCAAATCCCCGGCCCTACCAACGTACCCGATCGCGTGCTCAAGGCCATAGACAACCCGACCATCGACCATCGCGGACCCGAGTTCCAGACTATCGGCAAAAAAGTGCTCTCCGACATCAGGAAAATTTTCCAGACGGAAGGCCCGGTGATCATTTATGGCGCGTCGGGCACCGGCGCCTGGGAAGCGGCTCTGGTCAACACCTTGTCGCCGGGCGACAAGGTGTTGATGTACGAGACCGGCCACTTTGCAACATTGTGGAAAAGGTTGTCCGAACGCATGGGCCTCGATACCGAATTTCTCCCCGGTGACTGGCGACATGGCGTGGATGTTGCGCAGATAGCGGCGCGCCTGGAACAGGACAGCAAGCACCAGATCAAGGCCGTGTGCGTAGTGCATAACGAGACCTCCACCGGCGTGACCTCGGACATTGTGGCAGTGCGCCGCGCTATCGATCACGCCAGACATCCGGCCCTGCTGATGGTGGATGCGATCTCTTCCCTGGCCTCCACCGATTACCGGCACGATGAGTGGGGAGTCGATGTCTCCGTATCTGGCTCGCAGAAAGGCCTGATGCTGCCCCCCGGCTTGGCATTCAATGCGCTCAGCAAAAAAGCGCTAGCCGCGTCCAAATCCGCGAAGCTGCCAAAATCCTACTGGACGTGGGACGATATGCTCGAGTCCAACAAGAACGGCTTCTGGCCCTATACGCCGCCGACCAACCTGCTCTACGGCCTCTCCGAAGCATGCGACATGTTGCTGGAGGAGGGTTTGGCAAATGTCTTTGCACGCCATGAGCATTACGCCGAAGCCACCCGGCGCGCCGTCCGGGCCTGGGGTTTGGAGATTTTATGTGCGGATCCGGCCTCATACAGCTCCACTCTCACGGCCGTACTGATGCCGCCGGGTCACGATGCTGACAAATTTCGCAAAATCGTTCTCGACAACTTCGACATGTCGCTGGGCACCGGTCTGGCCAAGCTCGCCGGCAAGGTGTTCCGCATCGGCCACCTCGGCGACTTCAACGAGCTGACGCTGATGGGTACGCTCGCCGGTGTGGAGATGGGACTGGCGCTGGCCGGCGTCCCGCATCAACCGGGCGGCGTGTCGGCAGCGATGGACTATCTGGTCGGCGTTGCCGGCAAGCGCAACGCGGCGTGACAAAAAAGTGATTAACAATATTTATTTGAGCTGGACACTTTTGTAATGAGCTGTTGGGGTATTGGAAACTACGACTTGTAAACTTATTGGGGGAGAAAATAATGAGATTGACTATGTTTAAATCATTCAACAAGTTTTGCCTGCGGCCGCTCAGCGGCGCGCTCTTGCTCTGCGCCATCGCGGCACCCGCACTGGCCGATTGGGAGCCCACCAAAACGGTGGAGATCATCGTTCCTGCAGGGGCCGGCGGCGCTGCGGACCAGATGGCGCGGACGATACAGGGCATCGTCGTGAAGCATCAGCTGATGAAGCAGCCTATGATGGTCATCAACAAGTCCGGTTCGAGTGGTGCCGAGGGAATCATGGACGTCAAGGATGCCAAAGGCGATCCCCACAAGCTGATGGCGGCGTTCTCCGCGATATACACACTGCCGGTCGCAGTCAACCTGCCGTTCAACTGGCGCGACCTGAATCCGGTGGCGATGATCGCGCTGGATGAATTCCTGCTTTGGGTCAATGCCGAAACGCCTTACAAGACGCCGAAGGAATACCTCGCCGCGGTGAAAGCCGCGCCTCCCGATACTTTCAAGATGGGCGGCACCGGCTCGAAGCGCGAGGACCAGATCATTACCGTCGCGCTCGATAAGGTCGCAGGCACGAAATTCACCTACATTCCCTACAAGAGCGGAGCCGAGGCGGCGACCCAGCTGGTGGGCAAGCACATCGAGTCCAACGTGAACAACCCCAGCGAAAACATTGCCCAGTGGCGTGCCGGCGAAGTGCGCGCGCTGTGTGTGTTCTCCGCTCAACACATGGTTTACAAGGACAAGATCACCGCCGACCAGTCGTGGGCGGATATCCCCACCTGCAAGGAGTCCGGTGTCGATGTGGAATACCAGATGCTGCGCGGCTTCTTCATCCCCGGCGGGACTACCAAGGAGCAGGTTGCGTATTATGTCGACTTGCTGAAGAAGGTGACTGCCACTGCGGATTGGAAAGAATATATCTCCAAGCAGGCTCTCAAGGACGTTTTCCTGACCGGGCCGGAATTCGTCAAGTTTCTCGAGAAGGATGAGGCTTTCAACACCAAACTGATGAACGAAGCCGGATTCGCGCACAAGGAATAATAACGGCGCCAGCCGGGGAGATGGAGCATGGAACAGAAGCAGGACGGCCCTTCGGGCGGCGGACTGTCCCACAGCACGGCAGAGGCCATCGCATCGGTGTGCATATTCGCCATCGGCGTGGTGATGATCGTTTCCAATTACAGGATCGGCGCGGGCTGGGCCAGTGACGGTCCGCAGTCGGGATATTTTCCGTTGCGCATCGGGGTGATACTCTGCCTCGCCAGCCTTGCGGTGCTGTTCAGGTCGGTGTTCGGCAAGCAGCGCGATCGCGGGATATTCGTCACCTGGCAAAAACTCAGGCCGGTGTTGCTGGTATTGCTGCCCACCGCGGTGTTTGTGCTGGCGATCAAATTTATCGGCATCTATGTCGCCTCCACGCTGTTCATCGCTGCCTTCATGCGCGTGATGGACAAGAGCATCTGGTGGAAAATACTGCTGGTCAGTATTGGCGTGAATGTGCTGCTGTTCTGGATGTTCGAGATACAGTTCAAGGTGCCGTTGCCCAAGGGGCCGCTCGAAGCCCTGCTCGGCTACTGACACTTACACCCAAGCGAACCTCATCATGAATGAACTGGATGCATTGTTTCACGGGTTTGCGATTGCGCTGACCTGGTACAACATCGGCATGATGGTGATCGGCATCGTGCTGGGCATCATCATCGGCGTGTTGCCCGGTCTGGGCGGACCGAATGGCGTGGCGATCCTGCTGCCGCTCACTTTCACGATGCCGCCCACTTCGGCGATCATCATGCTCTCCTGCATCTATTGGGGTTCGCTGTTCGCCGGTGCGATCACCTCGGTACTGTTCAACATTCCCGGCGAGACCCACTCGGTGGCCACGACCTTCGACGGTTATCCGCTGGCCCAACAGGGGCGCGCCGGAGAGGCGCTGACCGCATCCTTTACCGGATCATTCTTCGGCGCACTGGTGGCCGTGCTGCTGATCACCTTCCTCGCGCCGCTGGTGGCGAAGTTCGCGCTGAAATTCGGACCCCCGGAATTCTTCGCGGTGTTTCTGCTCACCTTCTGCAGCTTCGTCGGTACCGGCAAGGATCCTTTCAAGTCCATCATCTCGATGATGCTGGGCTTCGGCCTGGCGGCGATCGGCATGGACATCGTGAGCGGCGAGTTGCGCATGACGTTCGGTTGGTCGGAACTGCTGCGCGGCATCGATTTTCTGGTCGTGGTGATCGGGTTGTTCGGCCTGGGCGAAATACTGTTCAGCATGGAAGATGGTCTGGCCTTCGAGGGCAAGAGCGCCAAGATCAACACCAAAGTAGTGCTGGAGACCTGGAAAAAATTGCCGAAGTATTGGCTCACGCTGATCCGCAGCGCGGCCATCGGCTGCTGGATGGGGATCACCCCCGGCGGCGCCACTGCCGCCTCGTTCATGGGCTATGGCATCGCCAAGCGCTTCTCGCCCGATGGTGACAAGTTCGGCACCGGTCAACTGGAAGGTGTCATCGCCCCGGAGACCGCCGCGCATGCATCCGGCACTGCGGCGCTGCTGCCGATGCTGGCGCTGGGCATACCCGGCTCGGCCACCGCCGCAGTGCTGCTGGGCGGGCTGATGATCTGGGGGCTGCAGCCGGGGCCGCTGCTGTTCGTCGAACAAAAGGAATTTGTCTGGGGCCTGATCGCCAGCATGTATTTGTCCAACATCGCCGGCCTGATCATTGTTCTGAGCACGGTGCCATTGTTCGCGGCGATCCTGCGCATCCCTTTTGCCATCATCGCACCGGTCATCATCGTGGTCTGCGCGATCGGAGCCTACACCGTGCACGGCGCCATGCTCGACATCTGGTTCATGCTGCTGTTTGGCATCGCTGGGTATGTGCTGAAGAAACTGGATTACCCGCTCGCGCCGCTGGTGCTGTCACTGGTACTGGGCGACCGAGCCGAAGTCGCGTTTCGCCAGACCATGATGGGCAGCAAGGGTGGGCTGGGCGTGTTCTGGTCTAACTGGCTGGTCGGCACCATCACCACCTTGGCGCTGGTCATGCTGTTCTGGCCGGTACTGGCTTTTGCCTGGCGCAAACTCCGCCGGTCGCAGAACGGCGCAGCTGGCAGCACCACGTAATTAAGGGGGAAGTAAAATGAGCAAAGCACAACCCGGATTGCGACTGACCAGCAAGATCTGCCTGAACCTTGCAGTGGTCAAGGCAATTGCCGCTGCTGCCGAAGAGGAAGCCATCAACAACAACTGGAAAGTGAGCATCGCCATCGTCGACGATGGCGCCAACCTGCTCTATCTGCTGCGCCTGGACGGCGCACACATCGCCAGCGCCGATGTCGCGCATGGCAAGGCCAGAACTGCGATGCGCTATAAACGTTCG
The DNA here is from genome assembly GCA_025350705.1 of Gallionella sp. Taxonomy (GTDB): domain Bacteria; phylum Pseudomonadota; class Gammaproteobacteria; order Burkholderiales; family Gallionellaceae; genus Gallionella. The sequence goes on from JANXXH010000074.1 coordinate 16,383, forward strand.
TCCAGGGCACTGGAAGAAGCGGTGGCCGGCGGCCGCACTGCACTGGTTGCGGTGGAGGGGATCACACCTTTGCAAGGAGCTGTGCCTATCGTCCACGAGGGCGACATCATCGGAGCCATCGGTGTATCTGGAGTGCTTCCTGCACAGGACGAGCAAATCGCGACTGCCGGCGCGAACATGCTGGTGAAACTGCTGGGGCCATAGACAAACTGGCTCTGCGCACCCGTCTTACCAAGGCAACGCAACAACAGATCAGCGCAGCGCCAAGTCTTGCATGGCAAGCATGATCATGCACCTTACTTTTTCTCATCGCGTGCCATTCGCTTTCTGCTTCTCCAGTATCACCAGCGCGATGCCGCCGAGTATGGCTATGGACGACAATAGCAGGCGTATTGTCAAGGTCTCTCCGAGAAAGAAGATGCCGCCCAGCGCCGCAATGACCGGGACACTGAGTTGCACTGTCGCAGCCTTGGTGGCTTTCAACGCCGGTAATGCTGTGTACCAAATAGCGTAGCCGATCCCGGAAGCCAGCGCGCCCGATGCAACTGCGTACCCTACTCCGGCACTATCCAGCGAGGTGCGGGCCATCATCAAGACATTCAAAGCTGCCGCGATAGGAACTGCACGCAGGAAATTCCCAGCTGTTACCCTGGTGGGATCACCACCTAATTTTTTTCCACGTAATGAATAGATGCCCCATGCGACACCGGCACCCAACATCAACAACGAGCCAATCACCGGCGGAGCAGAAAGCCCCGGTAGCAGAAGTCCGACCAGTCCCGCGAGCGCGAGCACAAGGCCGACCAGTTGCAATCTGTGCAGACGTTCACCGGCCCAGATGCCGTGGCCGATCATGGTTGCCTGTACAGCGCTAAACAGCAGCAGCGCACCTGTTGCCGCAGGCAGGCTGACATAGGAAAAAGAAAAACCCGCCGCATAAGCAAACAATGCGAATGCCGATAGCCAGTTGCCTTTGCCGACCGCTGAGCCGCGACTGATGCGCACGACCAGCCAGAGCATCAGCGCGCCGGAGATCAAGCGTATCGTGGTGAAGCTGGCCGCATCGATGCTGGTGTGCTTGAGTGCGGCGCGGCACAACAGTGAGTTGCCAGCGAAGGCGATCATCGCCAGTGTCGTCAGGATGATCAAACGTGGATGGGGCATCGGTCTGTTCCTTCACTGGCAGAGTGGCGTGATGATCTCACATCAATGCAATTGATGCAGATGGAGCTTGCGCAACTTGGGTGCGAGAAAGGCCGTGGTCGCGACGATGGCCAGTGTCATGGTTCCGCCAAATACGACTGATGGAATCAAACCCATCAACCGAGCGGCCACGCCGGATTCGAATGCGCCCAGTTCGTTGGACGAGCCGATGAAGATGCCGTTGATGGAAGCGACGCGGCCGCGCATCGAATCGGGTGTAGACAACTGCATGATGGTGGTGCGCATCACCACGGACACTCCGTCGCAGACGCCGGATAACATCAGCAACAGCGCCGCACACCAGAAGCAGGCGGTGAAGGCGAATGCGATGATGCAGATGCCAAACCCGGCAACGGCCGCAAGCAGCCAGCGTCCCGCATGTTTGTTCAGCGGGTAACGGGAGAGAATGATGCCGATCACAATAGCACCGATGGCCGGTGAGGCGCGCAAGATGCCCAGGCCTTCGGGACCGTAATGGAATATTTCCTGCACGAAAGCAGGCAACATCGCGACAGCACCGCCGAACAGCACGGCAAACATATCCAGCGCCTGTGCGCCGAGAATGATCTGGTTGCTGAACACAAAGCGCAAACTTTCTCCGATACTGGAGAACATCGCTGATGATTTTGCCGACGGCGGCTCGGTGACGCGCAATGACTGCAATGTGATAGCCGCACTTAATGCCAAAGCCGCCGATACTGCATAGGCGGTTGTCATGTTGGCCCAGCCAACCAGCACGCCACCCAGTGCGGGGCCGACTACCAATCCCAACTGGAACACCGAACTGCCGATTCCTGCGGCGCGGGCATATTGGTCGCGCGGCAATACCAACGCGAAGAGTGCGTTATACGATGGACTGATGAAAGCGCGCGCCACACCGCCGCAGGCGATAGCACCGTATATCCACAACGATGGATAGGCCGGCGCCATGACAGTGGTTGCCACCAATACCAAGGCATTCAAGCCAGTCAACAAAGCGGCCAGCACACCGAACATGCGCCGCGAATGATGATCGATCGCATAACCGGCAAACAGCGCGCAGCAAAAATATGGAATGACTTCAGCAAGCCCGATCAGGCCGAGTGCCAGCGCATCGTGCGTCAGTTCATAGATATGCCACCCGACCACCACCACGATGATCTGGTAGGCCAGAACGACTTGTATACGAAAAGCCAGTAGCGTGAGAAAGCTGCGGTTGCGCATTGGGCTGGCGTTACTGCGTTCACATTCCTAATGAAGCCTGAAGCTGGGAGGTGTCGATTGGCTTATGCAGTACAGGCCATTCGCACTCTGTCGCGTTCTTGATGAATGCAGTTGAAGTGTCACCGGTGATCAGCACGGCACGGATCGGCCCATCGATCAGTACCTGCATGCGCCGTGCAAATTGGTCAGATGTACCGTGATAAGACGCGGTCGCCTGGCTCCCCTTGTAATAGCTGACATATATGCCCGGAACAAGCTTGAATAGATCCGGAATCTTGCGAAAACCGGAAGCCACGATCATCTCCCGGTCGATCACCGTCATCGCACTGGGTGCTTCGGACAGCGGTTGCGACAAGCGTGAAGCCGTGAGCAAGACAGGGAATTCCTGAAGGTAAGCTTGCTCGCTTGAATAGTCGGCTGCGCTGGCCTTATGTGCAGTCACGCCCATAATCAAAGCAGCTATCAATTGCCCATGTTGGAACAGCCTCGTCTTCATTTTCAGATTCCTTATTTCCTGCTGTAGCTTGAGTGCAGCTAATATGCTTCTCAATATATCGTATATATAACGCCAACTGTTAGCTGCCTGAGGCTTTGTCTGGCACACAGTTATGGGAGTTATAAGGAATATGTATCTTGAGCATCACGCGCTTTTCGGCTTTAGTTAGCCGACACTCAGAGGCGGCTAACTCCTCAGGAAAAATAATACATGGCAGAATGTCGTTAAGGAGTTTTGCCCGGCAGGACAAGTAAGCTAAGCAGACATGTAGTTAACTAGCCCAAGAGCCTTCTTTTCAGCGTGTTCAAATGAAGCCCAGTTTCAATGTATTGATAACTTAAATGCGATATGGCGATAATTATCAGCGAAGCCATCAGCAACACTAGCAATTCTTCAGTCGCGCTATCCGGATTACCAATGTAGTGAAGCAAAACACCAATCACAAGAGTGTGCGACAGGTAAGTAGAGTATGAAATATCACCGAGATATCTTAAAAATCTGAAAGCATTAACTTTGATCCTAAATAATATTGACTCGAAACATAGCGCAGACCCTATAAACAGGAATGCCAGCAAAGGCCTTGTTTCGCTCCCTCCGATTTGAATCGGCTTAACGAACAGTTGACCATTCACGAGCATTATTACGCCCAGGACGAACAAGGTGATGCCAAGCACATACAGTATACGGGGGCTGATGCTCTTCAATCTTATGTATGCATAGCCGAGCACTATCCCATATACATATACATATGCATACAGCAGTTTTTGGGATAACAACATTCCGAATATCCATTGCTGAGGCCACATAAGTGGAAGCGAAAGCAAAGTCAAAGTGCAAGCAATAAAGAAAAATCTTCCAAAGAACAAGATGCACAAGCTTAGCAGGACATAAAAAAACATTTCAAAGCTAAGTGTCCAACCAACTGTCAGCAACGGAAAATATCCGACCCCGGAAGGATTCCTAGACAATGTAAAAATCAGGGATGAAAACAGGGTGGTCATATTCCAACCCGTATATGAAAATTCCTTGATATATATCAAAGAAAGTATTGCCATCAAGAATGTGTAAAGCCAATAGGCAGGCACGATTCTTAAAAAGCGCCTTACGAAAAACTCTTTTGCGCTGCACATCCTGTTCGACAATGAATAAACCAAGATGAAGCCACTGATCACGAAAAATATGTCCACGCCAAAATGCCCCAACCAGCCGTAATTTTCCCAGCCTTGACTTACTAAATGGCGGGTGGGGAGAAACTGCATGTAGTGTGAAAAGACTACCAACCAAGCCGCTACCGCTCTTAGTATCTGGATGGATAACAATGAGTTCATGCTGAATAGTACTTCGTGTGGCGAAGAGCCCGACACTCTGCCAACCAACCTGAGCGGCGGCGAATAAGCGCAGGGCGAATCACATTATGATGTATAAATGCTCCGCCAATTTGATGACTTTCCGTGCAAACGGCGGAACAGAGAACTACGATAGTTGCAACTGAGCCTTGGATTTTCTGCCTGGTGCTGCCGGAGGGATATATCCGGTGATCCGGCAACGTATTCCCTCGATCTTCTTGCCCTTCTCGAATCTGATCGAGTGGCAAGTCATAATCTCTCTTTTGGCGGAGAGTTCTGATAATTGGAGGCGCACCTTGGCAAGCGAAGTACCTGTGGCTAAAGCGATCTCCGAATCGAGACGCTCACCGTGCGTTTTCAGATATTGCAAAATTTCATTCATGGATTTATTACCGGAAAAAGTACGGGGATGCTCTGTATTATATACCAACACCCCTGCCACCCACAAATATGCGCTCAAACACCCCGTACATTGCTGTTTGCGGCACGAAGCCGCTAACCTAAAGTTTTAACTTGATGTGAAACGCTTTACCAATCGCATCTACGACAGCCGGGCTATCCCACTCGTATGCCCCTCTAGCCTTTTCGAGCACTCGACCATGAGCGTCTACCAGAATGGTCAGCGGAATCGTATTGGCGCCCAGCATGTTTTCCAGGAATACTTTGCTATCGAGAAAATTCTCAAACGAGATTTTTGATTTCTTGATGAATGCCGCCGCCGCATTGCCATCATCGTCGGTCGATATCCCGATCACATTGAACTGCTTTCCACCATAGCGGCGCGCAAGCCTTTCCAGAGAGCCCATCTCCGCCCGGCAAGGGCCGCACCAGCTTGCCCATACATTGATGATCAACGGCTTGCCCTTGTAGTCAGAAAACTTTTTCGTCTGCCCGGCGAGTCCCTGCAACGTTGCCTCGCGCAGGTAACCACCGATCTCGACCTCGCCGGGTGTACTTGCAAATGCAGTTGAAGAAGTGATTGATCCCAGAAACAAACCCAGAAGAATTGCTCGCATGTATATCCCAACAGTGTAGTTGAACCGATTTCGAATACTTGCAGTCTGCTACTCAATCAAAAGGGCCAGGTTAAGCTAACCCTGGCCCTTTTATCCCGCTACATAAAAGACGTTCAGTCTAGTCCGATTTGCGCGGAGTCCGTTGCGCAGGCACTCAGCGTTTATAGATACCTCCGCAGACAACGGTGTCATCCAGCCGCTCGCAGTACATCGATTTCGGCGCGACCTTCTTGGTCACCGGGTCGGTGAATTTGTATTCCTGCCAGAAGTTCGGCTTGGACTTTCCCAGTTCGACGCGCTCGCGTACAAACTCCTTGCCGTCCACATCTTTGAGGTCGATCAGGTTCTTGCCAACCATCTTCTCGTTTGCGCCGTGGGCATGCACCACACCATCCAGGCCATAAACGACGAGATAAAGATCACGGTCGGTGAATCGCCCTTGCTTGTTTGTGATTTCCGCGTAACCCTTGTCCTTGCCGTTTGCCTTGATGAACGCCACACCCTTCTTCACCATCGCCTGCGCTTCGTCCGCCGTGGCAAACTCACCTTTGCTGGCAGCAAAGGCCGCCGTCGACACAATCACCGCAACAACTGCACTTGCAATCCGCCATCCGCTTTTCATGATCTGTTTTCCTTTTCGTTAGTTAAAGTTTCAGAACTACTTTCATGAGTCTTCGCCAGATACGGAGTCGAAAACACTCTTCCTCTCAATAACCCCATCATAATCATGTGGGCTATGAATAAACGCGAATGCACTCTAACAGCAAAACAATTCTTTTGTAAATGAAAATGGTTCTGGCTATAATTTAAGATGAGCGAGCCGGTCTAGTACAAATTTGTTAGTATTAAAAGCAGCAATATTTTTTAGCTATAACATTTGCAAGGAAACATAACGCATGAAATTTTTGGAGGAAAACAGATTTGCAGTTATATTTCTCTGCACTCCCTGTAAAACATGAACGAGGAATTAACAAGGAGCTTTGCAACGACTTGATTTGACAAACTCAACCTTCAGAGAAGCATGGAGATAGATTATGAAAATCTGGCACAAAATCATGGTAGCACCGGGGTTAACTATCCTGTTCCTGATGATGTTGGGAGTGATCTCTTACGGTGTGCTGTCATATCAAAATTCCACATTGACCGAGCTTTTCAACAACCGTTTCGCTAATTATCAGATCGCCTCCGGTTCCGCGCAGGATATCAGCGAGGTGCATTCCAATGTGTACCGATTGTTTACCTGGCTAGGCAACCTCAAAGAGGACAAGATCAATCAACTGACGGCTGAACAAAAATCCAAGATTGACGCTGTGACTCAGAACATGTCCCGGTTCGTGAGTCATCCCGATATAGATGCAGACGAAAGAAAGATAGCCGAAACCATTATTGAAAAACTTGGCAAATACAAGAAGGACGTGGATACAGCGATCGACCTGAGTATAATCGACTTCAATACGGGCATGAGCGCGATGCAGGGCGCTGACAGTGATTTTCAGATCATGATCAAGGAGTTCGATGAACTGGTTGCGCTCGAGCAACGCCTGGCGCAGAAAAACTACGAAAGTGCCAATGCTGCTTTCGTCAAGGCAGTAGTGGCAATGCTCACCGTCCTGGTGTTCGCGGTGGGAATATCGGTCGGCATATCTCTTTTCATGAGCCGGAAGATCGTCCGCCAGATCGGGGGCGAACTTGATTACGCAGCCGGAGTGATACGCCAGGTATCTGAAGGTGATCTCACCGTCGTGGTCGAAACCAAGGCAAAGGACCGCTCGAGCTTGCTGTTTGATTTGAAGCGCATGAGCAATAGCCTCACCGACATCGTCACCGATGTGCGCAACAACACAGACTCCATCACCGCCGCATCCCGTGAGATCGCCAAAGGCAACGCCGACCTGTCATCACGCACCGAAGAGCAAGCCTCCAGCCTGGAAGAAACCGCTTCAAGCATGGAAGAACTGACCGCGACCGTGAAGCAGAACAGCGAGCACGCCAAACAGGCCAATCAACTGGCGGCCAATGCTTCAGACGTGGCGGTCAAAGGAGGATTAGCGGTGAATGAGGTGGTGCAGACCATGGCCTCGATCAGCGATAGCTCGAAGAAGATCGTCGACATCATCAGCGTCATCGAAGGCATCGCCTTCCAGACCAACATCCTGGCGTTGAATGCCGCCGTGGAAGCGGCGCGTGCCGGCGAGCAGGGACGTGGCTTCGCGGTGGTGGCATCTGAGGTGCGCAATCTGGCGCAACGTTCGGCAGCGGCGGCCAAGGAGATCAAGACTCTGATCGGCGACTCGGTGGATAAAGTGGATATCGGCGCCAAACAAGTAGACCAAGCCGGGGCAACTATGGGTGAGGTCGTCGCCGCAGTCAAACGTGTCACCGACATCATGGCCGAGATTTCCGCCGCATCCGACGAGCAGAGCACGGGCATCGAACAGGTCAATCGGGCGATCACTCAGATGGACGATGTGACGCAGCAGAATGCCGCACTGGTGGAAGAAGCGGCGGCAACGGCCGAATCAATGAAGGATCAAGCGGTCAGCCTGTTGGAAGCAGTGAGCATATTCAAGTTGAGCGAGGCTCGGGGAGAAGGCACGCGGACTGCCAACAAGCCGGCAATTGTCCCTGCGGAAGCGACTACGGTGACACCGCTCAGAAAAGAACGGAAATTGATCAGGGCCAATCAAGACGATGACGGCGACTGGAAAGAGTTTTAAATCTGCCGGTCTTGTTGCGGTCAGAATCCTGGTTGGCTTGCCTCAGCTCTTGGGGCAAACCAGCATCGACAGCCAATCTCCTGACGAGTCCGGCACGATATAAAAATATTTGGCTGGCTGCGGTGTCTCGGATTTGGCGACGCTGCCGTTTTTTCGGTACTTGATGATAGTAAGCGGCGCTATGCGCTTACCCTTGCAATCAATCTCGAAGTATGTGGCAGTGATGGCTTGCAGGCCTGCCTTATTCGCAATAATCTCGTCGCTTACCATGGTAGCTAATGCGTCCTGTGTTGCAAGGTCATTAGACTGCGTGCGTTTAATCGACTCCAACTTTAAATAATTAGGTATATACCCGCTTGCGATTTTGCGGGCGGAATCTTCTATTACCTGTTCCCGCTCCCTGCCGTTGAAATATTTCTTGATAGTTTTTTCGGGAATATTCTTGACCCACATACGCACAGTGTCCTTGTCAGGATATTGAATACCCTCGGCATCAAAAAAGGAAGCCTTGTCTTTGCCTACAAGACCCGCATATTGCCAGTCGGCTGCATATGCTCCAGATAGAGGAAGCAGAAGAAATATGGCAGACAATGTTCGGACGCAAATCATAACCAATCTCCCGTTCTCACCGCAAGGCCGATGAGTTCCAATTAAAAAATAAAGCATTATTAATTCCCTTGCTTCACGGTTGGTGCATAATTAACCAAACGTTCAATATTTTGCGAATTGTGCCAAAATAATCAAGCTAGCCAGAAGCTCGTGCACAGCAGCGTATGGTGCACTCAGTCAAATAATACAACAATGACATGAGGAGAATGAGATGTTTTACTTTAAACGCATCATTACCGCCTGCCTCGCGTTGGTAGCTCTGCTTACGCACACGACGGCAGTCGCAGAAATTAGTAACCTGGCATCGCAACAACCTTCATCCCAGGAGACACCCCCGAATCAATCTGTGAATGAAACCAAATTACGCATCGGTCCCGGTGACCCTGTCGCTGGCAAGAGCAAGGCCGAGTTGTGCTTTGGCTGCCATGGTGAAGACGGCAACAGCACATCCCCCGAGTTTCCCAAGCTTGCCGGTCAATACGGAATATACATCGCAAAACAGATCCGTAATTTCCAGGCCACTACCCGCACTCACCAAGTCATGAGCGCTATGGCAGCAGCCGTCATCGACGAAGATCTGGCCGATATCGCCGCTTATTTTGCCAGCCAGCCGATGATGAAAGGAGCCAGCCCTTCCAGCAACAAGATTGGAAAGAAACTGTTTGAAAATGATGATCTGCCCAGAATGATGGTTCGCTGCAACAATTGCCACGGCACAACAGGCAAGGGACAAAACCCCGGCAACCCGGTGTATCCCGTGATAGGCGGGCAACACAAGGATTACTTGCTCGGTCAATTGATAAACTTCAGAAAAGGCGCCCGCAACAACAGCCCGAGCGGCGTGATGAATACAATCGTGCACAGATTGAGCGATGCCGAACTTGAGGCATTGGCAGATTACATTTCCGGACTATAACCAAACATCCCGAATGAAGCCGCGCCTTCATCATGAACTCAGCCTTTAATTTCGGAAGAACCCATATTATCAGGAACACACAGGGGGATAAAATGCTTAAATCAACTTTCATGTTTTTGTCATGGCTGATGCTGTCCGCCGTCACGCTGCAATCCCAAGCCGTTTTTGCTGTTGATGCACCTGCGAACCTTCGTGCGGATGCCGCCAATGGTCAAACTATCTACAATGAAGGCAAAGGTGATGCGACTTCTTGCGGTGGTTGTCATGGAGAAAAAGCGTTGGGTATGGACGCCATGGGTGCGCCGCGTCTGGCAAATATCGGCCAGATATATGTCATCAAACAACTCATTGACTATGCCGAAGGCAAGCGCGCCGATGCTGGAGCGGGCGCGGCAATGAATGACATTGCCAAGGCGCTGAGCGAGCAGGATCGCCGAGATTTGGCTGCTTATCTGGACTCGTTAGAATATGCAACGGAGCCGTCCGACCTCAAATCACTCGCCGCCGACGGTGGCAAAATCGGCGACCCGAACAAGGGAAAGATCATCATGACTAAAGGGGTCAAACCCCTGGTTCCGGCATGCCATGATTGTCACGGGTTTAGCGGGCGCGCCCCGAATATCCCGGCAATTCACCATCAGAAATATGTATATCTGGTCAATCAGTTGAATAGTTTTCGCGCTGGCAGCAGGGCAAACGATCAGGCGGTGTATAAAGTCGGAATAATGCGCGGGATCGCAAAAAAGCTCACCGAAGAGAACATCGCAGATATTGCCGCGTACCTGTCTACTATTACCGATCTGACACCATGAACTAGTTCTAATTTGCACGCCTCGACAAAGCGTATTCGTGCAGCTAGTAACTTGAGGAGAATGACATGACTTTCATCAAAATCCACACAGCGGTCTGCTTGACAATGGCCGTTCTGCTTGCCGCTCCATCCGCGTTTGCTGCAAGCGCCAATACGAATATGCTCAAGCGCCATACCGGCAGCGGCGACCCGGTCGCCGGCAAAGAGAAATCGCAGATCTGCCAAGGTTGCCATGGCATGGACGGTAACAGCACCGATGAGATGATTCCCAAGCTTGCAGGGCAATACGATGAATACATCGCAAAACAGATGCGCAATTATCAGGCTGGAACACGCTCGCACGAAATCATGAACGGTATGGCAGCACCCCTCAGCGACAAGGATCTGGGCGACATTTCAGCTTACTTCGCCAATCAACCAATCATGAAAGGGAACGGATCGACGACCAATGAGATAGGAAAAAAAATATTCTTAAAGGGCAACATCACTCAAATGGTGATGGCTTGTGCCTATTGTCACGGCGCTACGGGCAAAGGCCTTGATCCCTCAACGGCGATGTACCCTGTGATTGGCGGTCAACATAAGGCTTATCTGTTGAAGCAACTCAAGGATTTTCGTGAGGGTAACCGCATGAACAGCCCGAACGCCGCGATGAACAAGACCCTCAAGGCGCTAAGTGATTCTGAACTAGAGGCATTGGCCGGATATATTTCCGAGCAGTGACCCTATGAATTAGCCCCGATAGGTGAACTTGGCGCGCTGGTAACCGCGCCGGATTATCCGGCGCGGTTACCAGGCACTACTCACAGGTGAATCAAGCAAGAAATCTTATTTGGCCAAACCTGCGATATATTCCGACATAGCCTTGATCTCGGCCTCATTCGCACCCATACCCTTGGCCGGCATCTTGCCCATCTTCCAGTCAAACGCACCACCCTTGGTGATATTCGCGTCGAGCTTGCTTACTGCGTCCTTATCACCCTTGTATTTTGCGGCAATATCCATGTATGACGGCCCCATCTTTTTCTTGTCGACGTCATGGCATGCGCCGCATTTTGCTTTGCCTGTAGCCGGCATTTCAGCTGCCAATGCGGTTCCCGCCACCATCAAACTTGCTGCGATAAACATTCCAGTTATGACTGATTTCATTTTTTCTCCTTTTGGTTGATGAATAAAGATGCTTCTTGCTACAAGTGATAATTTTTGACAGTACTGCTCTTCTCCATGAACATCATGCTCGCCGATAACCGGCGCACTCTTCAATTGAATCATCCATCCAATTTTCGCGGAAGATGGGCACGCAAGTGACGAAGTGTCTCCGCCAAAATGGAATAGCGATCAAAGAACTCTTGGGTATGTTTCATATCCTCTCCTTTACTGGTAGCTTCACCGCCTCCTGCTTTAAGCATGACCATGCGCAAGGCGTCGGTCAACTGATTGTGAAATTTGGAAACTTCCTCATCTGAGGAAAATGCCAACATTGTATTTTTTGAGTTGTATTTCATTATCCTGATTTTGCGCAGTGATTATCCGGTTAAGCCACATTAATGTTGTGAAACCAAACTTGCTTGCATGCCCATTTGATGTTGCTCTAGTGCTCACCATCCCCGACTCGTTCATAGTTGGCATTTTTCATTCCCCTTGGCAGAGCAGGCGGTGGTTCTGGTTTGAGCCGGTTAAATCTGGTTGCCTGGACGGTATGCGGGTTATGACATTCAGTGCATACCCACCATCTCTTCTTGCCGCCCGTGGCCCATGAGCCGATTCTTTTCCCGTGCACCCCTTTCCGCCAGTCAATGTAATTCTCGCCATGGCAACTGCCGCATAATTTTTGGGGTTGGTTGAAACTAAACTCGGTTCCTTGTCGATCAACCAGTCTGTTGCGGTTCGTTGCGCTGTGGCAATTTAGACACCACAATGCCCCGTGCCCGTGCATCAACTTGAGTGAGTTCTCAACGATGTCCTGATGCATCCCGATCAACCTTGGCTTGTTGCCCTTCGGGAATGGCACCATTTTGCCGTCATGGCATGTCTTGCATCCGTTGGGTCCCATATTGAAATACTGTAGCTGAGGCTCTCTCGGTTTCACAACGGCATTGGCAAAATCGCCGCGCGTATCATCGGTTATTTCCGGCATCTCGCCCATCGGTATCGTCCCGTAAAATGGATCTCCCCACCATAGAACAGCACCAGTTGTTTGCGAGCATTTCACATTTGGATATCCATACTTTGAATCGACACTTTCGACCCCGGTAACGGATGAGTAGCCTATTCTGCTTTCAAAGCAGTCTGTCACGGGCTGCGTACTCTTTATCTCAGCAGGCTTTTCTTCCGCAGAGTATGCGATGCCATACGTGCTCAACCCGCCAACCAGGAAACCGCACAGGACAAGTACAACTATTTTTGACGATTTATGCAGGCTATCCATTTCAAATATCTCCTTAAGCTCCGTTCTACGAAGAAGCCGACGCCTTCTCATGACTCACTTCGCCAGTCAATATGCCGATCGCTCCTTTTAGAATAAGCGTCAAGAACAGGAACCCGAGGGCCCAGACAAACAGCACGTTGAAAAACTCGATGAGGGTCACGTGGTATTCCGCATATTCTCCAAGCGGGGTAGGGCTAAAAGCGGGAAACACAAGAATCATGGGCTTCTCTATCAGGATCGCGAAGAACACCACGAAACACACCATGGGAAGCAGACGGTCATAGCTATGTCTGACCTTGCGGAAGAGAAGCGCAACAAAACTGGCCACTAACGCCCCAATCGTCCCCCAAAACCATGGCACGTACATATTGAGTCCGTTGTGGCCGAACATGTTGTATTTCAGCGAGTCGGCGTGCTCGGTGCTCGGATAAAGCAGCGTAAAGAACTCGGCAGCGAATACCAGCATCAGGATACCGAGGCTCCAGGCAATGATCGTGGTCATCAAATCGATGACGGGATCACCGATCTCCAGCCTGGTATATTTTCGGGCTAGCAGGAATATCAGGACGACCAATGCCGGCCCCGAAGCACCTGCCATCGTCAGAAAAGCAAAGGGCAGAACTGCGGTCGCCCACATACCTACCCTGGCATTGCTGGCGAGCACGAAAGCCGTGACGATGTGGATCAGCGGACCCCATGCAATGGCCAGAAACACAATCGGCCTGAACCATATTGCCAGTTGTTTTTCATGAAACGTGCCGACATATTTTTTGAAAAGGATATAACTGACACCGATGAGATTCAGAAGCAGATAGACGTTCAGAACGATCGTGTCGTAAGCGAGCATCGAATTGGGAAAGTTCATGAAGCCGATTCCGGGAATGATATGCCAGGTTCTGTCCGGCCTTCCCATGTGAAACAGGACGAAGGTGATACCTGTCGCAACAAAGACCATTGCGACGATCTCGCCCATCACGGCAAGCTCCTTCATATCCTTGCGATGATAAAAATAGCCGGGGGCAACGACCAGCACTGCCGCCGCCGCGACATGTGCCGTAAAGACGAAGTTGGCAAAAAACGCTTCCAGCGTGACCTGGTCGGTCGCTCCGGTCACGATCAGCCCCTGGGTAAATTGGATGTATGCCGTGTAGGAGCCGACCAGGATGAAAAATGCCAGGAACAGGAGCCATGCGTAGTACATCCGCCCGCCTTTTATGGCATACGAACCGAAATCCATTGCGAAAGACAAAGCAGTATTCATTTCGTGACCTCAGCCTATGTAATAAAAGAATTTGGGATAAGTGCCATACTCTTCCTTGAACCTGAAGACGCGCTTGGTGGCCAGCACTCTCCTGACGTCGCTCTCGGGATCGAGAAGATTGCCGAATTTCCTGGCGCCCACCGGACAAGCCTCCAGACAGGCAGGATTCCTGCCCTCCCTCGTTCTCTGCACGCAGAAGGTGCATTTCTCCATCACGCCCCGCATGCGCGGCCGGTTACCAAAATAGTGGGTCTTGGGATTCATCTCCTCGGCAGGAAGGTTGGGCTCACCCCAGTTGAATCGCCTGGCATGGTAAGGACAGGCAAGCTGACACATGCGGCAGCCGATGCACCAGTTGTAATCGATCAGGACCACACCCGCATGATCCCTGAAGGTTGCCCTCACCGGGCAAGCTTTGACGCAGGGTGGCTTCTCGCACTGCTGGCACTGGACCGGCACATAGAAAAAGTCCTTGTCAGGCACCAGGTCGTCGTTGTAGTAATTCTGTGCATCCTCGGTGGAAAAACCGGCAGTTTTGTAGGCGTTCCCGCCAACCTGGACGCCGTAATCGCCGAACTCGCTCTGCTCAGGATATCCCTTGTCCAATTGTTCTGTGGTAAAGGAAATATTCCCTTTGGGCATTTTCATCACCTGTATCCATTGAACCTCGGGATCATGGCGTGACTGGTTATTTTCCTTCACACAGGCATGAACGCAGCGCCTGCATCCGATGCATTTCGAAATATCGAGGGCATAACCGAACAGAACCCCTTCCGGAGCAGGCACATCAGAAACCGTCGTTTTCTTCCCGTATTGTGCGGAATACCGCTTTTCCAGCCGCGCAATGGCCTGCTTTTTTTCCTCATCTGACATCAGTATGAAATGTCCTTGAAAAAACTCCGCAACGGTTACATCGGCATCTGGATTGGCAGGGTCGACAGCAGCCTCTGCTGACGCAGGTGCCGCCACAAGCGCCGCCACGCTCGAAGCACACACATTCTTCAGAAATTCGCGGCGGCCTTGTTGTAGATCATCCGCCTCATTCGATTCCTTGATTTTTTCTTTTGACATCACTGCCTCCAACAACAGATATTAGGTAACCAAAAACTATGCGATCTCCTGGTAATGACAATTCAGCAGCTCATCAAGCCGCTGTTTTTTTTCATCGTCCGTCATAACGATCAGTTGATTCCCCGTTACCGCCTTTTCCTGCCATGCAACATCAGCTGCGTACTTTGCACTTGCGTCGTTATTCGATGCAGAGGACCCGGATATCAAGGTCTTCGTGTAACCAGCCGCCGCAACAACACCAGCTGCCGCAACCGTCTTCTTGAGAAATGACCGCCTGGAATTTTCTTCCTTGATCATGCCCACCTCTTGTATGTGCTTATGCATCGGTTTCTCCAAAATTATCGCGGTTAATCAGACAGCTTGTTATCCATGAAACCGACTTTATTCCAATTCACAAACACTTCGCGAACCTGCATGAACTGGAAGGACTTGTCGAAGAAATAGTCGGCATTGGCGCGTTTGCAGGCGTCCACGTAAAGCTCGCCGTTGCAGTTGGTCAACACCATGACTTTGATTTCGGGATGGTGTTTTTTGACATTCTTCAGAACGGCAACCCCCGTTCCGGATTGCAGGTTGAGATCGAGGATCACGACATCGGGCAGCAGCGCATTGATCTGTTCGATCGCACCCGCTTCGTCCGCCGCATAACCGGCTATCCTGGCATCGTGAAACTCAGACAACATGGAGCGCAGGCTTTCGCGCATCGCTTCTGAATCTTCCGCAATAAACACATTCATCATTTCGCCTCATTACGCTTATCGGTTTGCAAAATCGATGTGCGAATTATGTTTCCTCACTCATGCAGGCGGTAGCGAGGTTTGTCCTAAAATGATGTAGGTGGCAGGCAGAAGTTGCTGTCAGTGTTTGTCTGACATGTTCCGGCAGTAGGACGAATTCTGGTAGATTGGACTGAAAGCCGATGCGCTACCCTAAGTAGTTTTGGGCTAGGCGTTCAGTCAAAAGGTTGGGAAATTTGGTACATCAAACAGGTGTGCTAATAGTGCGCGTTTTTAAGACTATAGTTGTCTGACCGCTATGGGGCGGCATATATAATGTCATGGTATTCTGCTCGGTGCCAATAACGGATCTCAGCGTCGATGCCTGTCATTTCGCTTACTCTTCAATACCGGGTTCATGAACTGCCTGGGGATCGCTAACTAGTTTATAGACGACTCCAATCACTAGCAGAGCAGCCAGCAATAACCCATAGTGGGTTGGATTAAAGCCTGATTCAGCTCCATTGGGATTGCTGACTATTTGCACGGGCTGTACAATCATTTCGCGAATCACTGAGATCATTGCAACCTCTACAAAGACGCGCACGTAGATACGGCCAGTTTGCAGGTAGTTCATCTCCGCCGAGATCAAAGTTGATAGTGTCCACAGAATGAAAAGTGATCCCAATGCATGAAAAAATCCATTTGCTGCATTCCCTGCATGCCAGGCGTCGACCGATTTCAATCCAAAATCCCATATAACCATCACACACGCAACACCTAGCGCCAACGCGAGCAGCACATGAATGAGTTGGTTGAATTTTTTCATACCCAAAATAAGTTGCTTATCCAACATCACGTTCCTTTCGAAAATACTTTTCTGATACTCAAAATGATGCACATAATCCCATATTCAGGCAATGGAGGATAACATGAGCTGCAATTCGCAGCTTTCGGGCATCGAATTGGACGCGATGACAATTATCTATGTGTCACTGTGTGAACTGTATGAAGGGCTGCTTTCCGGCTGTTAATATGGCATCATGAACTACCGTTCCGTGTCAAAACCGGAACTTCAACAAACATAAGGTTAGATTGCCGTGCTCTTGATTTCAAAAGTCAACGACAGCCGATTCTTGTTGTTATAAAGGCATCTGGACAAAAATGACACTTCTTCCGGAAAAAGAAGCTTGGTAAAGGGGCTAGGCCTTCCGAATGTTAATATGGCACCATGATGTGCCGAGGTGCGCGGGAAAGAGACATTCCAGAATATTCATTCTTCCAGTATAAACAACACCGAGGAGGCCACAATGCATCCGCAACATTTTTCAAGCTTGCTTGGCTCAATCTCACATAATATTTGGCTGCGAAGGATACCGTCCGATTTAGCCAAACATATTTGTAGACAAGGATTATTCGTCTTGCTTCTCTGTCTTGAGGGTGCATCGCTGGTCACGGCTTCACCACTCCAACTGCCCGCGATCGTTGAACCCGCCAGCCAAGAGCATCACGTTGGAAAAGTGATTTTTGTTGAACTGGTGACGCCCGATCTCGCCGCCACAAAGCAGTTCTATACCGGTTTGTTTGGCTGGACATTTCGTGATATTCAGGGGGGTGGGATAGAGTACGCCGAGGCATCTCTCGACGGTCATCCGGTCGCGGGTTTGGTTCACAAAGATTTACCTATAGGTGAACATCGGCACCCGCGCTGGCTGAGTTTTATCGCCGTGCGTGACGTAGATAAGGCAAAAGAGATTGCGTTACAACACGGTGCGAAGGTGCTCTTTGAGCCGCATTACATTCCTAATCGTGGCAGGGAAGCAGTCTTTGCGGATCCTCAGGGGGCAATTTTTGCAGTGCTTGCTTCAAGTAGTGGCGATCCACCCGACGACCTTGTCGTACCCGGAGATTGGATTTGGAGTTCGCTAATCACGATAGATCCGGACACTGACGCCGCTTTCTATCAGAAGCTTTTTGACTATGAGGTTTTCGATCTGCCAGATGATGATGGCGGCCAGCATCTCTTGCTAGCATCAGACAACTATGCTCGTTCAAGCGTGAATACATTGCCTGCTAATAGGCCTAACTTACATCCACACTGGCTCAATTACATACACGTCGAAGATGCAGTTAAGATGACTGCAAAAGTTGTAGAGCTTGGTGGCCGGGTGCTGGTCGAGCCGCGCCTTGACCGACACGGCTCCAAGGTCGCGGTAGTTGCCGACCCTTTGGGGACACCCTTTGGACTGCTTGAATGGCCGGATAATGAGGGTAAAGAGGTGAAAGAGTGAAAATATTACTCTTACCTTGCTCGCCGTTTGCTTTAGTGATTTGGCTCTTCGCCATAGAGTTATCAGGCTGTGCCGGAACTGATGAAGGAAACCGGTATTGGTCTGGCCCTGGCCCCTGGAGGTATTACCCCGAACCATACGTTCCCTATTATGGTGGATGGGGTCCAACTTACCTAATAGGACCGTTTCGCGATGGTGGCTATCGCCTGCCTCCTGGTGGTGAGCATCGTCCACCTCCTGGTGGCGACCATCGTCCTCCTCAGGGTGGTGACCATCGTCCAGATCAGGATGACGTCCATCGCCCGCCTCAGGGAGGCGACCATCCTCCGACTAATGGGGGTGATCATCGTCAAACACAGGGCGACGATCACCCTCATCCACCCACATACAAACCTGCGCCTCGAACTCGCCCGATACCGTCTATTCCGTCTCATCGGCGTCCCAAGCGCTCTCGAATTCAAGAGAGATAAAATACGTCTAGTGGACTTCCCAGACTTCAGTAGACATTTGATAATGTCGAAAAAGGAATGGAGTAAGTCAAATGAAAAATGCCCGCTATACAGCAGAATTTAAGGCTGAAGCAATCAAACAAATCACCGAACGTGGTCACGGTGTCCTTGA
>JANXXH010000076.1 GCA_025350705.1 Gallionella sp.
TGCGCAACTCGTTCATCAGCTCTTCCAGCAAACCCTCCGGCGTAGTCGCCGCGCTGACCACATAGCGTATCTGCTTCTTGACGTGCACGGCCTTGGCGAACGGGCACAAATTGAGGCCGATGACGGCTTTCTCCAGCCAGAGTTGGGTTGCGGCGATGATGGTTTCGGTTTCGTTGGTCATTCGGCTCTTTCTTATTCGTCATTCCCGCGAAGGCGGGAATCCAGTTGAATAAATAATCTCCCGCGTAGCGGGACAGAACCAAGGTCTTGTCCGCTTCGCGGGGTGTTTGTTTTGCTGGATTCCCGCCTTCGCGGGAATGACAGGGCTTTGGGTTTATCAGCAGTTCCTCATCAAACCGACAGCGGTGGCTCATCCATCAACGCAATCTGTTCGCGCAATTCCAAAATGCGATCCTGCCAATAGCGTTGCGTATTGAACCACGGGAAGGCGACTGCGAAGGCCGGGTCGTCCCAACGCCGCGCGATCCATGCGGCGTAGTGGATCAGGCGCAAGGTGCGCAGCGCTTCGACCAGATGCAGTTCGCGCGGATCAAAGTCGTAAAAATCCTCATAGCCGGCCATCAGATCGGTGAACTGCTTCGTCATGTCGGCGCGCTCGCCGGACAGCAGCATCCACAAATCCTGTACCGCAGGCCCCATGCGGCTATCGTCGAAATCCACGAAGTGCGGTCCTTCATCCGTCCACAACACGTTACCGACATGGCAGTCGCCGTGCAGGCGTAATTTTTTTACTGCCCCTGAACCGAAACAGGCGCGATCATAACAGCGACGCACGCCATCCAATGCCTGTGCGACCACGCCGCGATAGACCTCGACCAACTCTGCCGGAATGAAATCATGTTTTAACAGATAAGTACTCGGCTCTACACCGAAACTCTCGATGTCCAGCGTGGGGCGATGCCGGTAATGCTCCAGCGCACCAACGGCATGGATGCGACCGAGGAAGCGCCCCATCCATTCCAGCGTGTCGCGGTCGTCCAGTTCCGGTGCCCGACCGCCGTGTTTGGTGAACACCGAAAAACGGAAACCATTGAATGCATGCAGCGTGCGGCCGTGGATTTCCAGCGCAGGCACCACCGGAATCTCGCGCTCAGCCAGCGTCGCGACAAACGCATGTTCTTCCAGAATCTGCGCATCGCTCCAGCGCGCGGGGCGATAAAATTTTACGATCAGTGGCGGCCCTTCTTCCATGCCTGCCTGATAGACGCGATTCTCATAACTGTTGAGCGCAAGCAGACGACCGTCGCCGCGCAGGCCGATGCTGTCCAGCGCATCGAGCACGGCATCGGGGGTAAGCTCAGTATAAGGTTGTATGTGCATGGACGGGATTGTACGGCAGTACGGCTAATTCAAATTCGCATTAGAAAGGAGAACAAGGCGGCGAGGATGAGGCGACGAAGACAGCACACTTAGTGCGGCTAGGAGCCTAAGACCGAAGCCAACACAGTTATCGTTTCTAATGCGAATTGGAATAATGCATGATGGGCTGCACTTTATTAAGCGTCCACTAATGCAGCCTTTAATTATTGTTTGCGGGACGATGCCAACTGTGGGAAGATTCTCCCCGACCTGATGTCAATAAACCCTCATGTCACCAAACATATTTCGGGAGAACCACATGCCAAGAACGCTCAATGTTGCCGTACCTGTTGCACTGCTTCTTTCAGTCCTGGTTTTACCGGGCTGCGCATCAAGTCCGCAAGAGACTCCTGTCGCTGCGCCTGCCCCCGTTGAAACGATTGCAGAAACACCGGCTCCACCGAAGGTAGTGCCTGCGCCTGCACCCGCTCCGATAGTCATCGCCGAACAACCGGCGCCCAAGCCAGCAATCGTAAAGAAGAAAAAAGTGGTCAAGCGCGCCCTGCCGCCACCTGAGCCCGTTATAGCGCCAGCCCCGGTTGTTCAAGCGCCTCCGCCACCGCCTGAACCCAAGCCCGCACCCGTTGCCCCACCGCCTCCCAAGAAAATTCCAGAGCCAAGCTTCCTGGAAAAATATTGGTTGGCCTTGCTCGGCTTGGTAATAGTCATTGCCGGCTTTGTTATCTGGCGGAGAAGGTCTCAGGGTTGATCCCAAGTCTGGATGCGCCGGTAAACGGCGCATCCAGTAAGGCCATCGGGAACAATGGAACAATATGCATGCTGTGCGCGTGTGCAAAACTGTAGGGTAACCATCGCAATAAAAAAATGTAGGGTGCGTAAACGCACCCTACAATATTATTGTCACTTTTAACGAGAATTTGAATTGGCTGATCTGTGTCGGTCTGATCAACCCAGCAAACTCGCCAACGTCAGCAGCAGCAACAAAATCAGCCAGAACACCACCGAGCGCCACACCAGCCCGATGGTGCTTTGCATGAAGTCGGCATCGGCATCATCGCCGACACCCAGCTCCGGTCTATCCAGCGGCTGGCCGTCTTGCGTTATCAGCATGCCGAGACGCACTCCCAATGCACCCGCACCGCTCGCCAGCAATATGCCCGCTTCGGGATCGGGCCAGCTTGCCGCCTGGGTACGCCAACAAAAAATAGTATCTTCAAAATCACCGACGATGGCGAAAGTGATCGCGGTCATGCGAATCGGCAACCATTCCAGAAAATAAAACACTTGCCGCGCGAATCCGCCAAATACCCCCAGATCGCTCCCCTCCTTGACGCTCCAGCGCGCGCGCAAAAATTGCCCGAGGCGATACAGCAGCGCGCCCGCCGCACCGCCCAAACCCACTGCGCTGAACAACACGAACCACACGATCACGCCGAACACATTGCGATGCGATGCGATCAGCGCCTGCTCGATGGTCAGGCGCGCGACTTCTTCGGCAGTCAATTCATCGGAGGAAATATCGCACCAACGGGACAACTGCGCACGCGCCTCGTCCAGCTTGCCCCCGCGCAACGCCAGATGGATTTTGGTGAAATAATGGCTGAACTGGCGGAAGCCCATCGTCATGTACAACACCAGCACATTGAACGCCCAGGCAAAGATCGGATGCACTCTGTCCAGCATCCAGAACATCACCATCGCGCCAACCAGCAACGGCAACACCGCCAACAGCCAGGCGATCTTGCCTTGCTCCTGTTGCCCGGCATTGAAGTGATGCTGAAAGAATTGAACGTAGCCGGACAACCACATGAACAGATATTTGCGCAAGAAAAGCGGGCGATACTGCTCCAGCAACAGCGCGGCGATCAGGGCAAACAGGCTCATGGCATCAGGAAAGCATCAACGAATCAAATGATGCGAAAGATAGCACACTACGATAGCGTTGCGGAGCTTGAGTATGTACTGTCGGGAACAGGTGGTACTCTTTGATGCACACAAGAATAAAAGTCAAAGTCGCGGGGTTCGGCCCCGCACGCCGATTACTTTCTTTATGCGGCTAAAGAAAGTAATCCAAGAAACAACCACCGGAGGTGTTGATTTTGTTTTTGCGTGATTCACAGAGCACCACCCGCTTCGCGGCGACCCTTCGACATAGCCATTCGACTAGGCTGTCGAACAACGCCAGCCGAGTCGCTGGTTATCAGGGCGAACGGTGTTAAATGCCGTGCTCCTCCCGGCGGTGTTGATTTACCTACCGAATCCCTCTCTGAAACCGATATCCCTTGTAGCTGAATATCATCCCGTCCGGCGTGATCTGTTCCAGCATGAGTCCCGCCATTAAAAATCCGCCTTCACGCAACCTGATGGAATTGATGCTGACGATGCGCTCGCTGGGTACGCTCGAATAGGCATGGAGCTGCACCGTCATGGCCGGGATCTCCTGCCGGATCGCGAGAGGCAGTTCATCCAGTCGCATCGCTTCTTGTTCCTGCGCAACAGCGGCATGTTTGGTGTGTTTGTCTGATACGGGCAAGGGTTTTTCTGGAACAGGTGCTGCCGCGCCCAGTATCGCTGTCTTGTCGGGAGCCACCGTCTTGCCGGGCATTTCATGTTGTGCCGGCAAAGGCACTGGTGCGGCGTGTGGCGGAATCGGAATGGGCGATTCTGCGGTGTAGGGTACTGGCTCTGGGAGTGTTGGTTCTGGGAGTGTTGGCTCTGCTTGCCATGGATGCAGCCAGCCGATCACGATGCCGACGATCAGCAGCACCGTCGCAAGCAGACTGTAATAGATGAACAAGGGACGCTTGGGCGCAGCCACGGTCAGCTGTGCGGCTTGCAAGGTTGGCGTTGCGCCGCGCTGACGCTGCTGGTCGGATTTTTTGAGCGCTTCGAGGATGTATGACATTAGGGCTTCGCTCCCTGCCCGCGATTCAAATTCAATTTTTGCACGGTCTTATCCACCGCACTGCTGAGGCGCATCATGGTCTGAAACCCGACGGTGCCGTCAGGGATGAGTCCCTGCGCGAGTTGAAACTGTTTGAGTTGATGCATCATGGCTTCGTCGAACACTTGATCTGTGCTGGTTGCCGCCGCCTTGCCATTCAGTTGCGCGAGTTGCCTGCTCAGCCATTCCACATTCGGCCCGTGATCGCCCGGACGGATCTTCCTGTTCGCAACCGGCGGCTTGCGCCACAGCAAGGTGTAGTGCCCCGACCATTGCTCTGCAAGCGCGCCGATGGATACCTTTTTGTTTTCTTCGCCGACAGTAAAGGTGGCGGATCGATCGTCGAGCCCGGTCAACGTCGCACTGAATTTCTGCCCCAGCTTGTCTTGCATCAGCAGGACTGCGGGCAGATTCAATTGGCGCAGTTCATCCAAGCCGCCGCGCGCAGTCAGGCAACGCAAACCTATTGCTTCAGCCTGAATACACTCGTCGCCCACTTGAAAATCTTTTACGCCCCAGGCTTTGAACAACGCAGCATATGCCAGTTCATCACTACGCAAGAGTGGAGTCGTTGCCGGCCATTCGAGCACCGTCGGCAATGCGGCTGCCGATTTGGCGGCCACTGTTTGCGCTTCGGCTTTCGCCTGTGCCGGTGTTTGCTCAACAGGTTTGTACAGCGCTGCCGCCAACACCGTGAGGGCCAGCAACAAACCGGCAATAAGAGGGCGCATCATGCTGCGTTGCGCCGCCGGATTGTGGAACACTTCGCGCGCCGCTTGCTTGAGCGTCGCGTGATCCACCTTCTCCTTGTTTTGCGCGAAGGTGCCCAGCAGCGCCCGGTCACACAGCACGTTGATGATGCGGGGAATGCCGCCGCTCAAGCGGTATAACTTGCCCATCAGCGCCAGAGGAAACAAAGGACGCTGCGCGCCAGAAATTCCGAGACGGTGTTGCACATAAGATGCAACCTCGTGTTTGGCCAATGGCCCCAAGTGATAGCGCGCGATGATCCGTTGCGCGAGCTGCCGCAGTTCTGGCCGCGCCAGCATCGCCGCCAGCTCGGGCTGGCCCAGCAGGATGATCTGCAACAGTTTGCGCTGGTTGGTTTCCAGATTGGTGAGCAGCCGCAATTGCTCCAGCACATCGGCGGAAAGATTCTGCGCCTCGTCGATGATCAGCACCGTATGCCTGCCCCTGGCATGCGCGTCGAGCAGATAGGCGTTGATGCAGTCGATGTACACCTTGACGCTGGTGTTGGCGCTGGCGTTTCCTGGCGGGCAGGAGATACCGAATTCCGCGCAGATGGTCGAGAGCAACTCCTCGACCGTCAGCTTGGGATTGAAGATATAGGCGACATCGCAGGCTTCCGGGATCTGCTCGAGCAGGCAGCGGCACACCGTGGTCTTGCCCGCGCCCACTTCACCGGTCAGCAATACAAACCCGCCGCCCGCATTCACGCCATACAGCAGATGCGCGAGCGCCTCCTGGTGACGCTGGCTCATGTAGAGATAGCGAGGATCAGGTGCGATGGAGAATGGCTCTTCGGCGAGACCAAAATAACTCTGGTACATAGGCAAGCATGGCTACATGAAATACATGTTCCATTATAGCGGCAAGTCACGCGCACTCAACGCTTGTTGTGATGCTGAACTTACGTGGCGTTCCGCCCTACTTCTGCCTCAGGCGATCATCCCCGCCGCCACCGTGTTGTTGGTCGCCTCGTCGATCACGATGAAGCTGCCAGTGGCGCGGTCGGTGGTATAGCTGTCGAACGCCAGCGGCTGCTGCACTTTGATCGCCACGCGCGCGATGTCGTTCATGTTGAGCGTTGCGGTGCTGTGCTGTTCCAGCGTGTTCACATCTACGCGATAGTCGATGCCCGAGAACAAACACTTCGCGGTGCGCGTGGTGTGCTTGACCAGGTACTTGCGGTTCTTGTCGAGCGGGGTTTCGGACAGCCAGCACAGCATGGCTGCGAACTCTTTCGCCACTTTCGGTTTCGCTCCGCCGTTCACGAACATGTCGCCGCGCGAAATGTCGATCTCGTCTTCCAGTGTCAGCGTGACGGATTGAGGCGCGTAGGCGCGTTGCAGCTTGCCGTCGTAGGTGACAATCTCTTTCACCTTGCTGGTGCGGCCCGAAGGCAGCACGGTGATCTCGTCGCCGACCGCTATCTCGCCTGCTTCGATGCGTCCCATGTAACCTCTAAAGTCGTGGTATTCCTCGGTCTGCGGACGGCATATCCACTGCACCGGGTAACGGAAATCGGTGGTGTTTACGTCGTAATCGATCACGATATTTTCCAGCAGGTTCAACAGTGTCGTGCCCTGATACCATTCCATATTGTTACCGCGAGCCACCAGCATATCGCCCGCCAATGCAGACAGCGGGATGCAGGTGATGTCGGTCAAACCGAGCTG
Organism: Gallionella sp.; assembly: GCA_025350705.1. Classification (GTDB taxonomy): domain Bacteria; phylum Pseudomonadota; class Gammaproteobacteria; order Burkholderiales; family Gallionellaceae; genus Gallionella. The sequence continues at coordinate 6,706 of JANXXH010000076.1, forward strand.
CGCGGCGAAGGCCAGATACTCCGCGCATATCTCGGTGTATCTGGCTTCCGAGTAATCGACCATGTCCATCTTGTTGACCGCCAGCACGATGTGCGGGATGCCGACCAGGCTGGCAAGATAAGTATGGCGGCGCGTCTGCACCAGCACGCCCTTGCGCGCATCGACGAGGATGACCACCAGGTTGGCGGTGCTGGCGGCCGTGACCATGTTGCGCGTGTATTGCTCGTGACCCGGCGTGTCGCCGATGATGAACTTTCGCTTGGGCGTGGCGAAGTAGCGATACGCCACATCGATGGTGATGCCCTGTTCGCGCTCGGCTTGCAAGCCATCGGTCAGCAGCGAAAAATCGACTGCGGCCATGCCGCGCCTCTCGCTGGTTATGGAAATCGCCGAGAGCTGATCCTCGAAGATCGATTTCGAGTCATGCAGCAAACGGCCGATCAAAGTGCTCTTTCCGTCGTCTACGCTGCCGGCGGTAATGAAACGTAATAGCTGTGTGGTGTTGCTCATATTGTAGCCTCTAGTTTTTCTGGTTCCGTCATTCCCGCGAAAGCGGGAATCCAGTGCTTTTATTTGATATGCCTTTGGGTGTTGTCCCGCATTGCGGGGAATTATTTGTTTGGCTGGATTCCCGCTTTCGCGGGAATGACGGCCTTAGAAATACCCTTCCTTCTTGCGTAGCTCCATCGAAGCATCCGATGTCTGGTCGTCCATGCGCGTCGCGCCGCGCTCGGTGATGCGCGTGATGGATGTTTCTTCGATGATCTCGTCCACGGTACGTGCGGTGGATTCCACCGGGGCGGTGCAGGTCATGTCGCCCACGGTGCGGAAGCGTACCGACAGCACTTCCACTTTTTCGCCGGGCTTGGGCTGTACCAAGTGCGACACCGGAATCACCGAGTTGCCACGGCGGATCAATTCGCGCTTGTGCGCAAAATAAATTTCCGGGATGTGCAATTTTTCACGTCCGATATATTCCCAGATATCCATCTCGGTCCAGTTGCTGATCGGGAATACGCGGATGTTCTCGCCATTGTGGACACGGGTGTTGTAGGTGTCCCACAACTCAGGGCGCTGGTTCTTCGGATCCCATTGACCGAACTCGTCGCGGAACGAGAAAATGCGCTCCTTGGCTCTTGCCTTTTCCTCGTCGCGACGCGCGCCGCCCATACAGGCATCGAATCCAAATTCGGCGATTGTTTCCAGCAGCGTCACAGACTGGAACGGGTTGCGCGGCTTGCTCTCGTCCTTGATGACAATGCTGCCGCGCCTGATGGAATCTTCCAGCGAACGCACGATCAGGCGCTCGCCTAGATCGGCTGCCAGCTTGTCGCGGCAGGCGATCACCTCGGGAAAGTTATGCTCGGTATCGATATGCACCAGCGGGAATGGAAACTTCGCCGGACGGAAAGCCTTTTCCGCAAGGCGCAACATCACAATGGAATCCTTGCCGCCGGAAAATAGCAGCGCGGGATTTTTGCACTCCGCCGCGACCTCGCGCATAATGTGGATGGATTCGCTTTCCAGCACGTCCAGATGGCTGATGGTGTGGGTGCTCATAATTTCTTTCTCGACCAGTTTCATAATATTTTCTGTTTCGCTCATTGTGGTTTCAGTTATTGCACAACCGCCCTACCCAACTATTTTCTCTGTAGTATCAACCCGCCCCGATATTTCCTGAAGTTTGTTCCTGCTCGCCTGTAGCGAACCTTGGCTCACATGCAGGCCGCATTCTTTACTATCCGGGTTCTCCCACCACCACCTGCCTGCGCGGATATCTTCGCCGGCGGAAATGGAACGGGTGCATGGTGCGCAGCCGAGGCTGGGATAAAACTTGTCGTGCAGTTTATTGTAAGGCACGTCATATTGCCTGATGTAGACCCATACTTCTTTATTCGTCCAGTCCAGCAAGGGGTTGAATTTCTGCAATCCAAATTCGGCATCGTACGCCGAGATTTCCAGCGCACCGCGTGTAACCGCCTGATCGCTGCGCAAGCCGGTGATCCACGCCTTCTTGCCGCTCAATGCACGGCGCAAAGGTTCGACCTTGCGCACAAAGCAGCAACTTTTGCGCGCTGCTACGCTGTCGTAAAAGCCATTTACGCCATTTTGCGCGACATATTTTTCAACTGCGGCGCTGTCCGGGAAATACACTTTTAACGGTATGTCATAGCGCTCGCCAACCTGCTGCATCAGGGCATAGGTCTCCTGTGGCAGGCGGCCGGTATCCAGGCTGAACATCTCTATGTCCAACCGGTTC
>JANXXH010000093.1 GCA_025350705.1 Gallionella sp.
GCCTGCGTATTTCGTAAATCATGTCCATATAAATCACTCCAGAACCCTCCAGCTAAAACACTGGATGGTGACATACTGAGGTGGAAACTATTGGACGCTGTTTCCACCACTAATCTGGAAAGTATTACACGCTGTTTGACAATCATGGTCTCGCCACTGCTGAAAAATACGGCATTTTAACCGAAACAGACGCGGATTGCGTTGCCGACGGCATGTTGTCCATTTGCCCTATATAAAACCACGACAGATCCCAGTCATAATGTAACCTTCTCACAAAAATCCCCGTGTCCCCTCCAAAATCCTTATAATTAACCGGACACTACTAATATAACTTGACCTCTTTTGCTTTGCGCGGGAGAACATCATGCATCGGATAGTTAAGTGGGGGCGCCATGACTAAGACTACGCGGTCGAATTGGTTGCTGGCTTTGTCCGGTTTGTTCCTGTGTGCAGCAGCGGTCTATTTCTGGTACATATCCCCGGATTATCCCAAGAAGCAATTCGACATTGCGCTGCCCACAGGTTTGAATGTCGAGCGTAGTGATCGTAAAGAACCGATTACTCCGATACCTCTGGATCTAAAACTGGACGCGCGCAAGGTTATTTTAGGACAGCGCTTATTCCACGACACACAACTTTCCCACGATAATACGATAGCCTGCGCCAGCTGTCATCGCCTGGACAAAGGCGGAGCAGATGGTTTGCCTGTCCCAATCGGGATAGGCGGTAAACGCGGCAACATCAACACGTTGACCGTGTTTAACAGCGGATTCAATTTCCGGCTATTTTGGGATGGTCGCGAAGCTACCCTGGAAGATCAAATAGACTTTCCGCTGCAACATCCCGCCGAAATGGCTTCGACTTGGCCCGAGGTAATTGCCAAGTTGAACAAGGACGCGGCTTATCGCCGCGATTTTGCGGCACTTTACCTGCACGGCATAGAACAACAGAGTATCAAAGACGCCATCGCCACTTATGAGCGTTCTCTGACCACGCCCAATTCAAAATTTGATCGTTACTTGCGTGGCGATATTCACGCCATGAGTGATGAAGAATTGGAAGGTTATCAGCTGTTCAAGAATCTGGGATGTATCAACTGCCATCAGGGCATGAATGTGGGCGGCAATCTGTTTCAGAAACTCGGCGTGATCGACGATTATTTTGCCGCGCGGGGCAATGTGACTGAAGTTGACTATGGCCGTTATAACATCACTAAAATTGAGGCAGATCGCTACAAATTCCGGGTTGCATCATTGCGCAATGTCGCTTTGACCGCGCCTTATTTTCATGACGCGTCAGCAGATACCCTGGAGAAAGCGGTGCTGACCATGGGACGGTATCAGCTGGGAGTAAGGTTGAGCCGCGACGAGATTATCAGTATCGTCAAGTTCCTCAACACCCTGACCGGGGAATACAACGCCACAGCATACTCTGGCAAACCTGGCCCATGATGCGCCTGGTCAAAATATCCAAGTGGCAATTGACTCTGGTCGGCGCGGTGTTGGCAGGTTTAATTTTTTTGTTTATCAAGGCGCAGCCGGTAGATCCCTATATACACAATATGGTGGCGGGCGAATTGAATGAGTTGCAAACGAGAGATAGTGAGTTGGGTGAAACCGTATTGCAGATACATTACCAATCGCAACATAATTATGATGGGGTGATCAGTATCATGCGGGAAATGCAGATGTTGAGCGCCAGATTATCTGAACATCACCACAATCGCTTGCTGCCGGATACGCCCCAGATCAGGCAGGCATTGAGCACGATGCAGCAACAGATTGAGCAAAAACAAGTCGCGCTGGAACAATTTAAATCCGATAACGCGACGTTAAAAAACGCTTTTATCTATATCCCGCGCATGGTGTTGGGTGTGCTTGAGTTGCTGCCCAGAACCGGCCCGGCTGCCACCTTGCAGCGCGAAACCTTTGAATCCATGCTGCGCGATGCGCTCCTGACCAAAGTCAATCCGGGCAACCCCTTGTACTACTCCATCCTGTCCCAGGATATACGCCGGGTGGAAATCATTCTCCCCAGTTTGCCTGAGCGCGTTCGGGTATTGGCGGAAAATGCCGCGCATCACGCCGCTGTCGTTTTAAGCAAGGGGGCCGACGCGAACGGTCTACTGGAGCAACTGAGTTCGTTCGGAAAAAACCGCATCGGGATTGAGATAGAACAACGCTATCTGGATTATTACCATGTGCAGCAACGCAGTGCTGCCAACTACCGGCTGGGCTTGTTTCTGGCGGCGGTGTTATTGCTGAGCTATGCTATTTTTGCATTCTATCGCTTGCAGGCAAAAGGGCGGCAACTGGAAATGACGATGGCTGATCTCCAGGAAGCCAATCAACGCTTCAACCAGATTTCAGAAAATATCCGCGAAATTTTCTGGATGACCGATGCCACCAAGGGTGAGGTTCTCTATGTCAGCCCGGCCTATGAGACGGTTTGGAGCAGGTCGGTGGAGTCCCTGTATGCCTCGCCGCAGGATTGGATGAATGCACTGCACGCAGATGACCTGCAGCGCATCACGCAGGACATACTGATCAAGCAAGCATCCGGCTCCTATGACGAGCAATTCCGTATTGTCCGTCCGGACGGCAGCATCCGCTGGATACAAAATCGCGCATTCCCTGTGCGCAACAATGAAGGCGAGGTGTACCGTATTGTCGGCGTGGCGGATGATATTACTGAGCGCCATCAAATCGAAAATGAACTGCATGATTTCACTGCCCGGCTGGAACGCAGCAATCGTGAGTTGCAGGATTTTGCCACGGTCGCCTCGCACGATTTGCAGGAGCCGCTACGCAAGATACAGACCTTTGGCGAGCGGCTTCAGACCAAGCACGCCACCGCACTGAACGAAGAAGGTCGCGATTATCTGGCGCGCATGCAAGACGCCGCGCAACGCATGCGGACGCTGATTGATGACCTGCTCACCTACTCGCGCGTAACAGCGAAAGCACAGCCATTCACGCCGGTTGATCTCAATCAAATCGTGGAATATGTACTCGATATGCTGGAAGTCAGCATCACCAGCAGCGGCGCACAGATCGAAGTGGCCAAACTGATTACACTCGATGCCGAGCCGGTACAGATGCGCCAGTTGCTGCAAAATTTAATCAGCAATGCCCTGAAGTTTCATCTTCCGGGCAAGGTACCCAGGATTAAAGTATATGGCCGTATCATCCAGCCGGACGCCCCCCCTGCCGGGGCACGGCGCAATGACCGCTACCAGCTCATAGTGGAAGATCAAGGCATCGGCTTCGATGAAAAGTACCTGGATCGTATCTTCACCCTGTTTCAGCGCCTGCACGGACGCAGCGAATACGAAGGATCGGGCGTGGGGCTGGCTGTTTGCCGTAAAATAGCAGAACATCATGGTGGTCTTATCACCGCTATCAGCAAGCCCGGAGCAGGCGCAGCGTTTATTACGACCTTACCCATTCAGCAACCTAAAGGAGCGTAGAGCCATGATGAAAAATACACCCCCCATGATCGTGTTACTGGCCGAGGACGATGCGGATGACAGGCAGACAGTCAGAGAGGCATTTGTCGAGGCGCGTTTGCTGAATGATCTGCGCTATGTGATGGACGGACAAGATCTGATGGATTACCTCCTGCACGAAGGCAAATACACCGCGCCCGCGGCCGCCCCGCGACCCGGCATTATCCTGCTGGATTTCAATATGCCCAAAATGGACGGGCGTGAGGCGCTGCGCGAAATTAAGGCCAATCCCGATTTGAGAAGAATTCCGGTGGTCGTGCTGACCACCTCCAAGGCCGAGGAAGACGTGTTCCGCAGCTATGACTTGGGCGCCAACTCGTTCATCACCAAGCCGGTGACCTTTGCCGCGATGGTCGAGGTGATTAAGGTATTGAACGAGTACTGGTTTGAAATCGTCGAATTACCGCACCATCACCACGTACTATGAACATGGATATCATGCAGAACAAGCGCATCACCTGGAGGGTGCTGATTGTCGATGACGACCGCGAAGACTATCTCATTACCCGCGATTTATTCGCCGAGATCGGACAAGGCGAGATTACTCTGGAGTGGGCAGCCACCTATCAAGACGGCCTGCAAGCGTTACTGGATAACCGCCATGACGTGTGTCTGCTGGATTACCGGCTGGGACAGAATGATGGTTTAGAGTTGCTGGCCGAGGCAATTCAGGGCGGCTGCCGGGTGCCAATCATCATGCTCACCGGACAGGGTAATCACGACATTGATATTGCAGCGACAGAGGCCGGGGCCGCGGATTATTTGACCAAGAGTCAAATCAAGGCGCCCTTTCTGGAACACGCAGTACGTTACGCTATTCAACATGCGCGCACGCTGGCAGCCTTGCGCGAAAGTGAGGAACGATATGCGCGGGCGGTGTGCGGCAGCAATGATGGTATCTGGGACTGGGATATGGAAAGTGGCACAATCTATTTTTCCGCACGCTGGAAGTCCATGCTTGGCTATAGCGAGCAGGACATCGGCACGCGCCCCAGCGAATGGTTTGATCGTGTTCATCCCGATGATTTGCAGCAATTGCAAATAGAAATTCAGGCGCATTTAGCGGGCGTGGAAACGCAACTGGAATGCGAATACCGCATACGCCATTGTGACAATACCTACCGGTGGGTATTGAGCCGTGGCGTTGCTGTCAGTGACAGTCAGGGCAAGGTAATACACATTGCCGGTTCGAATGCCGACATCACCGAACAACGCAAACTCACCGAGGAATTGAAGCATCGTGCGTTATACGATGTGTCGACCAGTCTACCCAATCGCACCTTGTTCATAGACCGGCTGGAACGCACCATTGCGCGCGCCCAGCGCACCGGAAATTATTTGTTTGCGGTGTTGTTTCTGGATATAGATCGTTTCAAAACCATCAACGACAGTTTGGGGCATGCAGCCGGTGATGAGTTGCTGGTCAACATCGCCCGCCGCCTGGAAGTATGCTTGCGGCCAGGCGATACCGTGGCGCGCCTGGGCGGAGACGAATTTACGCTGTTGCTGGAAGATATCAATAGCCCCGATGAGGTAATACGGGTGACTGGGCGTATTCAGGAGACGTTAACTGCACCTTGCTACATCCAGGGCCACTCGCTGGTGACCACAGCGAGCATCGGCATTGCTTTTGGTGCCAAGGAGCATGAGCGCGCGACGGATATCCTGCGTGACGCTGATGCTGCGATGTACCGCGCCAAAGCGCGCGGCAAGGCACGGTATGAAATTTTCGACAGCAGTATGCATGTGTATGCCGTCGCGCTGCTGGAACTGGAGTCTGATTTGCGGCTGGCAATCGAACAAGACCAATTATGTCTCCATTATCAGCCCATCTGGTCGGCCAGCAGCAACCGCATTGTCGGGGTAGAAGCACTGGTGCGCTGGCAACACCCGCAGCGCGGCCTGCTGCCACCGCTAATGTTCATCCCCCTGGCGGAAGAGACCGGTCAGATTCTCGCCTTGGGTGAATGGGTGTTGCGTCACGCCTGTCAGCAACATACAGCCTGGATGGCTGCCGGCAGTCCCCCGCTGCGTCTGGCAATCAATCTTTCGGTGCGCCAGTTCCAGCACCGCCAATTCATCGAAACAGTAGAGAGCATATTACAGGAAACCGGGATGAACCGTTCCCTGCTGGAATTCGAAATTACCGAAAGCGTGGCCATGAACACGGTTGAATCCAGCATCGCCATCGCGCATAAATTACGTGATCTGGGCGCGCAGCTTTCCATAGACGATTTCGGTACCGGTTATTCTTCGCTCAGCTACCTCAGACGCATCCCTCTGCATACACTCAAGATAGATCAATCTTTCGTTGCTGACGTGATTAGCAGCCACGATGCAGCGGCAATCACGCGCGCGATCATTGCTCTGGGCCATAGCCTGAAATTGCGCATCGTGGCGGAGGGTGTGGAGACTGCGGAACAGTTAGCCTTTATGCGTTCCCATGGCTGCGACGAAGTACAGGGCTTTCTGCTCGGGAAACCACAACCAGCCAGGCAGATTACTCCGTTGTTGCTGAAATAATGGTTTTGACCTTCCCCCGAAAAATCGTCTTCCAAGGGTGACGTAAAATTAACGTTACTTTGAACCCAGATAATCCATTAGGCGGCTCTGCGAGCCTACACGAGCGCTGGCGGACGCTTTGCCGCCATTTTTGCCGCTTGCTCGTCGGCTATGGAACAACCATAGCCTCCTCCCAAGCGACAAAACTGCCTCGCAAATCGCCTCACCATCATCTCGTGTCCTAATGGATTATCTGGGTTGAAAACAACTACCTTGCCTCCTCGGAAGTGCCCGGTATCCCCACGCTAGCCCAATCCCCTGGTGCAAGAGCCAAGGAAAGGTGGGTAATCTGGCCAAACAGCTGTGTCTGGTGGATGCGGTGATTCTGGATGAGCTGGGCTATTTGCCGTTTCCGGCATCAAGCGGGGCGCTGCTGTTTCATCTGATCAGCCATCTGTATGAGAAGACTTCGCTGATTATCACCACGAATCTGTCCTTCGGCGAGTGGGTGCAGGTATTTGGGGATGCCAAGATGACAACCGCGTTACTGGATCGCATTACCCATCATTGCGATATTCTGGAAACAGGTAACGATTCCTACCGCTTTAAGCAGCGCAAAAATCGGTCTCAGCAAACCGAAAAAGTGGAAACTATTGGACGCTGACGGGTGGAAAGTATTGGATGCTGATTGACACGCAACTGGGACATAAAGAATGCGCGGCCTCACCGCGCATTTCTGTTTCCGGATTTTCCCGCTGATTCACTTCAGCACACGATGCGGCATGAGCCTATCGTTCTCCCCTCACTGTGCATACCCATGATGCGCCAGCTTTTCGATGTTGTGCACCAGGCAGAAGAGCTTCCATTGCGCCTCTACCTTCTTCCTGCCTCTCAGCGTGAACCGGTCGAGCCCCTTGTTGTGCCGCAGGTTGCCGAATACCGGTTCCACCACCGCGAAGCGCCGCCCATATCTCGCCCGGCCTCCTGCGCTGTCCAGCTTGCGCTTCATCCTTCCAGGCCAGCACTGGCCTGACGCTCAATAAGGGGCTGCCCGCTCCCCTGCTCCCGCTGCGCCGGGTTCCGGTTATCTGACAACCCCTTCGCCGCCGGGCTTATCCCCAAACCCGCGCACGGCGCTTTGCGCCCTGCTCCAAAGCGGCATGATCGAATTGCGATCATGATGGAATAGTCTCTTCCTTCACCCGTAACTGCAAACTAAATCCAAAGTCTTCGAAGCATTTGCTTTCCGGATCGAAAGCCATTCAGCGTAATCCACCTTCCGTTTTGTAAACATCTTTTCAGCGTCACCCGGCTTCAGCTGCCTGCAGACGTGCACGAGCGCAATTGCCCCAACAGTCCTGGCGACCGTGGCAGTGCTCATTGCATTCCGCGCTGGCCGCACCCCTCCCCTCGTTTGTGTCATGTCCATTGCCCACGTCAAAGCGCAGTCAGTTTCCACCTTTCGGGTGAGGCAACGCCGAACCGATGACAACCACAAAACGAAAGGAAACATCATGACTACGCTAAATAATCAATCCGGAAATCAAACCAAACAAACCGCGCTCTTCGCGCCCCGCGAGACTCACCAACCCGATATAAGAAAATACTCAGACCTCGAACTGCTTGGAAAATTGTTAGGCGTGAGAGAAGCTAAAAAGATTTACGCTGGGAGCCTCAATGCAGTGTTTAAAGACCAAGCCCCTGAAATATGCCTAATTGCCCGTGAATTGCTTACACGCTGGCTTAATGAAGAAATCAAGACCGGCGCGTCGATGAATGCACCGCAGGCAGTCCGCGACTACCTGAAAATGCACTTTGCAGGCCGTGAATATGAAAGCTTTGTAGCGATCTTTCTGGACGCTCAACACCGTGTAATTGCTGTCGAGGAGCTTTTCAGAGGGACATTGACCCAGACCAGCGTCTACCCCCGCGAAGTCGTGAAAGCATCACTAAAGAAAAATGCGGCAGCGGTGATCTTTGCGCACAACCACCCAAGCGGCGTAACCGAGCCGAGCCAATCCGACCGCATGTTAACCGACGCATTAAAACAGGCTTTGGCACTGGTTGACGTGCGCGTGCTGGATCATTTTGTAGTGGCTGGAAATCAAACGATGAGCTTTGCCGAGCGTGGCATGATCTAAACCAAGAGGCCTGCAGATTGCACCGGCCTTTTAGTCATTTAGGAAGGTTTTTTATAGAGTTGTGACGGGAGGGGACAGGCATTCTGAAAATGCCCCGCTCAATAAGGGGCTGCCAGCTCCCCTACTCCCGCTACGCCGGGTTCCGGCAATCCGCCAACCCCTTCGCCGCTGGGCTTATCCCCAAACACGCCGTACTGCTACACAGAACGGCCACCACCTAAAGGCAAATACCAACTACACCGGCTTTTGAATCGGTTGTTGCAGACCGTTTGTTGAGCGCCATCACCTTGTCTTTCGTAGATCATGCCGTCGCATCGCCTATGGCTGGTCGGTCGCGGAGGCTAATCATCAGTCACGCCAGCCATCGAGGGCACGATGAACCCGTACCGCTTCGCGTGCCCCTCTCGACTGTCATGCCTGATGCCGCCTCCTGAAAATGCTCCCGCCTTAACGCCACCCTAGGCGAGCGATACGACGGCATGACCCACTACACAACGACAAGGAGAAGACAGATGCGCGATCAACAAACCAACACAACAGAAAGCAAAACCACCTGCGGCAGCGAGCTTCACAACAGCATATACCAAACCACATTTAAAGGAAAAAAAATTAGCGCAAACACACTACCAGCAACCCGGATGCAAGCAGCCGAGGCACTACACAAGCTGCAAGGTTTCATTGGCAATGCTCAACGTCAAGTAATCAGTGAGCTGTGCTACGGCGAAGAAAAGCAGTTCTTTTACGACAAACTCGTCGATCTGGCCAACATTGTAGAAACGATGCCAGTTACCTATACGACGGACGGACAGGGCTGGGTGAGCAGATCGGCTACGCAGCGGTTGGCATAGCCCGGCAAGTCTTCCAGATGTGCACCGATCTCGCGGCGCAGGCAGGTCACTTTCTGCGGCAGCACGATGCCGAACTCGGCGATCAGGCCGCGCAGGCGGTTGTAGCTTGCGGTGCGTTCCTCAACGAATCCCTGCCGGGTGCGGTGCAGGCACAGGATGATCTGCTGGTGTTCTTCCTTGACCGGGACGAAGAGCATATTGGGACGGGTGACGGCCTCGCAGATCGCGGCAGCATCCGCCGCGTCGTTCTTGCCACGCTTCCCGCTCATGCGGTAGGGCGCAACGAACTTCGGCGCCATCAGCTTGACGGTGTGGCCGTGCTGGCGGAACTGTCGCGCCCAGTGATGCGCGCCGGAGCAGGCTTCCATGCCGATCAGGCACGGTGGTAATTGCGCGATCAGCGGCAGCAAATCCCCGCGTGTAACTTTCGGCTTGACCAGCGCGGGCTTGCCGTTATCATCTATGCCGTGTACGGCAAATACGTTCTTGGCGAGATCGATTCCTACGGTGATAATGTTCATGGATTTCCCCTCTTGTTGGTTTAGATGAAAACTACATTTTCCATCTTGGCACTTTTGTTGCCGTTCGCGGAAACTTCTCCGCAGCCTCGGGACGGGGAAGTCCCTTTCATTCGTTAGGCCTTTTTTGGCAGCACCCCGGTAATCTGCTATTCTTGCTGCATGAAGGTAAGCGAAATTTTGACGAAACTAAAAGCGGATGGCTGGTATCTCGCGGCAACACGTGGCAGCCACCGGCAGTTCAAGCATCTCGTCAAGAGTGGCCGCGTCACAGTGCCCGGTAAACCAAGTGATGATCTTGCGCCCGGCACGTTGAACAGCATCCTCAAGCAGGCTCAGTTAAAGGACTAATCTTATGCGTTACGCAATCGTTGTTGAAAAAGCAGAAAACAATTATTCGGCTTATGTCCCAGACTTGCCAGGATGCGTTGCCACCGGGGCAACCGTAGAAGAAACAGAACGCGAAATTCGTGAGGCGATCACTTTCCATATCGAAGGTCTCATCGAAGATGGTTTTCCAGTTCCCCCTCCGGTAAGCATCGTCGAATATCTTGAAATCACAGCCTAACCCTGCGCTCAAGCGGGACTGGCTTACAGCGGGCTTTCGCCCGCTTCCAGCCAGCCCCTTAGCTTG
>JANXXH010000006.1 GCA_025350705.1 Gallionella sp.
AACCGCGCGCTAACTGGAATCGCCGCAGCGTTGCAGGGCCAATCGGTGCAACTGCTCGCTGCAAATGCCAAGGATGTCGCGGCGGCGCGCGCCAACAAGCTGGATGATGCCTCGGTGGATCGCCTGACACTGACCGAAAAATCCGTGCGCGACATGGCGGAAGGTCTGTTGCAGATCGCGCAACTGCCCGACCTGATCGGCGCGATCAGCGACATGAGCTATCGCCCTTCCGGCATCCAGGTCGGCAAGATGCGCGTGCCGCTCGGCGTGATCGGCATCATCTATGAATCGCGTCCTAATGTTACGGCGGATGCCGCCGGGCTGTGCGTTAAATCGGGCAACGCGGCCATCTTGCGCGGCGGCTCGGAAGCCATTCATTCCAACCAGGCCATCGCCGCGTGTGTGCATGCCGGGCTGAAGGCAGCAGGGTTGCCGGAAACTGCGGTACAGGTTGTGAGCATCACCGACCGTGCTGCGGTAGGCGAACTCATCACCATGAAGGAATATGTCGATGTGATCGTACCGCGCGGCGGCAAAGGGTTGATCGAGCGCATCTCCGAAGAATCAACAATTCCGGTGATCAAACACCTGCATGGCGTGTGCCATGTCTACATTGATGACGAAGCCGATATCGACAAGGCCATCTGCATCGCCGACAACGCCAAGACGCATCGCTATGGCGTCTGCAATGCGATGGAAACATTGCTGGTTGCACAAGGTGTGGCCGCCGAAGTGCTGCCCAGATTGTGCAAAATCTATCTCGACAAAGGCGTGGAACTGCGCGGTGATGATGCTTCTCGTGCTCTGGTGGCGCAAATGAAAGTGGCGACCGAAGAAGACTGGACTACTGAATATCTCGCGCCGATACTCGCGGTGCGTGTGGTGGCCGGTCTGGATGAAGCCATTGAACATATCGCTACCTATGGCTCGCAGCACACTGACAGTATCGTCACTGAGAACTACACCAAGGCGATGCGCTTTTTGCGCGAGGTGGATTCCAGCAGCGTGATGGTGAATGCCTCGACGCGCTTCGCCGACGGCTTCGAATACGGCTTGGGCGCGGAGATCGGCATCTCCACCGACAAGCTGCACGCGCGTGGCCCAGTCGGCCTGGAAGGGTTGACCTCACAGAAATACATCGTGCTGGGCAGCGGACAGATAAGAATTTAAGTCCGTCATTCCCGCGCAAGCCCACTGCTGTCCGGGATAAATTTCATGCGAACAACCCTCCCTGTCGGGCAGCCAATTCAATCATTGCATCCGTTCGTCGCCGGTACCTCTCGGCCTCGACAGATGGTCGCTGAAACAGGGTGGCGCGCACTTCGGCCAGCAATATCCACAAGCTTCCGGTGTAGTCCTGTGCCTTGCGATATATAGCCAACAGCAGATAAGTGATGAGTGCGGTGAGTATCTGGATGCGCACCGCGTTCTCATTGCGGCCCAGGAAACTTTTGATCTTCAGGTGTTGTTTGATCCATTTGAAGAACAGCTCGATGCCCCAGCGATCTTTGTAACGCCGTGCAATGGTTGATGCCGGGCTTTCGAGGTCGTTGGTCGCCAACACCAGCGAACGGTCATGATCTGGCCGGGCAACGGCGATGCGCCGCAGCGGACTCTTGTAATGGTTTTTGCGCCCGCCCCGTGGATGTTTGTTGGCAAAGCGCACGATCTCGTCCTTGAGTATGGTGTCGGCATCTTCGGCTGGAACCGGTAGTGCGCTCTCTACTCCCAAGGCCGCATTGTATTTGAAGCGGGTGACGAACGTGGCCTGTTGCTCGTTGATCTTGTGCCACCAGTTGTAGTCGCAGTAGCCTTTGTCGAAGACATAGACCGCGCCGGGTTCGATGGCCAGTTTCCTGCCTTCATCGATGTCGTTAACGTTGGGGGCGGTGAAGCTGTGCTGGATGGGAATCTCTTCGTTCCCGGCGTAAAGCACATGCAGTTTGATGCCTTGGGTATTGCGGGTGCTGTTTGCGCTTGTCCAAGAATCAAACCCGCGCCCCTTCAACGTAATCGGTGATGAGTCGAGCAAGTACAGCAGCTCTTCGCTCTCGCGGCGCAGTTTGCGGTGGGCTTGTGACATCAGCAGTTTGGCGGCCTCGGCAAAGACCTCCGTGTTGCGCCTGCCGTTGGCTTCCGCCAGTGTCGAGCGGCGGATGGGCGATGTTCCGAGGTGGTAGTGTTGCGTGCGCTGGCTGTTGAACCCGGTTTCCAGCACGCGCAGGCTGGATGCGCCCGATAGCTGCGCGTAAACCATGGCGAGCAGTTGGTCCCAGCAGCCAAAGCCTTTGCTGTGCTTGTCTGCCTGGTGGGTTTGAACGACCCGGTCGAATGTGCCTCGCGGAAGTGCTTTCATAATTTGGTGAAATCGGCTTATCCTATACATGTTGCAGTCTCGGTTGTTGAGTTGGCGCTCCGGGTTTTATCCCATTCAACCTTGTACTGCAACACTCTTAACTGGTTACATAAAAATTATCCCGGACAGCAGTGCGCCTTCGCGGGAATGACGCTGTTTTCGGGTCTAATGGACAATTCAGTATGAACGACAAATTTATTATCGCAGGAAAAACTTACAATTCGCGCCTTCTGGTCGGCACTGGGAAATACAAGGATTTCACCGAGACCAAGGTAGCGGTGGAAGCCAGCGGCGCGGAGATCATCACCATCGCGATACGCCGCAGCAACATCGGACAAAATCCGAACGAGCCGAGTCTGCTGGAAATTTTGCCTCCGTCGAAATATACGCTGCTGCCTAACACGGCAGGCTGCTACACCGCCGAAGACGCGGTACGCACTTTACGTTTGGCGCGCGAGTTATTGGATGGGCACAGTCTGATCAAACTCGAAGTGCTGGGCGATCCGCAATCGCTGTATCCGAACGTGATCGAAACCATTGCAGCCGCGAAGACGCTGGTAGCCGAAGGCTTTCAGGTGATGGTGTATACCTCGGACGATCCTATCATCGCCAAGCAACTGGAGGATATTGGCTGTGTAGCGATCATGCCGCTGGCCTCTTTG
>JANXXH010000147.1 GCA_025350705.1 Gallionella sp.
GCGGGTGTAGTTCAATGGTAGAACGGCAGCTTCCCAAGCTGCATACGAGGGTTCGATCCCCTTCACCCGCTCCAAATTATTTCAACGCAACATCCGGCACGCTGGCATGCTGATCGTGCATTACGATGCTCGATACGAACAGGATAGCCAGCACATTCCCGGCTATCGCGACATATCCCACCAATCCATAATCAACGATCTGCCCCGCGCTATTTTGCGTGATGATGAATCCGGCCAGCGTAGTGGCCGACCCCATCGCGAACGATTGTACTGTGGCATTAAGCGACATGAACGTACCGCGCAATTTCGGTTGTGCCGCCGAGGTGATGATGGCCATCGCCGGGATCATGCGCCCCGATACCAGCACAAAAAATACCGTGGTGCAAATCAGCCAAAGCCAAAGCGGTGAGGCTCCGATATGGGTCACCACGAACAATGGCAGCAACGCGCCGATGGCAACAAGGCGATAGATTTTGATCTTGCCGCGCAAGTCGGCCCAGTGGCCGATCAACCGTGCGGTGATCAAAGTAGCCGCGCCGCCGGCGAGGTAGATGAACGGGATCTCGTGTTGCGTGATGCCGATGTTGCCCACCGCGTAAATGGTGATATAGGGAATCACCGTGAAGCCGGAAAAAATAATCAGCGCGGAAAACAGTAAAGCGCGCAGATGGTTGGCATCGCGCAGCACGGCGAACATTGCCGAAAATGGATGGGAGCGTTTAGCCTGTCCTGAGCTTGTCGAAAAGCTGATGTGATGACGCAGCTCCGGTAGGATGCGCATGCCGACGATGATGAACAGCACAGTCAACAGCGCGATCAGCATGAACGGCGTGCGCCAGCCGAGGTGATTTGCCAGCCATAAAGATAGCGGCACTCCGGCAATGGTGGAAATTGAAAATGCCGTAGCTACGATGCCGCCGGCTTTAGCACGCCGCGCAAAGGGGATCACGTCGCCGACGATGGTTTGCACCATCGCGCCCATCACGCCGCCGAACACACCAGCAAAACCTCGAGCGATCAGCAGCGTGGCATAGCCTGGCGCCAGTCCGCACGCCAGCGTCGCCAGCCCGAACAGACCGAACACGGACAGCATCAAGCGCTTGCGCTCGAAACGATCGATGAAAGTCGCAGCCAGAAAGCCGGAAAGCGCGGCGCTGAAACTATAGGAAGCGACCAGCAGACCGAATTCATGCGTGCCTATGCCGAATGCCTTTATCAGGATAGGGCCGAGCGGCATCATGATCATGAAATCCAGGATATGGCTGAACTGCATGCCTGCAAGGGTGAGCAGCAAATAAAGTTCGCGCTGCGGGGAAAGTGTGGTTTGCACGACTTTTTAGGGCAATGAAGTTAAGAACGACATTCTAACGTTTTGAATCTCCGGCAAGAAATATTTCTGAATAAAGCGGTGTTAAAATCCATTACTGAATTTATAGTATTCCATCATGCCGCAACCTTCATTCGTCCATCTCAGATTGCACAGCGAATATTCCATTTCGGATGGCATGGTGCGCGTGGAGGAAGCCGTGTCAGCCGCGCAGAAAGATGCGATGCCAGCGTTGGCCCTGACTGACCTGAATAATTTTTTCGGCCTGATCAAATTTTACAAAGCGGCGCGCAGCACGGGTCTCAAGCCCATCGTTGGTTGCGATGTGTTCATCACCAACGATGCTGACCGAGAACGCCCCTACCGTTTATTGTTGTTGTGCCAATCCAGTGCAGGCTATTTGCTGCTGTGCCGCTTGCTAAGTCGCGCCTACCTGGAGAACCAGCATCGCGGCCGCGCAGAGTTGCGCCGCGAATGGTTTCATCATGATACCGATGGATTGATCGCCTTGTCCGGCGGGCATCTGGGCGATGTCGGCAGCGCGATGTCATCCGGCAATGTTTTGCAAGCCAAGCAGTTTGCGAGGGAATGGGCGAGTCTGTTCAACAATCGTTACTACATCGAAGTTCAGCGAGCCGGATTTGCCGATGAAGAACATTACATCCATGCGGCGGCACATCTTGCTGCTGAACTTGCATTGCCGGTGGTCGCCACTCATCCGGTGCAATTTTTGACTGCCGAAGATTTCAAGGCGCACGAGGCGCGCGTGTGCATCGCCGAAGGTTATGTACTCAACGACAAGCGCCGTGCAAAGCAATTCACACCGCAACAATATTTCAAGACACAGGCTGAGATGGCTGAGCTGTTCGCCGATCTGCCGGAGGCATTGCAAAACAGTGTCGAGATCGCGTGCCGCTGCAATCTCTCGCTTGTGTTGGGCAAGCCGCGTCTGCCGGACTTTCCTACGCCGAACGGCGAGAGTCTGGATGAATTCCTGCGGGTAGTGTCCGAGCGCGGATTGCACCAGCGCATGCTGAAGCTGTTCCCGGATGAGTCTGAGCGCGAAGCGAAGACGCAGGAATACAGCGAACGCCTGGATTTCGAGACCAAGACGATCATCAAGATGGGTTTCCCGGGATATTTTTTGATCGTGGCTGATTTCATTCGCTGGGCCAAGCGCCATGGCGTGCCAGTGGGGCCGGGGCGGGGTTCCGGCGCTGGTTCGCTGGTGGCATATAGCCTGGGCATTACCGATCTTGATCCATTGCGCTATGGCCTGCTGTTCGAGCGCTTCCTGAATCCCGAGCGCGTATCCATGCCGGACTTCGACGTCGACTTTTGTCAGGATGGACGCGAACGCGTGATCGAATACGTGAAGAACAAATACGGCGCGGCCAGCGTGGCGCAGATCGCCACCTTTGGCACGATGGCTTCCAAGGCGGTGATCCGCGATGTCGGGCGCGTGATGGATTTTCCTTATGGCCTGTGTGACCGACTGTCCAAAGCGATTCCGCTGGAAGGCGTGAAACCGGTGTCGCTGAAAAAAGCGCGCGAAATGGAACCGGAGATCAACAACATTGCCGAGAGCGAAGAAGGTGTGCCGGAATTGCTCGAGCTGGCCGGTCGTCTGGAAGATTTGACGCGCAACGTGGGCATGCACGCGGGTGGCGTATTGATCGCGCCCGGACAGCTCACCGATTTTTGTCCGTTGTATTGCGCTGACAGCGGCACCAGTGTGATCAGCCAATTCGACAAGGATGACGTTGAATCGATCGGCTTGGTGAAGTTCGACTTCCTTGGACTGCGCACGCTGACGATACTCGATTGGGCGATGCGCCACGTCACCCGGCTTGCGGGAGGCGTTGCGCCGTTCGCATTGGAAACCATGCCGCTGGACGATGCCGCGACTTACGATCTGCTGGCGAAGGCCAACACCACCGCTGTGTTCCAGCTTGAATCACGCGGCATGAAAGACATGCTGAAGCAGGCCAAGCCTGATCGCTTCGAGGACATCATCGCGCTGGTCGCGCTGTATCGTCCCGGCCCGATGGACCTGATTCCGGATTTCGTGCGGCGCAAGCATGGCGAGAAGTTTGACTATCCGCATCCCGCTGTCGAGCCGGTGCTGCGCGAAACCCACGGCATCATGGTCTATCAGGAGCAGGTAATGCAGATGGCCCAATTGGTAGGTGGCTACAGCCTGGGTGGAGCCGACTTGTTGCGCCGTGCGATGGGTAAGAAGAATGTCGAAGAGATGGCGCAGCAACGCGAAATATTTATTTCGGGTGCGCTCAAAAATGGCACGACCAAGGCTCTGGCAGGCAATTTGTTCGACCTGATGGAAAAGTTCGCCGGCTACGGTTTCAATAAATCGCACGCCGCGGCCTATGCATTGGTTGCCTACCAGACGGCTTACCTGAAGGCACATCATCCGGCTTCGTTCATGGCGGCAACGCTGTCGGGTGATCTGGATAATACCGACAAAGTACGCAGCTTCTACGTTGATACGCTGCAACAGAATATTCGCATCTTGCCGCCGGACGTGAATAGCTCCGGTTATGTATTTTCTCCGGTGGACGAGACCACCATTGCTTACGGCTTGGGTGCGATCAAGGGCACCGGCGAAGCGGCTATTGCCAGCATCGTCAAGGCGCGCGAGCAGGGCGCGTTCAAAGACCTGTTCGATTTCTGCCGGCGAGTGGACAAGCGCATCGTCAATCGGCGCACCGTTGAAGCCTTGATACGCGCGGGTGCGTTCGATAGCCTCAACAATCATCGCGCCAGTTTGATGGCCAGCGTGGATTCGGCTTTGGCGAGCGCCGATCAACAGTCGCGCGCAGCGAACCAGAACAGCCTGTTCGGACACGACGACGCGGATGTGGCGCTGACGGTAAAATATGCCGATGTGGCACGCTGGCGTTTGCGCGAACAGCTTGCGCACGAAAAAGCCAGTCTGGGATTTTATCTGGGTGGGCATCCGTATCAGGAATATGCCGATGAACTGGCCCACTTCATCAAAGTGAAGTTGAGCGACCTCACGCCGCAATTCGTCAGCCAGGCGAATGGTTCCGCAGGCGGTGCCAAGCAAACTTCACGGCGTGGAGTGCCAGTCGTGCTGGCAGGTATCGTGTCCGGGATACGCATTCAGCAAACGCGCCGCGGCCGCATGGCGGTCGTCACGCTGGATGACGGTAGCGCACAGATCGAGCTGACGGTGTTCAACGAAATCTACGAAACCAGCCGCCCGTGGATAAAGGAAGATGAATTACTGGTGGTGCGCGGCAAGGCCAGCCTGGATGAATATTCCGGCAACGTGCGCGTGAGCGGTGATGAGCTGTTTGACTTCGCATCGGCACGCTCGCAATTTGCGCAACAACTTGCCTTGCGCTGCAACGGCAACGCCAGCATCAGCCAACTCAAAAAACTGTTCTCGCCGTATCGCGATGGAAAATGCCCGGTGCAGATCAGCTACCGCAACGACAATGCGACCTGCCAGCTGCGCCTGGGCGAGGATTGGCAAGTGACTTTGCATGACGATCTGTTGCGCGATCTGCGCGCGCTGTTGCAAGAGGACAACGTGAAGGTGGTTTACAACTGA
>JANXXH010000016.1 GCA_025350705.1 Gallionella sp.
GGACTTCACCACCATTACGCAACAGGAGATCGACACAGCGATGGAAAGATTGAACAGCAGACCCAGAAAGAGACTTGGATACAAAACTCCTAGTCAGGTATTCTTCATGTCAGGCGTTGCACTTCAAACTTGAACCCGCGAGGAAATAATCTCGCCAGAAGCACGATTTTGTCCAAATTGCGGGACTGAAATATATAAAATTAGCGAAGATGAGCCTCAATATTCGGAAAAACAATCCGCGTCTACTATTCAAAAATCAGCACCGACGAAGCCACTCCATATCAGCGGAATTATTTTTATTTTTTTATTTGTTGTTTCATTGGGGATATATTCGGCGGCTATTATTCCAGCGTTTGCAGGGAATCGTCCCAGTAGCCAAGGTATTGCAACTAGTTTCATTACGTGGAATGTAATTCTTTTTTATATTCTATTTCGCTGGAAAAATAAAAAAGGTTGGGTTGGTGGCATCGCAGGATTTGTCTTTGGTTTCGTAGTTTTAGTGGCTGCGGAAGTTGTTGCGATAAACAAGCAAAATGACCCAAGCTATACCTTGAGCCATCCTTCCGAGCGTTAAAAACCCAGATCTGAATTTCCTTTGATGAATGGAGCGTTGAAATGACTATCAAGCATATTGATCCTAATGCTGTAGGGCATGATGAAGATTGGGAAGGCAATAATGCAGCTTTTCTATGTCCTGCCTGTAAAAAGGTCTTTATTGTAAGTGACACACGAATGCACATCGGACCAAAGGGAGAGAAGGGTTATAGAGATTGCCCGAACTGCCACAAGTCTATTGGACATGTAAAAGGCGGTAGGAAGTCCGGTGGTTCGGCAAGTATTGAATGGAATAGTTAAAATCCCAAAGTGCCAGAGTCGCATAGTTTTTGCAGGGGCAAGCAACACACATGAAAATTGAAATCTGGTCTGACGTGATCTGCCCTTGGTGTTACATCGGCAAGCGGCGCTTCGAAACGGCGCTCGCCGATTTTGCGCAACGGGATGATGTGCAGGTGATCTGGCGCAGCTTCGAGCTCGATGCAAACGCGCCGCGTCAGCAGCCCGGCACGCTGGAGGAGATGCTGGCACGCAAATATCGCGTCAGTCCGCAGGAGGCGGCGGCGATGAATGCGCGCGTGAGCGGGATCGCCGCAGAGATCGGACTGGAATACCATCTGGACAAGGCGCGTCCCGGCAACACGTTCGATGCGCACCGTTTGCTGCATTTCGCGGCCTCGCGCCAGT
This sequence comes from Gallionella sp., assembly GCA_025350705.1. Classification (GTDB taxonomy): domain Bacteria; phylum Pseudomonadota; class Gammaproteobacteria; order Burkholderiales; family Gallionellaceae; genus Gallionella. The sequence continues at coordinate 1,243 of JANXXH010000016.1, forward strand.
TGGGTGACCGCGCAACCGAGCGTGTGATGCACGCGTATTTTTGCGAAGGGTTGCCGGTGGGTGACCGTGCGGCGCTGGCCCGCCTTGCTCCGGAGTTCGGTATTACCGAAAGCGATGCGCTGGCGCTGCTGGAGAGCGATGCCTACGCCGATGCGGTGCGCGCGGACGAGGCGCGTGCGGCGGCATTCGGCATCAATGGCGTGCCGTTCTTTGTGTTCGACGAGAAATCCAGCATTTCGGGTGCGCAACCGATCGAGGTGTTTGCCGACGCGCTGCAACAGGCTGGCGCGACAGTTTATTGATCTTTACATAATTCACGACACTGTTTTGCGCGATGCTTCATCCCTCTCCCGGCCTTACGGCCACCCTCTCCCGCTTGCGGGAGAGGGAATATTGGCATTCCCCTCTCCTACTCGTGGGAGAGGGGCGGGGGAGAGGGTATATGTCACAATTTATGAAATCGTCAGTAGAATCGAAGCGGCTGCAACAAGCTGGTCGCGTTATCCCTACTTGTATTTTCCTCTATGAAAGGAGAGCTGCCATGACGATAAAATCATTCCCGTTGTCCAAAGTTTACGGTCTGCTGGAGCCGGGGCCGGTGGTGCTGGTGACCACCGCGCACAAGGGCAAGACGAACATCATGACCCAGTCCTGGCACACGATGATGGAATTCGTTCCGCCGCTGGTGGGCTGTGTGATCAGCGGGCGGAACCACAGCTTCGATGCACTGGTCGCGACCAAGGAATGCGTGATCAGCATCCCGACTGTGGAGTTGGCGAAGCAGGTGGTGGGCGTCGGCAACTGTTCGGGAAAGAAAGTGGACAAGTTCAAGAAGTTCAAGCTGACGCCGATGCCCGCATCGCAGGTGGAGCCGCCGCTGATCGCCGAGTGTTACGCCAATCTCGAATGCCGGGTGGCCGATAGCCGGATGGTGAACAAATACAACTTCTTCGTGCTGGAGGTGGTCAAGGCGTGGATCTATCCCGCGATGAAGAACCCGCGCACTTTGCATCATCAAGGAAATGGCGTGTTCCTGGTGGGGGGCGAGACGATCAAGCTGCCTTCCAAGATGAAATGAGCGAAGCTGCCATGAAAAATCGAAATATCTGCCTGTTCGTTCTTTTGATGTCGTTGATCCTTTCCGCGAATGCAGATGAGGTTACCGTTGCATTCGGCCTCTTCAATCTGGCCGAGAACGGAGCGGATGTCCGTGCCGGTTTTCGCCAGGAGCAGAGCCATTGGCAATATGGCTACAGGTATGTGCGGTGGACTGACACGTTCTACGATCCTTACACCGGTGCAGCTCACAGCAAGACTACCGAGATTTTGACTGGGCCTATCGTCAATTACCTGTTCAAAAATGAGTCCAGACATTCGGCTTATGTTGGTGTATCCCTGCTCAAATGGTCGCGTACTGAAACACCACTGTTGGTGGCAGCGCCGAGCGACACGCAATCTACAACTGACCTTTATTTCGGTGGCGGTTACATGGGCAAGATAGGCGAGATGGGGCATTACAATGCGGGCATGTATTTGTCGCCAACAGCTAAAATGAACACGCAGACCGCGATCAGTTCTAGCGATCAGTCCGGAAGCTTCGATATACAGCTTCAACTAGGCCTGGTTTGGTAAGTGCTGATACATAAATAGCATCGCAATAACGCGAGGGGCAAAGTGTCTCGATATTTGATCGCATGGATCATCATGTTGCTGGTCGCAGTTGCCAACGGCGCGTTGCGCGATTTCACTTATGGCAGGCATCTTCCTGAACTGCTTGCGAATCAGCTTTCCTGCTTGATCGGCATCATATTGTTTGGCGTAGTGTTCTATCAGTACGTGCGCCGATGGCCGCCTGCTTCTTCGCGGCAGGCGATGTACATCGGCTTGTTCTGGATGGTGCTGACGGTGGCATTCGAGTTCGTGTTCTTCCATTTCGTCGCCGGACATCCGTGGCCGGAGCTGTTGGCGAACTACGACATCGCGAGTGGTCGTCTGTGGCCGTTGATCTTGCTGTGGGTGGCGTTAGGGCCTTATCTTTTTTATCGTTTTTTCAACAAGCGCGGTAGGATGGGTGGAGTATAGCGATACCCATCATTTGATGCTGCTTGAAATTTTGTTGGGCATTGCTATGCTTCAACCAACCTGCAAACTCTCGTCAGGATCAAATGACTACGGAGTCAACATGAGCAAACCACTCTTGGTAATCGGCAACAAAAACTATTCCTCATGGTCGCTGCGCGCCTGGCTGATGCTGAAACATGCCGGGGTGGATTTTGACGAGCTGCGCATCCCGCTGTTTGTGGAAGGTTATAAGGAAAAGCTGCTTTCATGTTCGCCTGCGGGCAAGGTGCCGGTGTATCGCGACGGCGATGCGCTGGTGTGGGATACGCTGGCGATAGGCGAATATCTGTATGAGACTCATCCTTTGCTGTGGCCTGTGCAGCGTGAAGCGCGCGCCCGCGCCCGTTCGGTCAGCGCGGAAATGCATTCTGGTTTTGTGACTATGCGCAAGTTGATGCCGATGAACATCCGCGCGCGTGGACGCAAGGTGGAAATTTCCGCCTGGCTTGAGGCCGACATCGCGCGCATCAAAACCATCTGGCGCGAGCTGCGCACACAGTATGCCGGTGAGGGGCCGTGGCTGTTCGGGTCATACAGTATTGCGGATGCGATGTTCGCGCCGGTGGCATTTCGCTTTCTCACTTACGGCGTGAGCGAGCCGGGCGCGGTGGATGAGTATGTGCAGACGGTGGCGCGCGACCCGCTGGTGCAGGCGTGGGTGCGGGATAGTGAATCTGAGCAGGAAGTGGTTGATTCCTTCGAGGTGGGCGCTTAACCAAATGGCATGCGCACCATCCCGGAATGTCAAATAGAAAAGGAGGGGTGATGGGAAAGACTCGTTTGGAAGCATTCAGTGATGGCGTGATCGCGGTCATCATCACCATCATGGTGCTGGAGATGAAAGTGCCGCATGGAACGGATTGGGAATCGTTGCAACCGTTGTTGCCGGTGTTTCTGAGTTATGTACTGAGCTTTGCCTACATCGCCATCTACTGGAACAACCATCACCATTTGTTGCATACATTGCACCATGTCAACGGCAGTGTGTTGTGGGCGAACCTGCATCTGCTGTTCTGGTTGTCGCTGGTGCCGTTCGTGACCGGCTGGATGGGCGAGAACCATTTTGCCGCGCTGCCCACTGCGCTGTATGGGGTGGTGATGCTGATGGCGGGGATCGCTTACTGGATATTGCAGAACTGCATCATCTCCGCCAGCGGAGGAACGGAATCTCTGTTGGCCAAAGCGGTAGGGCATGATCGCAAAGGCAAAGCCTCGCAACTGATGTATGCCATCGCGATTCCGGCGGCTTTCTGGAATCAATGGCTGTCCGATGTGCTATACGTCGCGGTCGCTGTCATGTGGCTGATACCCGACAAGCGCATCGAGCGGGTCATTGCAGAATAAAGTCGCCATCATCAACGCATCAGGAGACGCGTAATGCAGATTTGGGTGGATGCTGATGCGTGTCCCAAGGTCATCAAGGAAATCCTGTTTCGCGCGGCGGAGCGGCGGCAGATATCACTGACGCTGGTGGCGAACAAGATGTCGTACTGTCCGCCTTCTAAAGTCATTCGGGCGATGCAGGTGCCGGCGGGTTTCGATGTGGCGGACAACAAGATCGCAGAATTGGTCGAGCCGGACGATCTGGTGATCACTGCCGATATTCCACTGGCCGCACAGGTGATTGCGCGGGGTGGTCATGCATTGAATCCGCGCGGGGAGTTTTATACCAGGGATACGATCCAGGAGAGACTGACGATGCGCAATTTCATGGACATCCTGCGCGGCAGTGGTGTGGATACCGGCGGTCCGCCAACGTTCAATCAAAGTGACCGGCAGGCGTTTGCGAATCAGTTGGACAAGTTTCTGGCCAAACACGTCCAGCATGCTGCGAATTTGAAGTGTGTTGAGCGGCGATAGGCTTTTGATTGAAGACCGGCTTGTTTTTTGTTTTTCATGATTTTGCATTTTCAGGCTTGTAATCCTTCGAAGTTCGGCTCAAGATCAATTCTTACAAACTATTTTACGGGAGATGTCATGAAAAACTTTTCACGTATTTCTGTAATTTTACTTTCGATCTTTTTGCTCAGCGCATGCGGCACCATCAAGGTGGGTCGGGATTTTGATGTGGGCGTGTTTGCAGCCAAGCTTGAGCAGGGTGTCACCACCCAAGGTCAGGTGCGCTCCTGGCTGGGCGAGCCGACCAGCGTGGGGGTCAGTCTGGCCACCGATGGCGAGCGCTTCGACGAATGGGCCTATTATTACGCCGAAAGCGAGATGGCCGACACGAGCAAGGCCAAATTGAAAATCCTGCAAATCAAGTTTGATAAGCAAGGCAAGGTGCGCAGTTATAACTGGTCGACAACCAAGCAATAAATATTTCGACTGAAGACGTGTAGGCTTGCTAATGAAATTTGGCACTCAAGGTGGGCGCCGAATGAGTGATGTGCGGAACCGTTTTATTCCAGTTGTATATCAAGGGCGGATGTAAGCGTAGCCTGCCCTTTGTTTTTTAATGATCTCAACGACTCCTGCCGACACGTAGCTTGTATTCGGGAGCATATCGGCTTCGGTCAGCGTCACGTTCTTCATCGTGTTCTGGCAAGCGACGATAGTGGCGCCTGCCTGTTTGGCTTCATCTATCCGGTTTGCAACGATGGAATCCAGCATGAGCATATTGATTCCGGAGCCGTAGGTGACGATCTCGATATCGATCTTGTCTGCCCCATAATACTGCTGTAAGTTTTTAGTGTTGTTGAGGACGAGGTTCTATTTTGCGGATGCCCCGTCGCTGACCTGCATCACCAACTTTTCTTTGGCGGCAGGTGCCTCGGCGGCTGTGGCGTTAAGCGATATAAAAGAGAACGAAAGAGCCAGCGCAACCACCAATACATTGATATATTTCATTTCCGGTTTCTCCTGATGAATAATAAGAATTGCAATTGCTCGGACAGCTATAGCTCATTTTGACGGGCGAGTTGCGCTGGCCTTTGTCCTCAACAGGTTGATGACCGCGTTGGGTAAGTGGTTTGGAATAGCGAACTGGCGTATGCTTAGCGCTATTGTATGAACTGAAAGAGAGGCAAGAAGTGATGCGATATTTCTACGATCCAAGATGCAATCTATCGGGTTATTTGGCGCTCATTGCCATGCTGCTCTCGGCATGTGCCTCAACTGAGCTTAATGCTGTCTGGAAGGATCCGACCTATAAGGCGCGCCCGGCCAAGATCATGGTCGTCGGGGTGGCCAGGAATCCGCTCAACAGGAGAATCTTCGAGGATGAGTTCGTCGCGCAACTCAAGGCTCGCGGAACGGAAGCGATCGCGAGCTATACCGTGTTGCCCGACCAGCAGGAAAGCAATCGCGAAGCTATCGCGGCAAAGGTTAAGGACCTGGGAGCCGACTCGATACTCATCACCAGACTGGTCAGCAAAAAGATCATACAAACCTATGTGCCGGGAACCCGTTATTACCCGCCGCCTCTTTATGGCTCGTGGCCGAACTATTATGGGTATGGCTATCGTTATATGCACACGCCCGACTATATCTTCGAGGATGAATATGCTGTTATGGAGACCAACCTGTATGAAGCCAAGAGCGACAAGCTGGTCTGGGCCGCTTCGTATGAAACCGGGATACTCGGTTCGGATACCAGCTTGATCCAAGGTTATGTCGGGATCATGGTGAGGAACATGATCGGTCAGGGATTGCTGGGCAAATAATCCATCTGGCGCACGCGCGTTATGTCGTGCCCATTTGTTTTTTGGGCGAACGTTTCTTTCGGTGTATGGGGTAAAAGGCAGGCATGGCAAAAGCAAAAACGATTTATTCCTGCACCGAGTGCGGCGGGCAGGTGCAGAAGTGGCAAGGGCAGTGTCCGCATTGCGACGCGTGGAATACTCTGGTGGAGAGCGTTGCAGAAGTGGCGGCAAGTGGCAAGAATCGTTTCAGCGCGCTGGCGGCAACGGGCAAGGTGCAGATGCTCGCCGACGTGGAAGCGGCAGAGGTTCCGCGCACTCCCACCGGCATCATCGAATTCGACCGCGTGCTGGGCGGCGGGCTGGTGCAGGGCGCGGTGGTGCTGATCGGCGGTGATCCCGGCATCGGCAAATCCACGCTGCTGTTGCAGACGCTGGCGCATCTGTCTACGCATAAAAAAGTGTTGTATGTCAGCGGCGAGGAATCGACGCAGCAGATCGCGTTGCGCGCCAAGCGTCTGGTGCTGGATGCGCGCGGGATGCATCTGCTCGCGGAAATTCAGCTCGAAAAAATCCAGGCGGCCATCGCGCAGGAAAAACCGGACGTGGTGGTGATCGATTCCATCCAGACCGTTTATTCCGAGCAACTGACTTCCGCGCCCGGCTCGGTGTCGCAGGTGCGCGAATGCGCGGCACAACTCACCCGCGTCGCCAAGAGCAGCAACGTCACGATGATTCTTGTCGGCCACGTCACGAAAGAAGGTGCGCTGGCCGGGCCGCGCGTGCTTGAGCACATCGTCGACACGGTGCTGTATTTCGAGGGCGACACGCATTCCAGTTTCCGTCTGGTGCGCGCGTTCAAGAACCGCTTCGGTGCGGTGAATGAACTCGGGGTGTTCGCGATGACCGAGAAAGGCCTGCGCGAGGTGAGCAATCCTTCCGCATTGTTTTTGTCGCAGCACGGCGCGCAGGTGGCGGGCTCGTGCGTGATGGTGACGCAGGAAGGCACGCGCCCTTTGCTGGTCGAGATACAGGCGCTGCTCGACGAGGCGCACTCGCCCAGCCCGCGCCGCCTGTCACTGGGGCTGGAGCAAAACCGTTTGGCGATGTTGCTCGCCGTGCTGCATCGCCATGCGGGCATCGCCTGTTTCGATCAGGACGTGTTCATCAACGCGGTGGGCGGCGTCAAGATCACCGAGCCGGGCGCCGACCTCGCGGTGTTGCTCGCCATCGTGTCCTCGCTCAAGAACAAGCCGCTGCCGGAAAAACTGGTCGTGTTCGGCGAAGTGGGTCTGGCCGGTGAAGTGCGTCCGGTGCAGCGCGGCCAGGAACGTTTGAAAGAAGCGGCCAAACTCGGTTTCACGCATGCGATCATCCCCAAGGCTAATGCGCCGAAACAAAAGATTGCGGGCATGGAGATTATCGCGGTCGAAAGGGTGGAGCAGGCCGTGGAAAGGATGCGGTAAATACAGCGCAAACGGTGTCATGACAATGTTGTGTTGTTAGTTGTATCGCGTTAAAGTGCGGTTGTTCGGAAAAATAAATCAGGAGATGCAACGATCATGGTCTTAACTGTTCTTGCGGCACTGGCGATATTCATTTTGCTCTCGTTTTTCCGAGCTTCGATCACCAGCTGGGTGTTGGCCATCATGGTGATCGTGCCGGTGATCTCGATACAGGCGAGTTTCTCGGACTCTGTGTTGATCGTGATTGGCACCTCACTGGTTTTATTTATCGTGTTCTTCGGTATTCCTTACTTGCGCCGCAATGTGGTAAGTGCCGCAGCGCTTAAAGTATTCCGCAAAATCCTTCCGCAAATCTCAGCCACCGAGCAAGAGGCGATCGATGCCGGTACGGTGTGGTGGGATGGCGAATTGTTCAGTGGTAATCCGGATTGGGATAAGTTGCTGGCTTTTCCAAAGTGCGGATTGAGCGAACGCGAGCAATCCTTTTTGGACAATGAAGTCGAGCAACTTTGTGCCCTGCTGAACGATTGGGACATTACGCATAATCGCGCGGACCTGTCGCCGCAGACATGGAAGTTCATCAAGGACAAAGGATTCTTCGGCATGATCATTCCGAAGCGCTATGGCGGGTTGGAGTTTTCCGCGCAGGCGCATTCGGCAGTGGTGAGCAAAGTGGCTTCGCGCAGTGGAACGGCTGCGGTGACGGTGATGGTGCCGAACTCCCTGGGGCCGGCCGAATTGTTGCTGCACTATGGTACCGAAGATCAAAAGGAAAAATACCTGCATCGTTTGGCCAAGGGGCTTGAGGTGCCTTGCTTTGCGTTGACCGGGCCATTCGCCGGTTCCGATGCCGGTGCGATCCCCGATTACGGCATCGTTTGCTACGGCGATTTTGCCGGACAGAAGAACGTGCTGGGTATACGCCTGACCTGGGAGAAACGCTATATCACGCTGGCTCCTGCAGCCACGCTGCTCGGACTGGCGTTCAAACTGTATGATCCGGATCGTCTGCTCGGCGGCGAAAACAGCCGCGGCATCACACTCGCGCTGATTCCCACCGATACTCCGGGTGTGCAGATCGGACGTCGTCACTTCCCGTTGAATTCCGCTTTCCTGAACGGCCCGACACAGGGCAAGGATGTTTTTGTTCCGATAGATTGCATCATCGGCGGCACATCGCGTGTGGGGCAGGGCTGGCGCATGCTGATGGAATGTCTCGCGGCAGGGCGTTCGATCTCTCTGCCCGCCAGCAGCATGGGTGGCATGAAGCTGGTCGCGCGTACCTGCGGGGCATATAGCCGGGTGCGCAAACAATTCAAGATGCCGATCGGAAAATTCGAGGGCGTGGAAGAACCGCTGGCGCGCATCGGCGCGCACACTTACATGATAGATGCGGCGCGGCGCTTCACCGCCTTGGCGATTGACTTGAGTGAGAAGCCGTCGGTGATATCGGCCATCATTAAATACCATTCAACGGAGAGATGCCGCGTCGTCATCAACGATGCGATGGATGTGCATGGCGGCAAGGGTATCAGTCTCGGGCCGGACAATTATCTGGGACGTTTTTATCAGCAGATGCCGGTCGCCATCACTGTCGAAGGCGCGAATATCCTGACCCGTACGCTGATGATCTTCGGTCAGGGCGCGATACGCTCGCATCCCTATGTGCTGAAAGAGATCGCGGCGGTGCACGACCATGACCGTCAGCGTGCCCTTCACCAGTTCGACGACGCGCTGTTCGGGCACATCACTTTTGCATTGAGCAATGCCGCGCGCAGCTTTGTGTTCGGGTTAACCGGCGGGCGTGGCATCGAAACGCCCGCAGGGGTCGAAACGCATCGCTACTATCAGCATTTATCGCGCTTCTCGGCAGCCTTTGCCTTGAGCGCGGATGTGGCCATGGCGGTGTTGGGTGGCTCACTGAAGCGGCGCGAGAAGATATCCGCGCGCCTGGGTGACGTGTTGAGCCTGATGTATCTGTGCTCGGCGGCATTGAAGCGCTTTGAAGACGATGGCCGCCCCGCCGGGGATTTGCCGTTGCTCGACTGGGCGATGCAGGATGCGCTATACAATATCCAGCAGTCGTTTGACGGTGTGATCAAAAACTTCCCGAATGCATTGGTGCGTTCGCTGTTGAGCATTTTGGTTTTCCCTCTGGGACGGGGTTTTTCGCCGCCATCAGATCACCTCGGGCATCAGATCGCCACTCTGCTGATGCAACCCGGCGCGGTGCGAGATCGTTTGACTGCGGGAATATATATTCCCGATGATGAGCAAGATGCAGTGGGCGCTCTGGAGGCAGCCCTGACCAGCACGCTGATCTGCGAGCCTTTACAGGTCAAGTTGCAAGAGGCGCGCAAAGCCGGCAAGTTAAATGCTCTGGAAGAATTGTTGCGCATCGCCGAGGCGCGCGACCAGGACATCATCAGCGCTGAAGAGGCGTTGCAATTGGAACGCGACTACGCGCTGCGCCGTAAAGTCATCATGGTGGATGATTTTGCACCAGAGCAATTACGGGCTGCAAAATGATATTCAGGAAACAACGGAGGAAATATTGAGTAAAAAAAGTCGGTTCAGTGTTGTTGCGACACTGATGTTTCTTGGGATAGCGATTCAATATGGCGATAGTGCTTATAGTGCCACCAATGACAAGCTGGATGTCAATCTGAATGTGGCTTACGTAGGAACAAGGTCAATAAAGGATTCTGATGCGGTGAGCGAGATGATTTTTCAATTTCCTTTTCCTTTAACCGAGCACTCCCGAGACACGGGACAGGGACTATTCGGGGGGATAACGTATTACGACGACAAAACATTTATGAGGAATATCAATCAGCTTGTGTCTGAGATTGGTCTGGGGAGAATTTATTATTCATACTCCGTCCCTGGGGATACACCTTATACGTTCGTTCCGTTTGTTACCTTAATGCGTGAATTTTCGTATGACGACAAGAATGTGGGAAGTGCCCCGGCTGGTGTCAGGGATAGATCATACTTTTTGCCCGGAATGATGTACGCTTACCGGTTCAATGAAAAAGTTGCTTTTCATTTTGATACGGAACTCTATAACGCATCTGTAACGGGCAACAATCGTTCAAGAATCGGCTTTACATATTCGCGAGCATGGCCTTGGATAATAAGCGCAAGCCATGAGCGTCTCTCATGGAATATCGATAGCAGCAATATCATTGTGAATGGCAGTTCCAGGGTAACCAATGCAAAGATTATTTATCGTGATCCGCCCATGGGAAATTTTTCGTTTATTATTGGATATGGTAAAGATGTCCGCGACACCGGCGGCTCCTTATTGCTACTGCCGAGCTCGAATATCAGTTCAGGTACGTATTTCGGGATTGAAGCTTCTGCCGGTGTTTTGGCATGGTGATGGGTGTGCTTTTGACAAGCCAATCCGATCAGAAGATTTCAGCACAGCAGCCCGGACGATAGCTGATGGTGATTCCTCCTTATAAGGTTTGCTTTGAAGAGGGTTGCCCACTCTGCGGTTAAACAATTAATGAGATTTCGGCGATGAATGACTTGCGCGACAAAACGATTTTCATCACCGGCTCCAGTCGAGGTATCGGACGTGAAATCGCACTGCGGTGCGCGCGTGACGGCGCGAAGGTGGTGATCACCGGCAAGACGGTAGTACCTCATGAAAAATTATCCGGCACGATACACACGGTTGCTGATGAGGTGGTGCAAGCGGGCGGACAGGCGCTGGCAATACAATTGGATGTACGCGAGGAACAGGCGATCCGGGCAGCAGTGGAACAGGCAGTGGAGAAGTTTGGCGGCATAGATGTGTTGGTTAATAATGCCAGTGCGATCAGCATGACTTCCACACTGGAGACGGCATCCAAGCGCCTTGACCTGATGTGGGATGTGAATATGCGTGCGACTTTTCTGGTATCGCAAGCCTGTATTCCCTACCTCAGGCAATCGGATAATCCGCATATCCTGACGCTGTCTCCGCCGCTCAACCTCGATGCCAAATGGTTCGCGCCGCACTTGGCGTATACCATATCAAAATATGGTATGAGTCTGTGCATGCTGGGTATGGCGCGCGAATTTGCCACAACCGGAGGAAATAAAGGTATAGCGGTGAATTGCCTGTGGCCGCGTACTACTATCGCTACTGCCGCGATCGAGTTCAACTTTCCCGAAACGGTTTTGCGGGCATCGCGCAAACCCGCCATCATGGCGGATGCGGCGTATGAGATATTGACACGTGATTGCAGCGATTGCAGCGGGAATTATTTCATTGACGAAGATGTGCTGCGAGAATCGGGCGTGAGCGATTTCGAGCACTATGCAGTGTCGCCGGGTACACCGCTGTTCAATGATTTATTTCTCGGCTAGTATTTGATTGATTTGGGGGGTTGGATGCGCGCACAACAAAATGATGTGATTACACCAGAGCAGGCGGCCAGCTTGCACGGGCTGTTCGTGGAGCGCGCGCGCCGCTCCCCGAATCAAGTCGCCTACCGCTATTTTAGTTCCGACATCACGCCCGCAAGCAGGCATGAGTCTGCTCATGCCTGGCGCGATATAACCTGGCAGGAAATGTTAATCGAAGTGGCACGGTGGCAGGCTGCATTGGCAGAATTAAAATTGCAACGCGGGGATCGTGTTGCCATCATGCTGCGTAACTGTCCCCAATGGGTGATGTTCGATCAGGCCGCAATGTCGCTGGGCATGGTGGTCGTGCCGCTTTACACCGTCGACAGGCCGGACAATATTGCCTACATCATCAACGATGTTGACGTAAAAGTGTTGCTGTTCGAGAGTGCCGAGCAATG
>JANXXH010000048.1 GCA_025350705.1 Gallionella sp.
GTCTTCACGGTCTTGAAAGAACCGCAGAAAACACACTTGCGACCGTTCAAAAAGTTGGCCGCACAACTAAAAACTGTATGAAACCCTGTAACCATAAGTATCTCCAAGGATACACTGGTTACGAAACGCCCTAATTACCTAGTTTTTATATTCTATACTTTTTTGAAGCTGAACGTCTGATGGGTAGGCCACGCCGGTTAAATGATTTAGCGTAGGCTACCTACTTGCATCATTGGCGGATTCAAGTTCGAAGTGCAACAGCTAATGGTGGTTTGGTGTAACGCATCTCCACCCCGAATAATACTTCATGCGGCGATCTTCCCCCCAGCACTTTGCGTGGTCGGTGGTTAAGCCGTTCTACCGCAAACTGCACTTGCTCCTCAGTGACGTTGGTCAAGTCCATTCCCTTTGGAAAGTACTGCCGGATCAGCCCGTTGCTGTTCTCGTTCAGACCGCGCTCCCAGGAGCTGTATGGGTGCGCAAAATAAACCGATGCCTGTAGCTCTGCAGCAATGCTTTCATGCCCCGCAAACTCTTTGCCGTTGTCGAGCGTAAGGGTGTGGCAGTTATCCTTGTGGGGCTTCAACAAGCGCGTTGCCACAGCCGTTACCCCCTCGGCATGGCGGCTAGCAATATGCCCCGCCAACACGTAGCGCGACTTCCTCTCCGCCAGGGTAACCAGCCCGCCTTTGTGATTCTTGCCGATGACGGTGTCTCCCTCCCAATCACCAATGCGCGTCTTCCGGTCGACAATTTCCGGGCGTTCATCAATGCTGACGCGGTTCTTGAGCACGCCACGCCGCTCCTGGCCACTCGCATAACGCTTGCGATAGGGCTTCTGTCCGCGCAAATGCCCGCACAGGTCGCCGCCATCTCGGATGGAAGCATAGATGTGCCGGTAGATGGCTTCATGGCTGATCTGCAATCTCTCTTCCAATGCCAGCCGATCAGCGGTCTGTGCCGGGCTGAGGTCTTCCCGGATCAACCTCTCGACTTCGGCCCAGTCTCCCGATGAGAATTGCTTGCCATTGATACAGGCCTGCCGACGCTCATCGCGCAACGATTGCGCTTGTTTTGGCCGCCAACCACGCCGACCTTTGTTGCGCCTGAACTCCCGCGAAATCGTCGACTTGTCCACGCCAACTTTTCCGGCAATCTGGCACTGCTTTAGGCCCGCTTGTTTCAATCCGTATATCTGGTATCGTTGCTCGCTGGTGAGCTGCTTATATTGCTTCATCTGTGCCCCTTTTACTTGGTCGTTTAAGTGGCTCCGATATTAACGCAGCTCGCCACCTAAATTCACTTACAAAAGTTGCACTTCAGAGTTGAATCCGCGGCGTTGTAAAGCACGAAGTATTCTGCCAATCCTATCAGCAATTCAGACATCGTGGCGTAGCCTTTCAAATACACGTCTTCGTGTTTGACGCTACGCCAGAGCCGTTCCACAAAGATGTTATCCAGTGCCCTGCCGCGTCCATCCATGCTGATGGCCATGCCTTTTTTCAACAGCACGCCAGTAAATGCCTCACTGGTGAACTGGCAGCCTTGGTCGGTGTTGAATATCTCCGGCGTCCCATATGCCTGCAATGCCTGCTCCAGGCAGTCCACACAGAAACCGCTATCAAGCGTATTCGATAACCGCCACGACAGCACTTTACGCGAGTACCAAAACAAAAAAAGCGGCTAAACAGTATGGTTTTCCAAATCCAATAAAGGGGCTGTATTAGATAGACTTGGGTGATGCTTATCTATTACAGCCCCTTCTCTAATGCTTGGAGTTGCATATTATTCCTATATAGGTATAATATAAAAATGAGTAAATTATTGGTTAAGCCACTGGAGTGGATTGCTTCCGCCAAGAAGGATTTGCGGTCAATGCCACCAAATGTGGTAGACACCTTTGGATATGCTCTGTACTTGGCGCAGAACGGCGGAAAACATGTGCAAGCAAAACCGCTAAAAGGATTTGGGTCGGCGGGAGTGCTTGAGGTGGTAGAGGATGATGACGGCAATACTTATCGGGCAGTCTATACCGTGCGATTCAGTAATGCGATTTATGTGCTGCATTGTTTTCAGAAGAAGTCACACAAGGGTATTGCAACATCGAAAAAGGATTTGGACTTGGTTCATGACAGATTGAAGCAAGCACAACGACATGCAGAAGGAGTAATAAAATGAGCAATATCGAACGCGGAAGTACAAATGTATATGCTGATCTCGGAATGGAAAATGCCGAAGAAATGTTGATCAAAGCTCAACTGGCTACTAAAATTGGGGATATTATCAAACGGCGCAAGCTGACTCAGATGCAAGCTGCTGAGTTACTGGGTATCTCTCAGCCCAAACTATCCGGATTGCTGCGTGGTCAATTCCGCGGTATCTCAGAATCGAAAATGCTTGAATGTTTGACTCGCTTGGGACGCGATATTCAGATCGTGGTTAAGACAACACCTCGCTCTCGCACGGAAGGGCATGTGTCTGTTGTGTTTGCATAATTGATGTTCACTCCAATGCCAAGGCAGAGGGAGCCGAAATTCACGGGGGAGTAATATCCACAAGAGATAAGCAAAGCCAGTGTCGTCGTTGTCCAAGCGTCAACCGCTTCAAGGTGATGCAAATTGCAAAAGTTAAGCTCCGATCCTGATGACTGCTTCTGGGTAGACCAACCCAATGTGTA
>JANXXH010000054.1 GCA_025350705.1 Gallionella sp.
CGAATTCTGGCGCCGCTGGCATATGACGCTGTCGCGTTTTCTGCGCGACTATTTATATTTCCCCTTGGGCGGCAACCGCAAGGGAGAGTTCAGGCGTTACCTGAATCTGATGGCGACCATGTTGTTGGGCGGGCTGTGGCATGGCGCGGGGTGGACGTTTGTGGTGTGGGGCGGACTGCATGGCCTGTACTTGGCTATTAACCACGGTTGGCACAGCTTGCGTAAACGCCTTGGCCAGAACCCCGATATTCCGCTGTCGATACCGATGCACGCGCTGGCGGTGTTGATCACCTTCCTTGCGGTAGTTGCCGCTTGGGTGGTGTTCAGGGCCAAAAATATCGGCACTGCCACGGCGATACTCAAAGCAATGGCAGGCATCAATGGATTCGTGCTGCCTGAAGCGTGGTTACACAAATGGGGAATGTTGGGCCAATGGCTGCAGTCACACGGTGTTGCCTTTACCGCGTCCTATGGATTCATCGGCGGCGCGGTCGACTGGATCTGGATTTCGCTGCTCATCGTGTGGTTCGCTCCTAACACACAGCAAATCATGGCTGCCTACAAACCGGCGCTGGATGTGCCGGCAAAAACCCGGATTTCCAGGTTGCTCTGGCAGCCATCGCTTGGCACCGCACTCATCGTATGGCTGCTCGGTTTTGCCGCCATCATCCACTTGAACAAGCATTCCGCGTTTCTTTATTTTCAGTTTTAAGCATGATCACTTCGCATAAACGTTTTTTTTGGATCGTGATTGCATGTTTCTGCGCTACGCTGCTGCCCATTTTTATACTCAATCTGATCCTGCTTAACGACACGCTGGGCAACTACCGTAAAACACTGCTCGCAAGCCAGTGGCAACAACAAACCCATGGAATTACCTACGCCCCGACATTGCTCAACACTCACCTGTTCAAAACGTTGCGCCTGAATGACCGCATGGCGGAAATTAACGCCGTAGTCCTCGGTTCCTCCACTGCCATGGGAATTACCCAACAGGCATTTCCGAACGCGTTTCACATTTACAACTATGCGCAGAGCGCCCATACGCTTAGTGCCGCTATTGACGAAGCGACATGGCTGATGTCAAACACCGATAATATTAAGTACCTGGTCATTCCGCTGGACTGGTCAGTGGGCTGGATCTATATGAAGGATGAGCCTGCACCAACTGATCTTTCAGCCACGGCAACCATGCAACAGGTACAGTCTGTAATCAAACCGCCGCCCCTGTTGGATAGGATGCGGGATGCAATTTCCTACCCGCGTGTCGCCAATCTGATGGAAATCCTCAAAACCATTCTGGGCGCGACGGATAGCGTTGCCGCCTTTCGCGGCTACTTTCTGCAAAACAGCAGCGATGATTACCATTGCATGGATGGTACCTTGGCCAGGGATTTCGACATCGCACATCGCGGCACCTGCACCGGTTTTCGCTTTGACGGCAGTGCCACCTTTGCTTATCTGGAACCAATCAAGGATGTGCAGTCACTGATTCTTACCGCCATTGCATCCGATAGATACACCATCAACCTGATCAACCAGCAAGGCAGGCCTGATCCGGCCATTCTGAATCGGCTGACCATCCTCGCAAGGCAGGTAGAATCGAAAGGAGGTAGACTGCTATTGTTTATGCCGCCTCTATTGCCAGATATGGAAGCTGCCTTTATCAAGCATCCTGTGTGGTCTTCCTACCTGATTCGAACCAGGCAAATACTGGGAGCTTGGGCGGCGCAGGAAAACATAGTAATTTTTGATGCCGGACAATCCGAACGTTTTGGCTGCAGTACTGCCGAATTTGCAGATGAGCATCATGCGCTGTCATCCTGCTATGAAAAAGTATTTTCGGTATTCTGGAACACATATACGCGCAACGATGGCAGCAAAATAACATGGCCACCCGGTGGCCATTACTGATAACGAGCATTGATGCTAATCTGCGCTTAGCAGATTCCGCTTCATTAAAGATTTCTTTACACATGATTTACGTCTTCTTGAGTCTGGCGTGCTTCCTGACATCCATGTGATACTCGCTATCGGGTCTTTTTTTACGATGAACGAATTTGATTTGATCCGCCGTTACTTCACCCGCGCCACCACAGCTGCGGTACTGGGGGTGGGCGACGACGCCGCGCTCATACAAGTGAGCGATGGTAATGTGCTGGCGGTATCCACCGACATGCTGGTGAACGGCACGCACTTTCTTCCTGATGCCGACCCCTTTCTGCTTGGTCACAAGACGCTGGCGGTGAATCTGTCGGACATGGCGGCGATGGGTGCAAATCCGCGCTGGGCGACACTGGCGATTGCGTTGCCGAATGTTAATGAAGCGTGGCTGGGAAAATTCAGTGCGGGATTTTTTGCTTTGGCCGATCAACATGGAGTGGAACTCATCGGCGGAGACACGACACGCGGGCCGCTGAACTTGTGCGTGACCATCATGGGCGAAGTCCCTCATGGCAAAGCGTTGCTGCGCAGCGGCGCACAAGCGGGTGACGAGATTTGGGTGTCGGGTCGCTTGGGTGATGCCGCGCTGGCCTTGGCACATCTGCAAGGACGTGCCGTGTTATCCGGCACCGAGTTCGCTGCCTGTGCACAGGCATTGCATCAGCCGCAGCCGCGCGTTGCGCTGGGCTTGGCCTTGCGCGGTGTCGCCAACAGCGTGATCGACATTTCCGACGGCCTGCTTGCCGACCTCGGGCATATACTCGAGGCCTCTGAAGTGGGTGCGCAAATCGACCTGATGAAAATTCCAGCCTCTTTGCCAGTCAGCAATAATTTCAATCAGCCGCTGGGCCTCCAATGTGTACTGGCCGGGGGCGACGACTATGAGTTATGTTTTACCGCACCAGTTGCGCGCCATGCCGAGGTATTGCGTATCAGTGCAAAGCTCGACCTGCGATTGACGTGTATCGGGGAAATTGTTGCGTGGCAGGGCTGTATCGTGCACGATGCGGCTGGTAAACCACTCAAACTGGAGAGCAGCGGCTATGACCATTTCCGATGAATCGCCCCATGGATTATCAGTTCAACCCGGCTGGCGATTCTTGCTCAGCCATCCTTCACACTTTATTTCATTCGGTTTCGGCAGCGGTCTGGTGCGCAAGGCCCCCGGCACGTTCGGTACCTTGGCCGCCTTTCCTTTGTACTGGTTGGTTGCGCCAATATTTTCAGATGTACAGTTCCTGGTGGTGCTGGCGTTGACCTTTCTGTGGGGCGTATGGATCTGCGAATACACCGGCAAGATGCTAGGCGTGGCTGATTATGGCGGCATCGTGTGGGACGAGATCGTGTCTTTCATGCTGGTATTATTTTTTACCCCGCCCGGCTGGTATTGGTCGTTACTGGCCTTTGTGCTGTTCCGTTTTTTCGATATCTACAAACCGCCACCGATACGTTATTTCGACAGCAACTGGCACGGCGGCCTCGGCGTGATGTTCGACGACTTGCTGGCCGCCGGTTATACATTGCTGTGCATGGCTCTGGTCAAAAGCGTCCTGATATGAGCCACCTTGTTGCGAGACTGGTTTGTGTAGCGTTGCTGTGTGCGAGCGGATGGGCGAGCAGCGAGGAATTCAACGCCAAGGTGATTGCCGCTGGACGGAGACACGGTATTGATCCTGAGGAAGGGTGGCGGCACAGCCGCCGGGCACCCACCGGCGTCCCTCTCGCAGGGGAAGCGCGCAAACAGGTTGCTAAAGATCCGTTTGGCCGAGATCGACGCACCTGAAAAGGCGCAGACCTTCGGTGAAACTTCCAAACAATCGCTGTCCGGCATGGTGCTGGGCAAGCAGGTAAAATTCGTCAGCGAAACCATGGATCAATATGGTCGCATGGTCGCGCATCTCAGCGTGGCTGCGCCAAGACCGACCGAAGGTCGAGCGTCTGGCGGCGTACCCCTTGCGGGTGAGGTTCTGGATGTGAATGCCGAACAGATCCGCCGTGGATTGGCGTGGGAATATTCCAACTTCCACAGCAACAAGGCTTTGATCGCTTTGCAACAAGAGGCTATGCAAGCCCAGCGTGGCTTGTGGGTACAAAGCAATCCAACCCCGCCTTGGGAATGGCGTAAACAACACCCCAGTACTTTATCTGCGCAGTCCAATATCGCTGTATCGTCTGGCACCACTCATACCTATGCTGCTTTGCATGACCTAGGCTGCAGCCACAAAAAGAATTGTTCCGAAATGGCCTCATGCGAGGAAGCGCGATTTTACCTTGATCAGTGCGGCATAAAATCGCTGGACGGCGATGGCGATGGCACACCGTGCGAAAGCTTGTGCGCGCCGCAGAAGAAGATCAAAAACTGATCACCCTGCATCCCTGCGCATCGCAACGCAACGCAGACAATTGTTGATCCCAGTCGCTTAACACCCAGCGTTCGCAACGATGCCCGTCCACGACGTGTTCGTGGCGCTTGGGGCGGTGGGTGTGGCCGTGGATCAGGCGCGGATAGCGGTATTCGCGCAGCAGAGTAGCGACCGCATCGACGTTGACATCCATGATCGCGCTGCCTTTGCTTTGCTTGGCGGCATTGCTCTGTTTGCGCAGTTGTTCGATATAGGCTTTGCGTTCCGCTAGCGGCTGGGCGAGAAAGTTTTTCTGAAACGTTGCATCGTGTACCTGCACGCGAAATTTCTGATACTCGACATCGTCGGTGCATAGCTTATCGCCGTGAGAAATTAACGTCGGCATGCCGTACAAATCGAGCAGGGTCGGGTCATCCAGCAAGGTTGCACCGGCAGCTTGCGCAAGTGCATCGCCCATCAGCAGGTCGCGGTTGCCGTGCATCAAATAGATTTTAACGTCGTGAGTTGCGAGGCCATGCAGCGCAGCGATTACCTCTGCGTGAAAGGGATCGTGCCGGTCATCGTCGCCCGCCCAATATTCGAACAAGTCTCCGAGGATATACAGCGCCTCGGCTTGCGGTGCGAGTGTAGCGATGAAGCGTTGGAACGCCGCCGTGCTGTGGGGATGGTCGGCGCTGAGATGCAGGTCGGAGATGAACAGGGTGTGGGGCATAATTCCAATTCGCATTAAAAACGATTACTGCGTTGGCTTCGTCTTCGGCTTCTAGCCGCATTAAGTGTGCTGTCTTCGTCGCCTCATCCTCTCCGCCTTGTTCTCCTTTCCAATGCGAATTGGAATAAGAACGGCGTTGTATATTTTCATGCGGCTTTGCCGCACAGAAAATTGCATCTCTTTGGGGTTTGATGCGCCGTTGTCTGGATTACTTCACTACTTCAACCTTGGTGATGATGACATCTTCCAGCGGAACATCCTGGAAACCCGAACGGGTGCCGGTCTTCACGTTACGTATCGCATCAACCACTTCCTTGCCTTCCACCACTTTCCCGAACACGCAATAGCCATAGCCTTGCTGATTGGATGCAGTGTAATTTAAAAAGTCATTGTCCTTGGCGTTGATGAAGAATTGCGCGGTGGCTGAATGAGGGTCGCCGGTGCGTGCCATCGCGACAGTATATTTGTCATTTTTCAGGCCATTTGCAGCTTCATTTTTGATTGGAGAATTGGTCTTCTTTTGATTCATGCCGGGTTCAAAACCGCCGCCTTGAATCATGAAATTAGCAATCACACGGTGGAAAATGGTACCGTTGTAAAAGCCGCTGTCGACGTATTCAAGGAAATTCTTGACCGTGTTGGGTGCTGATTCATTATCCAGTGCGATGGTGATATCGCCGAGGTTGGTATGTAGTTTGACCATAGTTTGTTTTCCTTGAGTTGTTGTGCAAGATTGCATTGTGCAGCACAGCAGTATAACCAAACACTTAGCAACCGTCTTTTGGTTGCTTAGTGGGATGGCTAGTAGTTTCATCAGTGCGAATAGCGCGGTGAGTAGATGCTTCATGTTATGCGGCCCCTTCGTAAATGATTTTCCAGTGGTTGTTTTGCTTGATCCAGTATTGGCGTTTCTTCATGCGATTGGACAAGTTGTTGCTGCTGTAATCCTGTTCAAAATTGACCACCACCATATTGGGTTGCTCGGGGTAGGTGAATATGCTGACATTCATCATGTTCACCTTGATCCACGTCTTCGCGCTGTTCACCAGTTGCTTCTGCTTCGCCCATGCCGGGTAATCGACGTTGTTGCTGGAAAAATTGCTTGAGTAATGTTTGAGGTAGGCGTCGGTGTCGAGGTTGGCCCAATCTTTGCGCCATTGCTCCACTTCTTGCAGCAGGTTTGCACGCTCGGCTTGATCTTGCTCGTTGCCCCAGCTCATCTGGTTGGCGATGATGACCGGCGTGATGCCGACTTGCAGATAAGGAGCGAGTTTGTTCAGGTCGTCGTTCGATAGTACTACGCAGCCGTTGCTGGCGCGAGGAGGGCGGCTATATGTGTCGCTGGGTGTGCCATGCAACCAGATCCCGCTTCCGGCACGCTTGTTTCTGACATCCCATTCGTTCGGATAACTGAGCGGGTAGGCACCGTCGCCATACATATCGGCAAGCTGTTTTTTTGGCAGCTCCGCCTTTACAAAATATACGCCTATGGGCGTGCGCTGATCGCCCGAGGAAAATTTTTCAGTGCCGAGTTTGCCTATCGTGACATAGAAGTCCGTGACATAGCGCGGTTCGCCATTCACGTTTTCATAAACGAATAACGTGGAGCGGCTGGTGTCGACTACCAATGCATACTTTTGCTGTGCATCCATCTGCCATAAAAAACGCGGCCTGAGCTTGATGTCTGATTGGGATAACACGCGCTGCAGACGCACACGCGCTTCATCGCGCAGGTCTTCGATTTTGTCTTGCGGGGCGTTTGCCGCGCTGCCGAAATTATTGATCACGCCAGCGCGCGCCATCAAAAGATCGCCTTTTACCAATTGCGCCAGCTTGAAATTTGGATTGGCTCGCAACAAACTGTCCACCTCGTTGAGCGCGATATCGAGGCGATTGTTATTGATGGCTTGCAGGCTTTTCACCAACTGTGCTTCTGTCCCGCGCGTATCCGGTTCAGCGTGTATAACAGTACTTAGCAGCAAGCCGTACAGCAAAGAAAAAATAAGAGTTGGTTTCAACATGATTACCTGGATCGTTCCTCCTGAATCAGCCATTTGTCACCTGATTTCACCATCAGCAAGGTTTTGTTGCCGGTGGTTTTCAGGTGGCTGGCACGATAGGCCTGACGGAACTTCACTGTAACATGGTCGCGATCCATAAGTTGTACGGCCATATTGCTGATGTCTATATGGATACTTTTTGGTTTGCTGATGCGCTCTATTCGAGCGGCTTCCCAATCTGCCCGAGATTCCCCGCCCGGCGTTTTGAAATCATCAGCATAGAATGAAAGGTATTTATCCGTATTCTTGGACGACCATGCGGCAATCCAAGACTTGACTGCTTCGATAGCTTCCTTGCCGCCCTCTAAGTTGTCGGCATTCTCGGTAGATTGGGCGGCGGATGAGGTTTTAATTACGGTTACGGCCATGGCAGGCACTTGCTGAACGGTTTTAGGATGGCTCGTCCCGGTAATGACTGGTGCCGCCTCGGCTTTAACAGGTGTAGAGGAGCTGCGTGCTGAAGTTTCTTTATTGTGTGTGCCATCGGCAAACAGATTTTGAATCATTGCCAGCTTGGTTTGCGTCATTGGATTGCCATGATCCAGTTGTAATGCACGGTCATATGCCTGGCTGGCCATCTTGGCGTATATATCACCGAGATTTTCGTGCGCGGTGGCATAACTTGGGTGAGTGTTTATCGCCCTTTCCAGTAACTGCTTGGCTTTGTCGTATTGACCTTGGCCGGCGTACAGCACGGCGAGGTTGTTATAAGGCTCGGGCAATTCAGGGTAGTCATCGGTCAAAGCCGCGAATGTTTTGATGGCATCAGCGATCTTGCCTTGTTCGGTGAGAATCAGTCCTTTAAGGAAACGCGCTTGCGCATCTTTCGGCTTTCTGGCGAGATAACCATTTACCTTGTCCAAGGCCTGGCTGTGCTGTCCTTGTTTGAACAACTTGGTGGCATCTTCAACGTCGTCGGCATGAACGCCGAGGCTGACACACAGCAGCAACGTTCCCGCGAACAGCGCGGCATAGCGGTTAAAACAGCAAAGTGTATTCATAAGTTGTTCAGTTCCAGAATAACGTATTCCAAGCGCACACGAACCGTTTCAGACGCACGGAGTTATTTTAATCGCGACGGATTCTACCAAATAACCCGCACATTTTCACAGTTTCTGTCTGTCAGAGGCGGCTCGGATTTCGGGTAAAATCCACCACCTAAATCGTTAACCATACATAAAGCCGGGAATAACCCAACATGAGCAGCACGCCACTACCTGTAACTTCCAATTTCATCCGCTCAATTATCGATGCTGATCTGGCCGGTGGCAAACACCGCGGTATTGTCACACGCTTTCCGCCCGAACCCAATGGTTATCTGCATGTCGGCCACGCCAAATCCATTTGCCTGAATTTCGGTTTGGCAAAAGATTATCACGGCAAATGCAACCTGCGTTTTGATGACACCAATCCGGAAAAGGAAAGCGAGGAATACGCGCAATCCATCCAGGACGATGTGCGCTGGCTGGGCTTCCAGTGGGATGGCGAAGTGCGCTGGGCGTCGGATTATTTCGAGCAGCTATATCAATTTGCGGTCGAGCTGATCCAGAAAGGATTGGCATATGTGGACGATCTCACGCCCGAGCAGATGCGCGAATATCGCGGCACGTTGACGCATGCGGGCAAGAACAGTCCCTATCGTGAACGCAGCGTGGCGGAGAATCTGGACTTGTTTACGCGCATGCGCGCTGGAGAATTCGCCGATGGCAGCCGCGTGTTGCGCGCCAGGATCGACATGACCAGCGGCAACATCAACATGCGTGACCCGGCGATTTACCGCATCCGTCGCGTCCATCATATCCGCACCGGCGATGCTTGGTGCATCTACCCGATGTACGACTATACCCATTGCATTTCCGATGCGCTGGAAGGCATCACTCACTCTCTGTGCACACTGGAATTCGAGGATCACCGCCCGCTCTACGACTGGGTGCTGGATAACATCACCATCCCTTGCCACCCGCGCCAGTACGAGTTTTCGCGACTGGAGTTGCATTACACCATCACCAGCAAGCGCAAGCTGTTGCAATTGGTGAATGAAAAGCGCGTGAGCGGCTGGGATGACCCGCGCATGCCAACGATTCAAGGTATGAGACGACGAGGCTACACGCCGGAAGGCATACGCGAATTCGCCAAGCGCATCGGAGTATCGAAGAGCGAGAACACTGTTGACATGGCCGAGCTGGAATCAGCCATACGCGATGATCTTGAATCCAAGGCGCCGCGCGTGATGGCGGTGATCAATCCGCTAAAGGTGGTGGTGACTAATTTTGTGGAGGGACAAACCGAATCGCGCGAAGCGGGTTTCCATCCTCAGCACGCTGAGTTTGGAGCGCGGCTCGTTCAGCTCGGCAAGGAAATCTGGATCGAAGCCGATGACTTCAGCGAAAACCCGCCGGACGGTTGGCAACGTTTAACCATAGGCGGAGAAGTTCGCTTGAGGTATAGCTTCGTACTGCGCTGTGACGAGGCTATCAAAGATGCTGCAGGAAAACTGATTGAGCTGCGTTGTTCGATAGACCCTGACACGCTGGGCAAAAATCCTGCAGGGCGCAAAGTGAAGGGCGTAATTCACTGGTTGTCCTGTACACACGCTCTGCAGGCCGAGATCCGTATATATGACCGGCTGTTCACCGTGCCGGAACCGGATGCGGATAAAGAATTCGATTTTTTCAATTACCTCAATCCATACTCATTAAGCGTGGCGCAAGGCTGGGTCGAGGCTTGCGTGAGAGATGCCGCACCGGAAGCGCGCTACCAGTTCGAGCGATTAGGCTATTTCTGCGCTGACCGCCGCGACCATCAGGCGGGTGGCAAGCTGGTGTTCAATCGCACTGTGACGTTGAAAGATTCCTGGGCAAAAGAGCAGAACTAAAGCGGGAAAGTGATTTCAAACGATCCGCGCAATCCCGCGCATGATTCTTTACGCAGATACGCACCTCTTGAGGCAGCATTCATTCAGGCAAGCAACTTTATTCCTGCCGGACTTCGTCACGCGAAGGGCCACCCTCTAGCAGAGGTTCATCTTGTTCCCCCTCCTGCTCCTCCAGTTTCCGGTACAAACTGGACAAGCCGATGTTAAGTTTCTGCGCGGCAGCGCGGCGATCCCCTCCACTTTCCTCTATTGTTCTGGTAATAAGGGCCACTTCATATTTCCGTACTTGCTCTCGCAATGAACCGGAAGATTGAAGGCTATCTCCCAGGCGCGCCGATTGATCTGCCTTGGTGATTTGCGGCGGCAGATCGGCAAGCGTGATGCGGCCGCTGTCGGCCAGGATGAGTGCGCGGTCAATGACATTTTCCAGCTCACGCACATTTCCCGGCCAGTCATATTTCACCAGAAGCTCCTCAACACCCGGATCGAGAGATATTTGCTGTCCTCCGCTTCCCATGCGCCGCGTGTTACGTTGGAGCAGGAATCTGATAAGGGCTGAGAGATCTTGGCGCCGTTCCCGCAGAGGCGGTACGTGTATGTGAAAGACAGTGAGCCGAAAGAAGAGATCTTCGCGGAACTTTCCTTGCGAGACCATTTCGCTCAAATCACGGTTGGTTGCAGCTACAATACGCACATCCACCCGACGCGACTGTTCGCTGCCCACAGCGCGCACCTCCCTTTGCTCGATCACGTGCAACAGTTTTACTTGCAGTCCGAGAGGTAGCTCACCTATTTCGTCCAGAAAAATGGTTCCCCCATCCGCCTCCAGGAACAACCCTTTCCTGATCTTATCCGCCCCGGTGAAAGCACCCTTGGTGTGACCGAAGAACTCACTTTCCACCAGATTTTCGGGGATGGCCCCGCAGTTAACGGGAATGAAAGGACCCTCAGCACGCGGGCTCTGCTGGTGTATCAGGCGCGCGACCACACCCTTGCCAGTACCGCTCTCGCCAGTGATGAGCACCCTACTGTTGGTGCGCGCCACCTTGGCCGCCATATGTTCCATTTCGCGCATAGCGGGAGAGTTAAAGCCGAACACTTCCGAGTTGGCGCCTAATACCAGCCTGCGCAGAACCCGGTTTTCTGCGCGCAGCCCGCGCAGGTCGCCCACCTTGGCCAAACGGTGCAGGAGCTCATCGTTGTTGAGGGGCTTGATCATGTAATCTGCAGCACCTGCCTTGATAGCCTCGATTGCCGTATCTACCGAGGCGAAGGCAGTCATCATGATAAATGCCGTGTCGATGCCGCTGGATCTCGCTTGACGCAACACTTCAATGCCGCTCAAACCCGGCAGTTTGATGTCGCACAGGGCGATATCTATATCTCCCTGAGAAAGTCTTTTCATTGCCGTTTCTCCGTCGGCAGCCTGCTCCACGGAATGTCCCGCTTTGCGCAATGTGGCAGATACCACTTGGCGAATGGCCGGTTCGTCTTCTACGACCAGTAGTTGCAGCGAGGTCATAATGCGTCTCCCTCGTTATCTGCGGGTAACGGCAAGAATACCCGCACTTGAGTCCCTTCCTTGAGAGTTGAATCGATCTCTATCGTACCGCCATGTCCGGTTATGATGGAATAGCAGAGTGACAAGCCCAACCCGGTGCCTTTGCTTTTGGTGGTATAAAAGGCCTCGAACGCCCGATTGAGAGTTTCCCGATCCATGCCTCCACCGTTGTCCGTCACGGTAAGGCATACATAGTCGCCGGATATCTCGCTGCGCAGAGAGATCTCAAGCGCGCCCTCCTCTTTGGAGCCTAACGCGTCGGCGGCATTGATCAACAAGTTCATGATCACCTGCGTGAGCTGGTCGGCCACGCCATATATCGCCGGTAACTGGATATCCAGGTCAAGTCTCAGGCTCACCCGATTCATCCTTTTATCATAGCCCATCAGGCCGGCAGTCGTCCGCACCAACCCATTCATATCCAGCAACTGTCGCTCCTTCGGTTGGGGGGCGGCGAATCCCGATATCTCGCGGGTAATCGCAGAAAGACGTTGGATTTGGGTCTGAAGAACGTCCAGCTTGCTGCCTCCTTTCAATTGGCGCCGTCCCGCCATCTGTTCGGCAACCATTTCCTGCAACACGCCAGACATGGCCGCGATGGGATTGCCGATTTCATGGGCCACACCGGCAGCCAGCGCACCCACCGCCGCCATTTTCTCGCGGTGAAAGAATTTCTGCCGTGCAATCACCAATTCTTTTTCACGTTCGTCCAGAGCGCTTGCCATTTGGTTCACCGCCTGCATCAATTCACCCACCTCGTCGTTGCGGGTCACCGGATTTTGCGCATTCCGTTCCCCCTTGATGATGCCCAGAGCTCTGGCTTTCAGTGTGTGTAAATCGTTGGTTAGCCGCGTGAAAAATAACCCGATGATCGCCCCAAGCAATAACAGACCGATCAATCCGAACAACAGCGAGGCAAGCGCAGCCGAATCCCACTGCATGTGAAAGTTTTCAGCCGTTGCTTTTTGTTCTCGCGTAGATTCATCTATATGCTGAGTGATCTCGATCTTGACTTTGATCAATTCAGCATTCATCGCGGCCAATCCCTCTGCAGATGGGTGTGCATTGGCTCGCGCAACGGCCTGCTCGACTCCGGCAAGATTAACGCCGGCAAGGGGATAATGCATAGTCAATTCGGCATTTTTTTTCTTTAGCAACTCGAAATTTTCCATGAAGCGCTGTATCACCACTTTCTGGTCATCAGTCTTAGAATTCATGAAAACCGCCATGACAATATGAAAGGCGGTCGCATCCACCTGCCGGAGTCCGTCCTCTACTTGATAAAGATCCCGCAGATGCTCGAACTCATCTACCAGCTCCGCCTTTTTATTAAAAGTAAAAGTAGTTAGAAGTACCGCATAGATCACGACGGCGGCAAATGCCAGAAATCCCTTGACCCGAAGAGGTATCTCAGAGATGTTCTGTGCTGCCTGCTGTGGAGCGATCTCTTTATCAATACGAGGCTGAATGGCGATTTCAGACATCGAAAGGTTCATTGCAACTTCCCCAAAATGAATATATTCATAATTTCAATTGTACGCCGCAATCAGCCTCCAAATCATCATTCATTCCGCAACAGCAGGCGGCCGCATACTGCCCAGATAAACATATCTTTAGATGAAGCATTGCGTCACTGCTTCAAATTCGTTTCCCTGCGAACCCGTGCGTTATTTTGCTATTGCGTATGAACAGAAGAGTTCTGAATAGAACCTCACATTCAGCCCGCCAAGGATATTGGAACGCATCTATGTGTGAAGTAAGAATGCCGTTTAAGATCAGAATTCCCACGCCGCGTCGCCCTGCCGATATATATGCTCGCCGCCCACGTTTTTGCTGAACTACTTTCAGATCAAGGGAAACGCAGGATAAGAACGGACAGATTTGCAAAACGGGTCAATTAACCCGGCCTATGGAACGATCTTGTCGATCACCAGCTGCACATTGCCAGTGCCAACCTTGACCGACGCAACTTCGCCCCTTAAGTCACCGCTCTGCGGCGTAGCACTGCCGGATTTGGAGATTTTCGCGCCAACCACCACTTCCTGAAAATTTGACAACTTCATCGTCGGCATCATCGCCATCGAATCATTAAGCATGAATTTTTGCGGCAAATCTTTGACTTGAGCGCGAATCACAGCGATAGGCATGGGCGGCCCGGTAACGGCCTTGGCGAACACAAACACGGTATCAGTCGGCGCCACCCTTCCTGCCAACGCGGGGCTCAGCTTCACCACACCGCTAATCTGCGCGCCGCCGGTAGCCGACTGCGCCTCACCTTGCACGGGTTGTTTGCCCGCTTCCCCTTTGCCCATTGCTTGGGCGCGCGCATTTGCAATGCTAGTGTTAATAGATTTGGCAACAGGAGAATCTGGTGGCAACAACTGCAATAACTTTTCCCAATAACTCACTGCGTGGGTGTAATCCCCGGCCTGGAATGCAGCCGTACCGATTAAATTCAAGCCCTTGATGTTAGCGGGGTCGATTACGAGCGCACTCTGAATTAACTCTGTTGGCTTGCCTTGCAAATTCTTGCCGTTCACTGCTGCCATTACATCGGCATAGTCGATCAGCAAAACCGGATCGTTCGGTATCAAATTCACCGCTTTTTCGTAAGCAGGCAACGCATCATTAAAACGTCCCATCACCGCATAGGCTCTTGCCAGCATAGCCCAACCTTTGCCGTCACCGGGATTCTGCTCCAGACGCGCGGCCAAGGACTTTATCATTTCGACATGTTCCGGCGCCATCGGGGCATTTTGCGCCATCTGGGACGCGGTAGAGGTGCTTGGCTTGGTCCACGCGAAATACATGGCCAACGCAAATAAAGAAATTGCTATGCCGCCCACGATCAGCGACGCCTGGTTTCCCGCAAGTATGGCCATCACACCCTTCGGGTCATGCAAAGTTTCCTTTTGCTTGTTGCGCAACCAAGGTAACCATACAAAAAGTAACGCAGCGGCAATAACAATAATCAATCCCGCAACTATCAGCCAAAAAGTATTCACTTGTTTTCACCCTTTTTCAAATAACCAATGTTGCAGCCGGTTGCCGCTCTGCGAGCAACTGTTTCCAGACAATGCGTCTGCCACTAACGTATAGCATCAGGCTGACTATTATCTCCGGCCACTAACAACACAATAAATGACCAAAATCACATAATTGAAGGGTAACACGAAATCACCTTGACGTAAAAGTACCGCCCCTCACAAACCCCAATTGGGTCGTAATATAAGCTGGCGTTCTTGCACATGGATTTATGTTGCAGCGATTCACTGCTGAATTTGCTTGGTCTTCCAGGAAGGATGGTGAATTTTCATTTTGCATTTTTTTATACTCTCAAACCGCATTCCGTTTCCTCCGCGACCAGGCTCCCGCCAGTATCAGTGCGATCACCAGCAACACCGCCGCATTGCCCCAGCGTACATAGGGAGTGAAGCCATCATAGCCTTGCGCCACACCGAGCAGCACGGCCTCCACATGTTGCGGCAGTTGCTGCAATACTTTGCCATCCGCGCCAATGATGGAGGTGACACCGGTATTGGTTGCGCGCAGCATCATGCGTCCGCTTTCCAATGCGCGTAGTTGGGCGATCTGGTTGTGCTGCGCAGCCACAGGAGAATCACCGTACCATGCATCGTTGGTTACATTTACCAGTAACGTAGCTTGAGGCAACGCACGGATGATCTCTTCACCAAACACATCTTCGTAGCAGATGTTCACTGCCACTCTTTGCCCTGCAATCTCAAGCGGGGCTTGCTGCGCATCGCCGCGCGCCAGATCGCCCATCGGGATGTTGAGCACGCCGTTGATGAACCAGCCCAACAATGGCCGCAACGGAATGAATTCCCCAAAGGGCACCAAATGTTGCTTGCGGTAATGTTGCTCATCAGCCTCACCCAGTGTGAATACGCTGTTGTAGTAGCTGCCATGGTCGCGCTCAAAGGAGCCAATCAACATGTCACCACCGTTTTGGCGCGCGCGATTGCGCAATTGTTCAACCAGGATAGGCGGTACCTCGTGGCGCAGCAAGGGCAGCGCGGTTTCCGGAAGCACGGTGAGACGCGCCTCATTTTGCGAAGCCAGACGACGGTAGGTTTCCAGCGTACCCACCATTGCATCTTCATCGAACTTTAAATTTTGCGCGATGTTGCCCTGCACCAGTGCCACGCTGAACGGTTCGCCGTGAGGCTGAGTCCATGCGATGGTACGCAGCAATGCTCCGAGCCCCCAAATGGAAAACAGTAATATTATTGCCAGCTTGCCTTGCTTGCTCCAGCGCGACTGCCAAAGCAACAGCAACAGCCCGGCGCTCACTGCTGCGGCCAGCGATACGCCATACACACCCAGCAACGGTGCGTAGCCCGCCAGCGGATCGTCGCTATGCGCATAACCAAAAACCAACCATGGGAAGCCCGTCACCAGCAGACCGCGAAACCACTCGAGCAGCGCCCATATAGCGGGCACGACCAGCGTGATTCGTAGCGCACCCGCCGCAGGAATGCGCGCCTGCGTATAGCCCGCCAAGGCGGGAACAAGCGCCCAGAATGCCGCGAACAGCAGCGTTGCCAGCAGCGCAAGCAGCAACGGCATGTCGCCATACACATGCATGGCGATATAAATCCCGCCGATGCCCGCGCAGAACAAACCCAAACCGAAAGCGAAACCCAACCATGCGGCTTTGCGCGGCGTTCCGGCACGCTGCCAAAGCGCGAACAATACGGCAAGAGCCAACAGCGGAATCGGGAAAATACCAAATGGTGCAAAGCCGAACACGCAACTCAATCCGGCGAGCAATGCCCAGCTATAATCGTTCTTCAATAAGCCCATACAGAAATCACTGCCCGATGTTTTGCAAAACACTTGCAGCATAACCGATTCGTTGCGGATGACGCCAACCGCAATGAAATTGCTTCACGCAAGAAGGGTGCTACAATATGCCGCATGGTCAGCCACCATAATTGTTATATAATGGCTACTCGGAATTTTAATCACTGACTCTCCAAATAAAAACAAAGCTGCTGCTCATTGCACTACTAGTCACCGCCAACGCTTATGCTTCTTGCGGCTCGTCGTTCTGCTCCGTCAATACCCATTGGGACACGCAAGGGCTGGTGAATGATGATTCCTTGCGTGTCGATCTGCGCTATTCCTACGCCAACGCCAACACGTTCCGCAGCGGCTCCTCAAAAATTGCCCCCGCTCAACCCACTGGATCGAATACAGAGATCGAGAACCTGCGCACCATCAATCAAATGTTGAATCTGGATTTGGATTACTCTGTCGACCAGAAATGGAATGTTGCGTTGGATATGCCTGTGGTGATGCGTGACCATACGCATACTTTTGATTCTCCTTCACCTCCGGTCCCATTCGTCCAACAGGCGAAATTTACCGGGTTGGGCGATATACGTGTGCTGGCAAAATACAAATTCGATTCCGCCGAACACCATGCCGGCAGCGGAATGAGTTTCGGTATCAAGCTGCCCACTGGCGCGACCAACAAGACCATGACTCCGCCCGATCCGGCCAGTCCAACCACACCCTATGTGCTGGAACGTTCCAGCCAGCCCGGCACAGGCAGCACCGATGTGTTGCTGGGCACATACTACCACAGTGACATTGAAGATTCGCCGTGGGGATGGTTCGTCAGCGGACAGCTGCAATCTGCCATGAACGCGCGCGACGATTATCGTCCGGGCAATGCGCTGAATCTGGATCTGGGCGCACACTACGCATTTGCACCCACACTCACCGGTTTGCTGCAACTGAATACACAATTCAAAAACCGCGATACCGGACTGAATGCGAACCCCGCCTCCGGTGGACATAGCCTGAACATCAGCCCCGGTCTGAGCTACATAGTTGCACCCAAAACCAACTTATATACTTTTGTGCAAATTGCGTTGTTGCAATATGCCAACTCTGATCCAGCGGCACCCTCTGGAACGACTGGTCAATTGACCGCACCGTGGTCGTTCGCCATGGGAATCAGCCACAGCTACTAAAACAGCCAGCCGTGCCGTTGCGCGCAGGTTATGCTCGTCTCCGGCAACTTTTTATTGGGCCGAACCCGCGATTTCCTGCAGTGTGAACGCAAAATTGATTTACCTCCCCAATATGTAATACCATTGACACGGTTATTATCGTGGAGTCCTTGAAGAAATAGTCGCAACTTTTCCTCTGGTGTCACGCAAGTAATCTTGAGTTTCACCAGGGAGAATAAAATTAAAACCAGTTTTTACAAGATAGCGCTGCCGCTATTGGCGGCATGCGCATTGACTGCTTGCGGCGGTGAAAGCAAGAGCACCTTGGGCGGCGTAGCCGCAGTGGGCAGCCCGATCGTCAACGGTGCAGTCGAGGTCAAGTGCGCAGGGGGAAATGCATTCAGCACCACCACGAGCAGCGGCGCCTGGCAAGTCATCCTTCCCGAACAGCCTTTGCCTTGTGCGGTTGAAGTAAAGGGCGGCAAGATAAACAACATAAACAATCTTATAACTTATCATTCTGTCACCTCCGGCTCATACACCGCAAACGTCACTCCGCTGACCGACCTGACCGTAGCCAATCTGGCAGGAAAGGCTCCTGATGCATGGTTCGCCGGGCTGGCAGATGCGACTCTCACGACCGTCACGGCAACTTCAGTCGATACGGCCCTCGGCAACCTGCGCACAGCGCTGAGCGGACTTCCGCTCAGCAAGATCAACCCGATCACCACCAAATTCACTGCGACTCCCGGCGACCCCGGCGATGACATGCTGGCTGCGCTGCAAACTGCCATGACTAAAACCAAAGTCTCTTACCTGGTATTGCTGGATTCTGCATCCACCGCCGGTTTCTCAACTGCCGCTGTCACAAGTCTTAACACCGCGCTACCCGCAGCATACGCAAACACAATTAGCGGAGGTGTATCCGGCACAGCAGCCCAGTACTTCATCAAAACGGCGGTGGGTAACACATGGTCATGGCTCTGGACAACAGGAGCTACTTCGACACGCACCATTATCCTTCCCAATAATGGTGTAGTAACTTTTTATGAAACTTCATCATATGGAAGCCCCCCAACACACACGGATCAAATTGATGCAGCGGGCGCGTGGATATCCTCTTTTACTGACAGCAACACTGGTGTAATAATTCGACTGGTTCTCCCCGCCATTTTCACGGTGGGAACCACCTACGCCACATCACCAATGGGTGTACCGAATGTGAAGATTTCAGCTTTTAATGTCACGCGAACCGTTCCTGCCGGAACATTTCGCGATTGCTTGCAAATAGACAATGAAGTATCGGCCACGGAAAATATTACATTTTATTTATCTCCAACTGTCGGAGCTATGGTTGAAATTATTGATACTCATTCTCAGAATGGCGCGACCACGACTAACACTGGTCAATTGCAACCGGGGTATACAGCCAACCCCTTATAGATTCTGTTGCGACAATATGTCAGAGGTATTGCAACGAACCTGTTTTGCATGCCTCACCCTTCCATTCAACGGCCAGTAACATCCTTTACCAAGTTTTATTTCTCCCAGCGCACAGCTTTGTGCTTAAATCACGCCCTGCATAACTGTCAGCGCAAGATTCACATGGAAAAGATCCGCCTCTCCAAACGCATGTCCGAACTCGGCCTGTGCTCGCGCCGCGAAGCGGATAACTATATCGAAAAAGGCTGGGTTGAAGTCGATGGCGAGATCGTCAGCGAACTGGGCAGCAAGGTCTATCCCACCCAGCAAGTCAAGTTGCGCACTGCCGCGCAAAACACTCAACAGCAGCGCGTGACGATCTTGCTCAACAAACCCATCGGTTATGTGTCCGGTCAGGCCGAGCACAATTACAAACCGGCGATCACTTTGCTGGATAGCGCAACGCGCTGGCCGGAGGATCATTCGCCGTTGCGCTTTCACCGCAGCCAGTTGCTTGGGCTCGCCCCGGCAGGCCGGCTGGATATTGACTCGCAGGGCTTGCTGGTACTGACCCAGGATGGCCGCATCGCCAAGCAACTGGTAGGCGAAGACTCAAAAGTAGATAAAGAATATCTGGTGCGGGTGCAGGGTAAACTGGAGGACAGCGGGCTTGCCTTGCTCAACCAGGGGCTCAAACTGGACGGCGAATATCTCAAGCCTGCCAAGGTAACCTGGCAAAACGAGGACCAGTTGAGATTCGTTCTACGCGAAGGGAAAAAGCGGCAGATCCGCCGCATGTGTGAACTGGTCGGCCTGAGCGTGACCGGGCTGAAACGCATCCGCATCGGTAAAGTGAAGTTGGGTAATCTGCCAGTGGGACAGTGGCGGTATCTGGGACCGGAAGAACAATTCTAAAGCCGGGCCGTTTTAAATCTCTGTCAAGTTATGCTTTTGCGTAACGCAGTGCCAACTCTTGCAACGTGACGGCCCTGCCAAAATACCAGCCCTGTCCGAAATCACACTTTATTTCCAGCAGTTTTGTCTTCACTCCTTCGGATTCAATACCTTCAGCAATCACTTTCATACCCAGCGAATGCGCCAGCGCAACCGATGAACGAACGATTTCCAGACTCTGCGCAGATTCCATAATTGGCTCGACAAAAGCGCCATCGATCTTTAGCGTATCGAGCGGATATTGCTGCAAATGCTTCAATCCGGAATGGCCCGCGCCATAATCATCAAGCGCAAGGCTGCAACCCAAGTCGATCAGCTGCCGCATGATCTTCAACGCAATCTCCGGCTGGCCGACCATAACTGTTTCCGTCAATTCCAGCTTCAGTTCCGCAGCATTCATATTTTGGCTCGCAAGGATGAATTTCACATCTTCCGCCAACATCTCATTGCTTAACTGGGCTGCCGATAAATTTACACTGATGAATGGCGCTTCAAACTCCGTGAATTTTTTTAGCGTCACCCAATCTTTACATGCGCGCCCCAGCGTCCAAAGACAAATTTCATGTATCAAGCCTGCCTGCTCGGCAATCCACAGAAAATCTTCGGGCTGCATCACTTCGTCAGCCGGATGGTGCCATCGGATCAGCGCTTCGAATCCGGCAACACGCCCATCTGAAAGACTGCATATCGGTTGATAGTAGAGATGGAACTCTTCGCGGGCCAAAGCATGTTTCATCCCGTGAGCGAGTGATAGTTTTTGCGTCGCCACACCCTTCACCGCGTTGCGGCGCCGGGATTGTTTCTGTGAAATCATTGCGCTTGGCGACAAAGACGCCGAGCCATCGTTGCTGTGCCTGAAACGTTCCAGAATTACCAGCAACAAATGACGCAAAACCGGGTCACTTCTTTCCAATAATTTTTCCATCATCTTTCGTGGAATAGGAACAAGCACCGCTCTCTCGATCGCCCTTACTGTTGCAGTGCGTGGCTGATAGTCAATCAAGGATATTTCCCCAAAAAGCTCGCCCTTGCCTGCCAGTCCGACCCGGCGTTCGATGCCCTGTTCCTCAACCAAAATCTCGACCTCGCCCTCTTCGATAAGATAGGCGCAATCACCAAAGTCACCATGTTTGAAAATCTGCTGCCCGCTGTCAAAAACTTCCCGATCGAACTCATCAAACAACATAATCTTGCCTCACTATTTGATTTAACTTTGGAGTTGCTGTCGTTTTGTTCGGCTGGCAGTGCGGCAACAACCAAATTTCAAAAGCTGCAATTATTTCCGGTGCACGAAGTTGAACAATATACTAAATTATCAAATCTCAGTAGTGTCCGGTTAATTTACAAATTGCCGAGCCAAGATTAAATATTGGCGCGGCTTGCGAAGCAATTTATTTTGGTGCCGATTTGAAATCAGTTTACCTATATTCCGGTTCGAGTAACTTCCAGAGATCGATACCTCT